>JAQWJQ010000061.1 GCA_029248265.1 Planctomycetota bacterium
CCAGGTCCCCGCCCCGCTCTTTCTGTGCCTTGGCTGAGAGGGAGGTTGCGTCGCGTCCGGGATGGGCGAGCGGGCTCAGCCAGCGCCCCGCCAGGTGAGAGCCCGGCCGCTCAGGCGATCGGCAGATCGACCGCGATCCGGAAGGTGCCGTCCTTGGCCTCGACCGCGGCGCGTCCACCGAGGGCAGAGGCGCAGCCCTCGACAATCGACAGCCCGAGCCCGACGTGTTGATCGTCGGCGCTGCGGGCCGTGTCCGCTCGCCAGAAGGGATCGAAGGCTCGAGAGGCGGTCTCCTCGCACAGGGCGTTCGAGTGATTCTCGACCACCAGCGTCAGGAAGCCGGATGCCGCGTGGAGCGCAACGGAGATCGACGTGCCGGTGTTGGCGTAATCGGCGGCATTACGCGCGAGGTTCGAGGTGATCCTCCGCACGAGGGCGAGGGTGCCTGATGCGGTCGATGGGCCGCCGTCCTCCACGTCGTAGGTGACGGTCAAGGAGCGCTCGTCGAGCAGACAGCGCTGCTCCTCGAAGGCCTGCTCGATCTCTTCGCGTAGGTCGACCGGGTGGGTCTGCTCGCTCACCGTGCGCGTCCGGCGCAGGAGCAGGAGACTGTCCACGATCTGCTGGAGATCGAGGGTGGAAGAGAGGTTGGTGCGGAGCACGCTCTTCAGCTCCTCCAGGCTCCTCTCGCGTCGCAAGGCAACCTCCAGGTTCGCTCGCAGGCCAGTGAGCGGCGTTCGCAGCTCGTGGGCCACGTCATCGGTGAAGCGCTGCTCCCGGGCGAAGGAGTCTGCGAGTTGCCCCCGCGACCGCTCGAGGGCTTCGACGATGGGGACGAGCTCGAGCGGCGCGTCGGGGAGCTTGACCGTGCGGTCGAGGTTGCCCTGCCCAAGGCTCTCGATGGTCCTGGTAAGGACCCCGAGCGGGGCCATCCCGCGTCGGACGCTGGTGCGTATCAGGAGCGCGGCGGCGAGCAGGGCGGCAACGCCGCCGAAGAGCATGAGCTTGGCGAGCTCAGCGAACCGCTCGAACTCCTCCTGCATGGGACTCGCCACCAGGATCAGGAACTGATCATCGGGCCGGAAGGGGGGGCCCTGGGCGCGCCGATCTCGCTCGCGCCTTCCACCCCTGCTGTCACCCCGTCGCGAGTCAGGGACGCCTCGAATCACCGGGACGAACGAGGCCGTCACGATGCGGTAGTGCAGGCCTTCGGCGCTCACAGCCTCGACGAATTGCAGGCCGGTGGGCTTGCCCTCCGGGCCGGCCTCGCGGGCTTCGACCTTCGGCAGCCTCAGGTCGGGGAAGTTCGCCGAGCGGTTCAGCTCACTGAACTCCTCCGCTCTCCAGCAGATCCAGGGGTAGGCGTCCAGCCCACTCGACGGCCCCGGAAGCCCGGGAGGCCCGGGCCGGCTCGCGAAGACTGATTCTGCGGCGAGCCGCTCGGCGCTGATCTCGAGGAACTTGGTGAGGCTCAGCTCGCCATCGGCGCGTGCGCTACTGCGGTAGGTCTCGAAGATGAGGGCGCCAGACCCGAGGATGGTGGCGGCCATGGCGAGGGTGACCCCGACCACGATCCGCCGCTCGATGCTGCGGTTCGACATCAAGGCTGGTTCGGGGCTGTGAGGATGTACCCCTGGCCACGGCGGGTGTGGAGCACTCGCGGCGCGCCGCCGGCCTCTAGCTTCTTGCGGAGGTAGCCCACATAGACGTCCACCACGTTGCTGCTGGCCGAGCTATTCCCCCCGTAGAGGCTCAGGTGGGCCTCGGCACGGGTCACGACCTCATTGGGTCGGTACGCGAAGTACTCAAGGAGCGCGTACTCGCGAGCGGTGAGGTCGATCGCCTGATCGTTCATCTTCACAAGGCGCTCGGTCGTACTGACAAACAGGGGCCCGACTTGGAGGACCGGGGACTTGACCTGGAACTTGCGCCGCAAGAGCGCGCGCGTGCGGGCGATGAGCTCCTCGATGGCGAAGGGCTTGACGAGATAGTCGTCTGCACCTGCGTCGAGGGCGCGCACCCGGTCCTCGACGCTGTCGCGCGCGGTCACCACAAGGACGTGCACCAGGTTTCCGTCGGCGCGTGTCCGCTGGAGGACGTTCAGCCCGTCGATGCCGGGGATCATCAGGTCGAGAATGACGAGGTCCAGCGCCTGTTCCTCGATGACTCGCAGAGCCCCCTCACCGTCACCGGCCACGTCGACCGTCCAGCCCTCCTCGCGGAGCGCGGTCACCACTGGGCCGCGGAGCGGGCCGTAGTCTTCAACGACAAGGATGCGCATTGTCGCCACCGTAGCGGGACAGCGTGGCACGCCGGGCAGTTCCTCTCACCTTCCTCTCACCGAGGATCTCGACTTGGAACGTCCGGTCCTCCCAGGGGGGAGCGGCGGCTCCTTCAGGGCGATGGGGGCGAGAGCGACGCCGGGCCCCGCTTGAAGACCCAGGCGACGATGAGCACCGCGACCACACCGAGGCCGAGGGCGAGGGACCACCAGACCTCGATCAAACCGTCGCCGCGCCGGAGGACAAACCAGCCAGCGAGCGGGAGCGCGATGACCCACCATGCGATGAAGTTGAAGACGGCCGGCGGGACGGTGCGTCCCATGCCCCGCAGGATCCCAGCTCCGACGACCTGGAGCCCGTCCACGATCTGGAAGGCCGCTGCGATCGGGAGGATCCTCGCCGCGATCGAGAGGGCGTCGGGGTCGTCGGGGATGTAGAGGGACGGCAGCCAGTGGCGCCCGAGGTACAGGCCCAGGCCCAGGGCGGCCATGGCGACCGCGCTGAGACCGAGGGCGAGCTGGGCGCTGGACTGGGCATCCCTGAAGCGTCGCTCGCCGATCAGGTTGCCGATGCGCGTCGCGGCGGCGAGGGCGATGCCGAGCGGGACCATGAAGGTCATGCTCGCCATGTTGATCACGACCCCGTGCGCCACGGTGGCCTCGATGCCGAGCATGCCCGCGAGATAGGTGGTGGCCCCGAACGCGCCCAGCTCGAGGGTGAGGTGAAGGGCGACCGGGGCGCCGTACCGCAGAACCTGCGCGATGCCCGCCAGAGAGTGCGACGCGCGGTCCCAGGAGACCCACGCTCCGCGGAGGAGCCGGTGCCTGCGGACCATCCAGAGGATTGCCAAGCACATGAAGGTCCGGGTGATCCCCGTGGCAATCCCTGCTCCGGTGATGCCCCAGCCCAGTTCAAAGATCAGCAGCCAATTCGCGAAGACGTTGACGGCGTTCGCGATCACGGCGACGGCGAGCGCTGGCTTGAGGATCCCGCGGCCCTGGAGGTGCTGCCGGAACGCGATGTAGACGAGGAAGAAGGGAGTCGCGAAGGACTGACTCAGCGCGTACCGCTCACTTGGTTGGCCGAGGCGGGCGGCGCTCTCCACGTCGATTCTGCCCGCGGTTAGCCCTTCGCCGGAGCCGGCGATCCACTCGGCAAAACTGCAGGACGCGGCGATCAACTCGGCGGTGAAGAAGCGCAAGCAGACCACGGGGACTGAGGCCAGCAGCGCGACGATGATCCCGCGCTGTAGCGCGCGGCCGAGGGCCTCTCGGTCGCGTGCTCCATGGCCCTGGGTCACGATCGGGTCGATCCCCATCACGAGGCCGATCCCGGCAACTTGCGTCAGGTGCACCCAGACCCCCGCGAGCAGCGCGGCCGCCACGGCCTCACTGGACCACCGACCGAGCATCAAGAGGTCCACGAGCCCGACGGCCATCCAGCACACGTTCGTGAGCAGGATCGGCAGCGACAGGCGGCAGAGGACGCCGAGTTCTTTGCGGGTGTGGCTCAAGGAGAGGTCGCGCACGCGAGGTTCGCGGGCCGAGGACAATACGCGTTGCGACCTCCTGTTGCTCACTAACCTCCGGCCCCTCACTGAGGATCGAGGCAAGCGCGCTCACAAGTCCCCTCGGGGGCCGTACCCTCCATCCGGATGGGCGGTGAGTACACAGGAGAGGCTGAGGGGCGCGGCGGCTCCAAGCGGGTCGAGCGCCGGCGCGATGCCGTACTGGTCTTCCTCTCCACGCTCACCCTCGCGCTCCTCGTCCTGTTGCTCTTGATTCGGCTCTACCCGGACCGATTCGGCTTCAGCGTGCCCGGCGCCTCGGGGGTAAGGCTGCAGCCCCGGTCTGAGGCGGGGGGGGCCGCAGACTCGCGGCGGCCGGTGACGCCCCGGGCGCCTGGAGCGTTGACGCTCGCGCAGACGATCTTCGCTGACGCCTCGCCCTCGGTGGTACATGTGACCACCCGCTCAAGGGAGGTGGAAGGCAACGAGTCCGACGCCACGGAGTTCATCTCTGGAACCGGGTCTGGGTGGATCTGGGATCGATCAGGGCACGTCGTGACCTGCTTGCATGTGATCAACGGCGCGACCTCGGCGCTGGTGACGCTCTCTGATGGCTCCGAGTGGGAGGCGAAGCTCGTTGGAATCGACTCTGCGACGGATGTCGCCGTGGTCCGCATTGATGCGTCGCCCGAACGCTTCGTGCCCGTGCGAGTCGGCTCCTCATCAGATCTCTCTGTGGGGTCCGAGGCCTTCTCCGTGTCGTGCCCCTATGGGCTGGCTCACTCCCTCTCAGTTGGGCACATCAGCGGCCTGAGGCGGCGTATCCGGTCCAAGTCGGGGCAGTTCATCGAGGGTGTCATGCAGACCGACGCCGCCATGCATCCGGGGTCCTCCGGGGGCACGCTACTGGACGACCAGGGGCGGATGATCGGGATGAACGCTGCGATTCATGCGGACTCCCGGCGTCAGGCAGGGGTCGGGTTCGCGCTCCCCGTGGATCGCCTCCAGGAGGTCGTGCCGTCGATCCTCAAGGACGGTTTTCGCTGGGAGCCCAGGTACGGCTTCGTCACAGCGAGCGACAGGAACAGCGCGGCCCTGCTCGCCAAGATCAGCAGCCAGCCCGAGGCCCCGCTGGAGGGGGTCGTGGTCGCGGAGCTCGACGAGGGAGGGCCCGCCGCGCGCGCGGGGTTACGAGCCATGCAGACGGTGACGGCCGCAGGCCTGGAGGACCGGCTCATCGTTCGCGATGTCATCGTCGGCGCCGGCGGCAAGCCGGTGCGCTCCCGCGAGGACCTCGTCGACGTGCTGGATGCGCTGGGTCCGGGGGATGTCCTCGTCCTCAGGGTCGCGAAGCCGGGAGGGGAGGTCGAGATCAAGCTGGAGCCCCAGGACCCGGTGACCCAGCGAGGGCGCTAGTCACCCGGCGAGCCACGGTGGTCGTGGGCGTGGCGGGGGGGGCTCGTCCGTCAACGAGGGAGCCAATCGGGGTGGGGGACCCGCTCGGCCATGAACAGCGCGGCGACCAGTGCGCGGTTGGTGCCGGTGACGCGGGGGCTGACATACTCCCAGACCACGTCGCCGCTCCCCGGGTCGATCTCGAGCGCGCGTCCCTGGGTGGACTCGGCCACCAGCAGGTTCCCGCCATCGAGCTGCTGGACCGTGCCGCAAAAGAAGGACGCGAAGGCCGCAGGGGGTGTCGCGCTCCAGCGCCAAAGGATAGAGCCCGTCGCCGGGTCGACCCGGAGGAGGCGGGAGGACTCGGCGACGCCACCGCGGTTGTCGAAGATCAAGAGGGACCCATCCGTGTGGACTGAAGGGTCATGGGGGGCTCGCCAACGAGACGCCAGCGGGCCGCCGGTGAGCCAGGTGAAGCGCGCGGCGTCGAGGTCCACGGTCACGACGAGATCGAGGTCCCTCAGGCAGACCAACACCTGACCCGCGGCTACCCCAGGGATGGCGAGCCGCTCCGCCTCGCGCTCGTCCAGGAGGTCGAGGGAGTTGGCGTGCATCACGTCGCCCGTCCGGACGGTGAGCCGCTCGAGGAGGGCTGCGTGAGGGGACGCGGTGAAGGCGTCCCAGAGGCTCGTCGCGCCCAGGAATGTCCCGTCTGGACCGTAGCGAACGATGAGGTCGTCCACGATCGGCTCGGCCGGGTTCACCTGGTGGACGATCCGCTCCACTCGGCTGAGAGCGAGGATGGAGCCGTCAGGTGCAACGTCGAGGTCGTGATGGACGCGGTCCATCACCGCCCAGCGGAGCTCCGAGTCGCGGTCCACGCAGACCAAGGCTCTGCCCGAGTGAATCGCGAGCAGCGCGCCGTCCTCGAGGAGCTGGACGCGACGCCATGGAAGCTGGTGCGGTCCCTCGAGAGGTGGTGCCTCCGGGAGCTCTGCGTAGGGCAGGGCCCACCGGTGGACGACGTCGCCCTCCAGGGAGACCAGCACCGCATCTGCGGCATCGCCCGAGCACATCAAGGTGAGCCCGTCCTCGGTCCGGTCCGGATCCCACAGCAGGAGGCCCGTGGTGGCCGGTGCCGACTCTGAGCCCGTCGCGTACCCGATCGCTCCCAGTCCGTCCTCAACGCGACCTGGGCGGCGGAAGCCGAAGAGGCCGGGCTCATCGAGGGCCCAGCCGCGCCGGTCAGCGTCACCGCCAGATGGTCTTGACTGGGCTCCGTCGCCGCAGGATGAGAGTGGGGCGGAGCAGGCGAGGAGGAGCAGGCTCCACCGGGTCAGGCGGCGTGCCTGTGCCCGGAACCACGAGGGGCCGGAGCGTGAGACCAGGAGGCTGCTGTCCATCGGCACGGCGCCGCTCAGCTCCGATACGCCCGGAGGAGGCGGTCGGCAGCGGCCCCGGGCGGCAGGGTGCCTCGCTCGACATCGGCCTCGAGCGCTTCGAGCAGGCGCCGCACCTCGCCGTGGTCGCGGAAACCCGTCATCAGTCGCTCTTCGATGATCGACCACATCCAACGCGAGGCCTGCTCGCCACGGCGCCGCTCCAGGACTCCCGCCTCGACCAGGGAGGCTCGATGTTGCTGGATGTTGCCCCAGAGTTCCTCCATCCCCGAGCCGGTCTCGGCGCTCACGACCACAGTGGTCGGTGCCCAGTGCTGGTCCCTCGGCCGTAGGTAGCGCAGCGCGGCCTCGTGATCTCGCGCTGCGGCGCGGGCGAGCGCGACCCGTTCGCCGTCCGCCTTGTTCACGGCGAGTACGTCACCCACCTCGAGGATGCCCTTCTTGATGCCCTGGAGCTCGTCGCCGGCGCCAGGCAAGAGCAGCACGACGAAGGTGTCGACCATGTCGCGGGCGGCCGTCTCGCTCTGCCCGACGCCGACCGTCTCAACGAGGACGATGTCAAAGCCTGCGGCCTCGCAGAGAAGAAGGGTCTCTCGGGTTCGTCGTGCCACGCCCCCGAGTGTCGCGGCGCTGGGGGAGGGCCGGATGAAGGCGCCCTCGCGTCGAGCGAGGGTGTCCATCCGACTCTTGTCGCCGAGGATGCTGCCGCCAGTGAGCGCGCTCGACGGGTCGACAGCGAGGACTGCGACGCGGTGTCCCTTGTCCACGAGTTGTCCGCCGAGGCGCTCGATGAGGGTGCTCTTGCCGACCCCGGGGACGCCGCTGACCCCGATGCGGTGACTCTTACCGGTCGCGGGGAGGACCGCCTTGAGGAGCTGCTGTGCGAGGGCCTCGTCCTCGCGGCGGGTACTCTCCACCAGCGTGATCGCCCTGGCGAGCTGGGTGCGATCGCCCGCGAGGACTCCGTCGGCGAGGCGCCTGAGCCGGGCCTCTTCTTGGTCGCTGATTTGATCCACGGAAAGAGCGTAGCGCTTGAGCGGCGTGACCGGCAGCTTCCGCGGGGATCGGTCTCCGGCGGCGGATCCGCCCCAGAGCCCAGCGCCGCCTCACTCGCCGGGGCAAGGGATGCCAGCGAAGGGATGCCAGCGAAGGGATGCCGGCGAAGGGATGCCGGCGAAGGGACGCCTGCGAAGGGACGCCGGCTGCGTAGGGCAGCTTAGCCCCTGCTCGAACTCTCATGTACCGAGCCCCGAGCGACCCGCCCTCGACCCGGGCGGGCTGGGGCTCGAGCCCGTCGCAGCGGGCGGTTTGGAGCAGCGCCTGCCCACGCTGCGACGACCGAGCGCGGCAGGGCTTGGCCGCATGGGCGGTCCCGCCGGTTCACACCCGCTGGCGATCCTCCCGTTCACCGACGCCAACGGAGGCCATTCGCGCGGGACCGACGGCGTCCGAGCAGTGCGCCCTGATGAGGTGCATTGAAGGGCAGGCCCAAGCCGGGCAGCCCGGCGATCAGTTCGCGCGGCCTTCGGTGTCTTCCTCGAGCGTGGCCTTGACGAACAGCGTCAGCTTGTCGCGGCTGCGGGAGAGGAGCTCCTTCTTGGCCTTCGGGAGGCGCTTGATCCTGCTCTCGGCTCGCTGGGCGGCGGAGCGATCTCCGGCGACCGTGAAGGTCGTGAGCATGAGGGGCCCACGCCCGCGCAGGGCTTTGGCGCCTCGGCCCTCGCAGTGCTCGGCGAAGCGCCGTTCAACATCCGTGGCGATGCCTGTATACAACGCTCCATCTCCGCGGCGAACGAGGTAGACCGACCAGGCGGGCGGGGTCGACTCGTCGGCTTCTGTAGGAGGGGGGTCAGGCACCGGCGGGGAGGGGCAAGGTTCTTGAACTCGACGGGGCCGAGAGGGCCGCCGCGGTGAACGTGAATACTGGGTTTAGGTGCGTATCCGCACACTTTGGCGCCAGGAAGTGGTCGGTATCAATGGAGGTCTGATCGGCCATCGGTACCCTCTCGGGCCGAAGGCGAAAACCAGGAGTCGCTTCCCTGGCCACGCATCCTTTTCTATTGACGATTGAACTGTTCTTCCAATGATGACTCTCACCGCATTCTCCCGAGGATTGACCCGGGTGGCGCTCGCCACCCTCATCGTCACCTCCACAGTCACCACCGAGCGAGCTTCCGCTCAGTATCTTGAGCAAGGTGGCATGATCGCCATCGAGATCGAGGACTCCAGCCCCAACGGTTGGTCGACGCCGAGTTCGCCCACCGGCTTCAGCGGCGAGGGTTTCTTCCGCTGGGACGGCCCCAACTACTTCAACAACCCGGGCAACGCGATCCTGACCTACCAGATCCTCGCGTCGAGCGCAGGGAACTACGACGTCAAGCTTCGCAACCGGCACGACGACCCGAACGCCACAGAGGAGAACGACACCTGGGTCCGCATGAACAACGGTCCTTGGATCAAGATGTTCTCCAACAACCCGAACACCCCGGGCAACTGGAACTGGGAGTCGCGTTTTGAGCTCCCCGGTCCGCAGTACACGAACGCGAACTTCGACATCAACGTCGGGCTCAACACGCTTCAGTTCTCGGCTCGCAGCCACGGGTTCATGATGGACCGCATTCACCTCTTCCTCCCGGGGACCGCGGGCGGGACCTCGCTGAACACGCCGCTCTCCCCGAGGGTCATCGGCACCAACTACTGCACGCCGGCCGCGACGAACTCCCGCGGTGAATGGGCCCGCCTCCGTGCAGAGGGCTTCGAGGACGTGGCGGACAACAACCTGAGCCTTCGGGCCTCGCGCCTGCCCTTCAACACGGTTGGGATGGTCATTGCCTCGCAGAACCAGGGATCTACCCCTGGGGCTGGTGGCGGTCAGGGCACCCTTTGCCTGTCCGGCTCCGTGCTCCGCATGGCGTCGACCGTCTTCAGCAACGGTAGCAACGGCGCCGTTGATATCCCGGTCGACCTGACCTCGTTCCCCCCGCCCTACAACGGTGCGGTGCTCGCGGGTCAGACCTGGAACTTCCAGGTCTGGTACCGAGACGGGAACCCGCAGCCCACCAGCAACTTCACGAGCGCGACGAGCGTCACCTTCGAGTGACCTAGGCGGACTCTGATCGGGCGCGGCCCCCCTGCGATGCAATCGCCGGGGGGCCGCGGTCGTCTTCGGCTAGCTGGGGCTGCGCCCCAAGGCCATCGCGCCGCCGCGGTGTTCCGGTGAGGAACATCGGCTCGCCTCGCTACCGTTGGTGGAGGCCGGTTAGGGTGCGCGCATGAAGCCGCGGCAAAGGGTAGGACAGGCGAAGACGCCGGACGGGACCGAGCTCGAGCTCTTCGAGCATGACGGGCATCACGAGATCGTCGCCGGGAAGCGGGCCTTGATGGCCTCCCGCCAGCACAACTCCGAGGAGGAGCTGGCTCAGCATGTTTGCGAGGGCCTGGAGCCCGGGGCGCTGGTGCTCATCGGTGGCCTCGGGCTTGGGTTCACCCTCCGAACCGCCCTGGACTTGCTCCCGGAACGGGGGCGGGCCATTCAGGTCGAGCTGCTGGACGCCGTCGTCGAGTGGAACCTCGGGCCAGCGGGCGCCCACGCGGGAGACCCCCTCAAGGACTCCCGTGTGAAGCTCATTCGGGGTGATGTCGCGAAGGTGCTCCAGCGCTACGGCGGCGCCCTCTCCGCTCTCATGCTCGACATCGACAACGGCCCGGCGCCGATGGTCGACCGACAGAACCGGGCGCTCTATGGACCTGCCGGCATCCGGCTTGTCAGGGATTCACTGCAGCCTGACGGGCGCGTGGCCTTCTGGTGCAGCGAAGAGGAGCCAGAGTTCGCTGCGGCCCTCGGGCGGGGCGGCTTTGAAGTCACCAAGCACCGGTCCTACGCGCGCCCCCGCAGGAAGGGGACGCGCCACCAGATCATCGTGGGCCGCAAGCGGTGACCCTCTCGGGCGAGGTCAGTCGTCCGAGCACAGCCACCCCATAGCGGCCTCACGAGCGTCAAAGTCGAACGCCTTTACCTCGGCGGCGACGAAGTGCTTGCCCAGGGAGGGCAGGTTCTGGGCGGCGGCGCTATCCGAGCAGACCGCGATCCTGCGGACGTGACGGTGGTGGTCCTTGGCGAAGCGCATGTGCGCGAGGAAGGAGCCGAAGGAGGACCATCCGGGGACCGACTCCGAAGCGATGAGCAGACCTGCGAGGCTGCCCTCCTCCTCGATCACCGGATCGATGGCGGCGGCGTCCTCGAAGTCCTCCTTCGTCAGGCGCCCACCTGGCTCCAGGGTCGCGACCCGGGGCGCGGTCTCGGTGAGCGTCACTTGCAAGCCGCCATCGGTGCTCGCGGCCCATTCGGCGGCGGCGTCGAGCTCATCGAGCTCAAAGGCGCGGAATTGACCGGGCATCATGAAGTTCGTCACGCGCACCGAAGTTCGGATCCACGCCTTGTCCGCGAGGATGGCGATCCGGCGCCACTGTCCGCAATACGCGGTGCCGAGCTTGATGTCGTCCTAGACGGCGCCCGCTGACATCGACGGGCGTTGGGCGACGCGGACCACCGCGCGGACTCCCTTCCCGGCCTGCGCCTGGGTCCTGATCGCCGGGCCGATGACCTCGTCGTAGTCTTTCGTGGTGACCTCTTCACCAACGTCGAAGCCGAGCACGTCTTGGGGGAGGCCAGTAAGGGGGGTGATCATGGGGGCCTGGCGGTGGGCTCAGGTGATAGAGGAGCAGGGGGAGAGCTAGATCGACCAGCCAAACTGGAGCGCGGCCCCGAACGCCTCGGTGCCGACGGCAAAGGTCGCCTCGAGCGGTGCCTGGAGGTAGGTCGGAAAGGCGACCCCAAGGGTCCATAGATCCTGCTGGGTGGAGTCGAGGTCGGTCATGAAGCCAGCGCGGAGGACCACAGCGTCGTTCGATGAGCCCTGGACGTCGCTCAGGTGAGGGTGACCCGGCAGACCGCGGAGGGCGAGCGGGGTCCCGAGGCTCAACTCCCCGCCGAGGCGCAGGAAGCGTGAGCTCGCGAGGCCTTGAAACCGGCTGGTCGAGTTGAGGTCAAGGTCCGCGGTTACGAGCCACCCGTCTTGGCCGTAGGCGAGCCCCGCCGTGGTCAAGGGCTCGACCTCATAGGCGTACGCGGTGCCGGAGATCGTGGGCGCCTCGAACGTATGTCGGAGGAGGTTCCGGGTCGCGATGCCTGCGCGCAGCCTGGGAGAGAGGTCCACGGCCAGGCCGACGTCGACGTTGGCGATGTCGTCGCGCCGGGTCTCGCCGTCATCGAGGCCTGAGACAATGTCGGACTGGTCCGCCTGGGAGACGGAGACGGAATAGAGGCGACTCTCGACCGACTGGAACTTCGGGGTGACGCCCGCTGAGCTCGGGAGCCCGAAGAGCGAGAAGTCAGTGGCGAAGGTGAAGCCGAGCTCATCCACCCGGACGGAGGGGACCAGGACCTCCGAAGAGAGCTGGTCCAGATCGAGCGGGTCGACGGTGCTGTTGATCGTCGTGAGGTCGGCGGGGTCGATGGAGGTGAGCCCGCGGAGGTCGACAAAGCTGCGCCATGTGAGGCCGAGGCTGACGGACCCCCGAGGCAGCACAAAGGAGGCCCCGATCCCTGCGTCAGCAAAGAGCTCGCCTCCAGCGAGCGCGGAGAGGTCGCTGGCGAGAGCGTTCCTCTGGGCCGCCTCATTGGCGCTGCCCAGCCCGCCCTGGAGCGCGTCGATCGAGGCCTGGAGGTCTTCCACCCCCTTGCGGAGGTTCGACTCGTCGGCAGCGACGAAGGTCAGGACCGGGGCGGTGATCTCGATCCTGTCGGAGTTGCGGGCGCGCTGGGCGAGGGCGGGGTTCACGAAGGCCGAGTTCTGCGCCCGCGCGGACGCGGTCCCCGCGCCGCCCAGGGACAGCTGCCGCGCGCCGGCGGCCTGGCCGAATGCCGGGCCGTCGAGAGCGAGGGCGACGACGAGCAGAGCGCAGGAGGCGAGTCTCATGGACACCATTCATGCCGCGCCAGCCCGTCCAGACCCAACGTTCATCGACCGAAAACGGCCGGGTGGGCGGGCGGATTGTGTTCCCATCGGCCCGCGCGCTAGGATCCGCCGCGTACGGCATGCTCGTCGTCCCCTCTCCCATGAAGTTCCTCCGCGAGAACTGGCTCTGGATCGTCGCCCCGATCGCCCTCTTCGCGCTCCTGGTGTTCGCCTTGAACTTCCTGGACGTCGGCGAGCCCGTCTACCCGCTCCGTTGAGCGGGCCCCGTCGCCTTCGGGGCGCCTAGCGGTCGCCGTCGCGCTCGCGCGGGTCACGACCGCGCCCCTCCCGGCTGCGCCCTGCTCGCCGGCGTGGCCCCTCTCGTCCATGGGTGTCCGTGACTGGAATCGCGGGCTCCCACCGGATGCCTCTCCGGCGAGCCTCGCGGACGTGCTGGTCGTGCTCTCGCGCCTTGGCTGTGAAGGCTTCGAGGCCCTCGTCGAGGACTCCAGCGAGCTGCTTGCTCGAGGCCTTGAGCCCGTGGCTGGCGAGGACGGTCCCGCCGAGGCCGAAGGGGTCGGGCTGGATCACGTGGACGCCCTCCTCGGGGACCAACCCCTCGAAGGAGATCTCCTCCTCGAGGACGACGAAGTGGAAGCGACCAACGCGGCCCTGCTCCCAGGCTAGCTCGGCGACGAGTTCGACGAGGTCGCCGCGCTTCGGCGCCTTGTCGGCCCGGACGACCACGAGGGGCCGCATGTCGGCCGCCGCCACGTTGAGCGCGACCCGAAGGTCCCGCAGCGTGGGCAGTTCGGTGATCGGCCTCGCCTTCTCCTCGTACTGGGCGCTGATGCGCTTCAGCGCCCCCTCAAACTCAAGGGCGGAGCCGTAGGTCATCGAGGGGGACCGCGACCCGCGGGTCAGCTTCTTGCCCTTGGGGTCCAGGAGGGCGAAGGAGGTGTTCTCCAGGCCGCTGCGTCCAGAGAAGACGTACGAGAGGACCTTGGCCTCGGCGGCGTCCTCGTAGGTCTGCGGTCGGACGCAGACGAACTGGCGTGAGGCCGCGACGACGGCTTGATCGGACAGGACACTCCTATCCGTTTGTTGATAGCCCGGTCACCAGACGCCGGGGACCCCCTGGCATTGCGGAGCGGCAGACATGAACAGGATCGGTCGCCTGGATCGTTCGGCCTCCTCGAGGGCGGCGTCCCATGTGCCGAACCAGGCGATCCCCGCCCCCGTCGGCGGGACGTGGGTCTCGAGCGGGCCCTTGGGGCCTTGCAGCGCGAGGGAAGGCGCCGCGGCGGCGGGCGAGAGCAGGAGGGCGGCGAGCAGGAAGAGTGTCTTCATAGGGAGCTTCGGGGTCCGTCGGGGACTCCATGCCTCTTCGACAAGAAGAGCACGAATCTCCAGCGCTGATGCCCCGTGGCTCGGACCCTCTAACGGCCCTCTCATCTGGCACGGCCCGAGGTGTCCCGGGGCACGCCTTCAGCTGCGTAGCTTCTCGATCAGGGTCACCGCGGCCTCCGTGATCACCGTCCCCGGACCGAACACGGCGGCGGCTCCCATCTCCAGAAGAGCTGGGACGTCCTGAGGTGGGATCACGCCGCCGACGACGACGAGGATGTCGTCACGATCAAGCCGTGCGAGCTCGGACCGCAGGGCGGGGAGGAGCGTGAGGTGCCCCGCCGCGAGCGATGAGGCCCCGATGACGTGGACGTCGTTCTCCACGGCCTGGCGCGCGGTCTCCTCAGGCGTTTGGAACAGTGAGCCGATGTCGACGTCCCACCCGAGGTCGGCGAAGGCGGTCGCGATGACCTTCTGGCCGCGGTCGTGCCCGTCCTGGCCCATCTTGGCCACCAGGAGGCGGGGTCTCCTGCCCGTGGTGCTGAGGAAGTCATCGGCTGCGCCGCGTGCGGCGTCCACGTTCTCGTTGCTGTCCTTCATCTCGGATCGGTAGACGCCGGAGACGGTCCGGATCGTCGCGCGGTGGCGCCCGAAGGCGTCCTCCATGGCAGAGGAGATCTCGCCGACCGTCGCCCGGCACCGGGCGGCTTGGATCGACAGGCTGAGGAGGTTCTCGTCGTCCGCCCGAGCTTCCTCGGACTGGACCTTGTGGGCCGCGCAGCGCAGCGCGTCGAGCGCGCTCTCCACGGCGCGCGGGTCTCGGTCGCGGCGGAGCTGTTCCAGGCGCCCGAGCTGCGCGGCGCGCACCTCGGCGTTGTCAATGGAGAGCACCGGCACATCCTCCTCATGGTCAGGTCGGTGCTCGTTGACGCCGATGATGGGCTGGTTGCCCGAGTCGATGCGGGCCTGGGCGCGTGCCGCAGCCTCCTCGATCCGGAGCTTGGGGAGGCCATCCTCGATCGCCCGGGTCATGCCGCCCAGCGCCTCGACCTCGTCGATGTGCTCCTCTGCCCGCGCCTTGAGCTCTCTCGTCAGGCGCTCCACGTAGTGGCTCCCGCCCAGCGGGTCGACGGTGCGCGTGATCCCGCTCTCCTGCTGGAGGACGAGTTGGGTGTTGCGAGCGATCCGGGCGCTGAAGTCCGTGGGCAGGGCCAGCGCCTCGTCCAGGGAGTTGGTGTGCAGGCTCTGCGTCCCGCCGAGGGCGGCCGCCAGCGCCTCGGTCATGGTGCGCGGGACGTTGTTGTAGACGTCCTGCGCCGTGAGGGACCACCCCGAGGTCTGGCAGTGTGTTCTGAGGGTGGTTGACTTGGGGTTCTTCGGCTCGAAGCGCTGCATGCGCTCAGCCCAGATCATGCGCGCCGCGCGGAGCTTCGCGACCTCCATGAAGGGGTTCATCCCGATGGCAAAGAAGAAGCTCAGGCGGGGGGCGAAGTCGTCCACGGAGAGTCCGGCGGCGATCCCCTTACGCACATACTCGATCCCGTCTGCGAGGGTGTACCCCAGCTCGAGGTCGAGCGTCGCGCCCGCCTCTTGCATGTGGTATCCGCTGATCGAGATGGAGTTGAAGCGCGGCATGTGGCGCGACGTGTACCGGAAGACATCCGCGACGCACTCCATGGAGGGGGTCGGCGGATAGATGTACGTGTTGCGGACCATGAACTCCTTGAGGATGTCGTTCTGAATGGTCCCGCTGAGCTGCTCGGGGCGGACGCCCTGCTCCTCTGCCGCGACGACGTAGAGCGCGAGAATCGGTAACACGGCCCCGTTCATGGTCATCGACACGCTCATCTGGTCGAGCGGGATGCGGTCGAAGAGCACCTCCATGTCGAGGATCGAGTCGATCGCGACGCCCGCCATGCCGACGTCCCCCACGACCCTCGGGTGGTCGGAGTCGTAGCCGCGGTGGGTCGCGAGGTCGAAGGCGATGGAGAGACCCTTCTGCCCAGCGGCGAGGTTCCGCCGGTAGAAGGCGTTGGACTGCTCAGCGGTGCTGAAGCCTGCGTACTGGCGGATCGTCCAGGGACGCCGGACGTACATGGTCGAGTAGGGCCCACGGTCGAAGGGCGCGAAGCCTGGCATGGAGGCGGGGGACGGGGCGGGCTGAGGACCCGCGCCGGCGCCGTAGGTGGGGTCGACGTCCACGCCCTCTGGCGTCTGCCAGGGGTCGCTGGAGCTCGCAGAGCGGGCGGTCTCGGCGACGGGGGCCTCGTCGAAGGTGAGGGACGCGAGGTCGGGCTTGGTCGTCATCAGTGGGCCTCCGAGTGCTCGGGTGCGGCTGCGAGTTCTCGCAGCTCTCCCAGGGTGGTGACGGCGTCGCACCCTGCGTAGATGTAGCCGTTGAGGCCCGCATCGCGGAGGGATTGGTCCCCATCGGCAGGCCGGCGAGCCATGAGGATCGAACGTGCTCCCGCGGCGCGCAGGACCGCGCAGACGCGCTCAGCGGAGGCCTCGTAGTCCTCGTCGGTGCCGCACAGGCAGGCCACCCGGGCACCGGAGGAGCGGAAGGCGTCCGCGAGGGCTTCCGCCGCGAGGTCGGGCCCTGAGGAACGGACCTCGAAGCCTCCAGCGCACAACAGGTCGTGCGCGAAGGCGCTGCGTGCTCCGTGCGCCGAGAGCGGCCCGAGGCAGGCGAGGAAGACGCTCGGTGCCGGGCCCTCGGTGCCCATGAGGTCCTCGAAGACCGCGGACTCACGGATGGAAGGGAGCGGCTCCATGTGGAGCGGAGCGCCCCGGACGAGCCCGTCCCCGATTTCCCTGAGGGTGGCGCCTGCGGCCGCGGCTCTGACCCCATGTTCGAAGTCGTCCACGGCGCCGAGCGCGACGCGCCCCCGCGCCTCGAGCCGGGCTCGTCGAGCCTCACGATCGGGGTCTGCGGCCTCCGTGTCCTCTGGCTCGCTGGGCAGGGGCGTCGGCGGAAAGACCGAGACGCCGACGAGCGGTCGACGGCGCGCGGAGAGCTCGCGCTTCAGCGCTTGCCTCGAGTCACCGAGCGCCTCGGCGACGCCGCCGGCGGTCAGGGTCGCGGTGAGACCGCCCGCGGCTTCGACCTCTTGCATCAGCGCCCAGGCCCCGCGAGCGAGGGCATCGGTTCGGGCCTCGAAGGCGTAGGCGCCTCGGGTGGGGTCGCCTACGTGGTCGAGCCGTGATTCCCTGGCGAGTACGAGCTGGATGTTCCTGGCGTTGCGGCGCCCTAGTGGACCGGGCGCGCCGAGGGGGCTGTCATGTGGAAGCGTGGTGACCAGGTCCGCGCCGCCCACCGCCGCGGCGAAGGCGCCGAGCGTGGTCCGGAGCATGTTGGTCCAGTGGTCTCGGCGGGCGAGGCCGCGGGGCGAGGTCGTGGCGTGGAGGACGAGGGGCGCGGCGTCCTCCACGCCCCACGCGCCCAGGACCTTCGCGTGGAGGAGCCGCAAGGCGCGCAGCTTAGAGACGTCGGTCAAGAGGTCATGGCTGACATCCAGGCGCCAGACGAACTGCCGGTCGGCGTCCCCGACGCTCATCCCCGCGGAGGTCATCCAGCGCAGCATCTCTGCGTAAGCCGCCAGGGCGTAGCCCAGCTCCTGGACCGCGTGACCGCCCGCCCGGTGCCAGGGAGAGGCGTCCACGGCGAGCGCCCGGGCGCGCGGCATCGTGGCCGCCGTGTGCATGGCGAGCGCGCAGGCCTCACGCCGAGCGTCGCTCATGTCGCCCGGGAGAGCGCCGTTCTTGGCGAGGGTCGCGATCGGGTCCATGCCGAAGTGGGCCTCCACTTCCCCGAGCTGGACCCCCCGTTCCCCGCAAAGGGCCGCAAAGGTCGCGGCCAGCGGGAGCGCCTCGGCGCTCGTGCCGAAGGAGACAGGGATCGCCTCCAGGTACACGCCAGCCAGCAGCTGGTCGAGGTCGTGGAGCCACTCGACGTCGACCCCAGGAGCGCGTTCGATCAGGCAACCGCTCGCGCCGCCCGCGAGGTCCTCGAGGAGGTGACCGTTGGCGGTCTTGGGTGATGGGTGATCGACGCGTTGAGCGACCGCCCAGCCGCCGCCTCTCGGGGAGACGGAGCCGGCCGCCGCGTCTGGTGCCAGGTCAGCCGCTGTGTAGAGCGGCTGGATCTCGATGCCCTCGAGGGTGCGGGAGACCAGGGCTCGCTCAAACTGCCGTCCGGGGCCGAGCTCGCGCTCGACCCGGAGGCGCCACTCCTCAGGCGTCGGGCTGGGGGTCGTCGTCATGGGGGAGCAGGTTATCGCCCCCGGGCTCGTCGCGCCCGGAGTCCTGTCCCAGGACCTTGCCGTACAGCAGTGAAACGCCGAGCAGGCAGACCGCGAGGCCCAGGAAGGAGCCCACCCTGGCGAGGCCCTCGAGGGCGCCCAGGTCGTAGAGGAAGACCTTCAGGACCGTGCCTACCAGGACCAGGAGGCTGGCCCAGCGCAGGCCAGTGACGCTCCGCCGAACGCCACCGGCTAGCAGGAGGACCGCGAAGGCCGTCCAGGCGAGGGACATGGTGAGGTCTCGGGATTGCATTCGCTCAGCGCCCAGGGAGATCGCGCCCCCGGTGCTGAAGTAGTTCAAGACGACCGCGTTGATCCAGGAGAAGGCCACGGCGAGCAGCGCCGCGCCAAGCCCGATACGGGCTCTGGCCGAGTCGTCCTTCGGGCCGAGGCGGCTGAGACCGAGGAATCCCGAGGCGAGAGCGGAGGCGACGAGGGCGTGGTCTATCGAGACGTCGATCGGGATCAGGAACGGCTCGCTGCTGAATGTATTCAGGACGTACGTGGAGAAGACGAGGCCGAGGCCTGCTGCGCCGAGCACCAACGAGGAGGCGACCGGCAGGCCGAGGGCACGGGCGCGCGCGGGGAAAAACGTGAACGCCGCAGCACTCCCGGCGAGCGCGACCGTGGGCCAGTCAAAGCTGATGAGCTTGGACAGCGCGACCCAGGCCAGGGTGAACGTCGCCGCATCCACGACGGACCGTGCCCGCGGGCTGCTCGATTGATTCGGCGCAAGTCGGCGAGCCGCATGGAGGGCGATCGCGGCCCCTGAGAGCAGCGCGATCTGTCCGTCGAGGCCGAGGCGAGGAATGAGCACTGTGCCCGCGAGCCGCTCTGACTGGCATGCCGCCACCGCCAGGATCACGGCGGGCACGACCGAGATGAGCGCGAGCCCCTGTCCGATCTCGCCGCTCTCTTCTCGTTGCCAGAGGGCGAGGAGCGGGAGGCTGGCCACGATCACGCAGAAGCTCGCGAGGGGCAGCATCAGGCCGGTGTCGGTCGGGGTGGAGCTCGCCTCGAGGAAGACGACGATGTTCAACGAGGCGGCGGCTGCGATGATCGAGGTGAGCGCATAGACCCAGGGTGCCCGCCTGGCGGCCGTGAGGCCCAGGGCAGAGGCGCAGGTCAGCGCAGCGACGGCCAAGGGCGTCGTGGAGACCGGCGCGGTGCCAGCGAGGAATAGCAGCGGAAAGAGAGGGATGGACGCTGCGGCTGCGCTGGCGGCACTTCGGTCGGCCAGACCGAGGCGACCCAGCAGGGCCGTGCCCAGCGCGAGGGTCCACCCTGCGACGAGCAGCGGTTCGCCAAGAGGAGGGGCGGCTCCACCGATGCCGACGGCGAGGAAGCCGACGGCGAAGCCCGAGGCCGTCCCCCCGAACAGCGCGCCACGGAGCTTCTCAGTGAGCAGCGCAGCGGCGATGGCGAGCAGGGCCAGCGCGGTCACGCCGACGGTGAAGTGCCGGTGGAGATCGAGGTCTTCGGGGAAGTGGGCCACGAACGGCGCGGCGACCAACGCGATGGTGGCGACCGCCAAGGGGGCGAGAGCAGCCTCAGGCCTGCGCTCGGCGCGGGCTCGCAGGGCCCCCAGGAAGAGGAGCCCCGCGAGGGCAGCGAGACCCATCGCCCACTGCGTCCACACCCAGTCAGTGACCTCCGCCTTCAGGGCGTAGCGTGTCCGCAAGGCCATGGCCGTGAGGGTTCCAGCGGCGGTGGTCGCGGTCGCCAGGGTGAGCTGGTTCGATCGGACCAGGAGGCGGGCAGAAAAGACCAAGACCCCCATCAGCGCGGTGGTCGGCCACAGAGTAGAGGTCGAAGTGATCTCCGGCGTCGCGAGCAGCGTGACCACCGCCGGGGCGAGGAGGGCCAGGGGCAAGGCTGCCGGGAGGGGGGAGGATGAGCCGCCCCCCCTGCTCAGCATGGAACCGAACAGCACCGGGAAGAGGCCGAGGCTCAGGGCCACGCCCCAGGGCCCACCAGGCGCCTCGTTGAGCGTCAGCCAGACGAGCTGTACGGCGAAGGTGCCGATCGAGGCGCCGAGTCCGACCCAGGTCCACTTCTTGACCCTCGATGCGGCGAGCAAGCTGCCGTTGAGGATGAGGAGGAAGCCGATGAGCGAGAGCGAAGAGCTCGCCGCGGTGTCGAGCAGGAGGGGAGTCGAGAAGCCGCCGATCAGGGCGAAGGCCATCATGACCTGCGCGCTGGAGCGCATGGCGAGTCGCAGCGCGGCACCCACGGCGGCGCTCATGATGAGCAGCGCTGCCAGGTGGGGGATGAGGTCGTGGAGCTGAGCCGCTGCCCACGCCCCCCCGAGGACCAGCACGGTCCCGGCGCCGCCAAGGGACTCACCGAGCGTGCGGTGCCCACGTGCGAGTAGCGGGCGGTGGAGGCCGAGCCCGAGGGCGCCAGCGGCGATGGCGAGGGTGTCCCGCATCGCGGGATTGAGCCACCCGCGCTGGATCGCGACCTGCACGAAGAAGATGCCTGCGAAGACGAGGGCGATCCCGCCCACGAGCGCGGCCCCACGCACGCCGAGCCAGCGCTCCCAGCTCTCGGCCTCGGCCCTCGCTCTCCGGGTGGTGGTCCCGTCGGTTGAGCTCCCCGTGCGCTCGAGGGGCCCCGCGCTCTCCAGCTCCTTGGCGGAGTCCAGTTGGGGTGAGCCCCCTTCGTCTGCGGCGGGCAGCCTCTGCGCCCGCTTCGCCGCGTCACCCGAGGGCTGTGTTTCTCTTGCAGGACGGTCTTCGTCGGTCGTCTGAGCCTTGGTGGCGAGGGGCCGCTCGGAGCGGCCGGCCCCCCCGGCTGCTCTTGCGAGATCGGGGGGGAGCGTCGCGACTCCCGAGGGCTGCCCACCGCCAGGCTCTGGTGCCGCTGTCGTCTCCTCGCCGGTTGCGCCCGGAGCAGCGGTGCCAGGGAGGTGAGCATCGAATCGTTCGAGCAGTGCCTGCTGCTCCCGTCGTGCAGAGCTGAGCTTCAGCTCGAGTCCGTCGATTCGCTCCCGCAGCCCAGCGGTCCGGCGGAGGGCCTCGGCCGCGAGGAAGCCGAATCCGACCGCGAAGAAGAAGGTGAGCTCCATGTGCCCTATCCTCGTCGCCTGGGTGCGCCGGCGGGATAGCTTCGTACTCATCAATGCGTAAAGCGGGCCGATGCGATCGGCGCCAAGCGCGGTTCCACGGCCCCTAGGAAGCACATTCTCCTCCCATGCGCCTCGCCGCGTACGTCTACACAGGCTGGCATCCGATCCCCGAACGCGACGTGAGCTTCCACCCCGGGTTCACCGAGTGGGAGTTGGTACAGGACTGTCAGCCCCGCTTTGAGGGCCATGCGCAGCCACGCGTTCCGACGCTCGGGCCCTACGATGACCGCGACCCGGTGGAGACGGGGAGGCGGCTGCAGTTGGCCCTTCGGCATGGTGTGGACGCCTTTGTCTACGGCGTCTTCTGGTGTCGTGGGAAGCGTGTCTTCGAGCGGGCTCTCGATGAGGGCTTCCTCGGGAGTGATGTGGGCTCGACCGCGCCCTTCGCCCTGATGTGGGCCAACCGGATGCCCAGGCGGGTCCTCCCGGTCCGCCGGTCCGAGGCGGCCGTCATCGACCCCTCGCGGCGGGTCTCGTCAGACGTGGACGACTTCGTGGCCTTCGTCTCGATGCTCGCCGAGGAGTACTTCCAGAGACCGAACTACATCCGGGTCGGTGGCGCCGTCTATCTGTCGATCTTCGACTCCACGTTCTTCATCAAGGAGCTTGGCCTCGACGGAGCGCGCGCGGCCATCTCCGCGGCGCGGGAGCGTCTGCGTGATATGGCAGGACTTGAGCTGCACCTTGCGGCGGTGGAACCCAGCGCTCGGTGCATCAGTGAGGTGGCCGGGTGCGGCTTCGATAGTGTCACCCACTATGTGTTCCTCCCGGAGTGGAAGGGACCCTCCCTGCAGGACTACCAGGAGATGGCGGCTCGTCGGGCCAGTGAGTGGGCCTCGTTCAGCGCCCGCTCAGGGTTGCCATACATGCCCTCGGTCGCGCCGGGATGGGACGCCTCTCCGAGGGGTGCTGACTTCGGGAAGACTCGCCCTGACCGTTATCCCTGGTCGCCGGTTGTGACGGGTGAGCACCCGCACCACTTCCACACGAGCCTCAGCCGAGCGCTCAAGTTCCCATCTCCCCTCGAGGATCCGCTGGTCTTCGTGGCGTCACTGAACGAGTGGAGCGAGGGGCACTACCTCGAGCCCGACGAGCGCTTCGGCATGGGGTGGATGGAGGCTGTCGCAGGGTCCAAACCGTGACCGGCGGCGCCTGAACGCCACCTCGGCGGCCAGGGAGCCCTTCGGCCTCAGTCCTTGGAGCGGCCGAAGACCTGGAGCTGGCCGAGGCCGATGTCCGCCAGCATCCCGAGGGCCTGCTCATCTGCGTCGCCCACCGAGATCACGTGGATCTCCAACTCCCGGAGCATGTTCATCCTGCGGGTGTCCTCGAGGAGCAGAGGCCAGTTGGAGTAGGGGCCGATGAAGTTCATCTGCATCGTCCGGGTGTCGCCCTCTCGCTTGCTCTCCTTGTCTGTGATGACCCGGCCGTCCCCGTAGTCCACGTCGGTGACCGTGTAGTCGTCCACGGAGGGGTCTCCGTCACTGAGGATAAAGAGGGTGTCTGCGCCGCTGACGAAGGTCTCAGGTGCCACGTAGCCGGCGCCCTTGACGCGCCCCTTCTTCGCGGTCGCGAAGGCGAGCTTCAGTCCCGCGTGGAGGTTGGTGTCCCCCCAGATCGTGCCGTGGACCCGCTCGCCCTGGGGAGCGCCGACGTCGATCCCGTCGAGCGCCTTGAGCACCTTCTTCACGTTGCCCGGCGTCGCCTTGACCATGCCCTTGCTGCCCTTGATGTACTCGGCGGTCGAACCGAAGCCGACCACGCAGAAGTGCTGCTCCGGCTGCAGGCGCTGGAGTGAGATTCGGAGGTGCTCTCGCGCCAGATCGAAGCGAGTCTCCACGCTGTACCAGGGGATGTCGGCCTCCGTGGGGAGGTCTCCCTTCTTGCGCTTCTTGCGGACCTTCGGGCCAGAGGTCGGGGCACCCTTCGGCTTCCAGCCCTCGGGGATCGGAGCCGCCATGGAGTCCGAGAGGTCCATGACGTAACAGACCCGCTCGCCGGTCACTTCGACACCGAAGAAGCGAGGCCGGACGTACTCCGGTTCCGCGGGGCCGTCCTTGGGGGGGGACTTGTCTTCTTTCTTCTTTCGCTCCTTCGCTTCCTGGGATCGCCGGGCCAGGAGGGACCGCCACGCCGTCGCCTCGAGGACCACGAAGTCCGCGTCAAGCTCGGCAGCGAGGTGCCTGGCAAGCACCAACTTCGCGGCTCTGGACATGTCCTCATCCTCAAGCGTGGCGACCAGCGCGAGCACCAGCCGCTTCCACGGCGTCTCGGCCTGTGTCTTCTTGTTGCCAAGGGTGGTCAGGGCCGAGGCGTAAGCGCCCATCAAGGCGACCTGGTCGTGCTCCTTCTTCGGGCGGTCCTTGAGGAGCTCTGGGATGAGGGTGTAGAGCGCCTCGCTGGAGTTGGCGGCGAGCGCCTCGATGGCCGCGCCGCGGAGCATGTAGCTCTTGGCATTCCGGGCGATGTCCAGGGCGGCGTCAGGTCCGCTGAGGCGGATCTCCACCTCGAGAGCATGCCGCCAGAGCCAAGCGTCCTCTGCCGAATCAGCATCCTTCCGCCAGCGAGCCAGCGACTCTGCGAGGCCGGGCTGCCCCTTCTTCCCGATGGTGGAGAGTGAAGAGGCCATGAGGTAGCGCTCTTGGTCCCGGGGCAGGTCCGGCTTCTCGTATCGCCGTGCGAGCTCGTCCACGGCCTCTGGCCGGCGGGTCTTGGCGAGCGCCTCGTATGCCTGGATGTGGTAGCGCAGCGGCAGGCGGAGCATGAGCTCATTCACCTCCTCAAGCAGCGGCTCCATGGGCTCCTGGGCGACGGGCGAGGCGACCCCGGCAGCGGCACTGCAGGTCAGTGCGAAGGCGAGTACGGCTTGGTGAAGGGGGCACAGAGACTCTCTCATGGCGAGGCGGGGGCAATCCAGGGGACGAGGCAGGGCCGCAAGCACAGCCTACGTCCCCTTGCCCACTTCAGCCATGAATCGAAGTCTCCGGTCACCAAGGCGACCCGTCAAAACCCGTCGGCAGCCGGCCGGGTTCTTCAACCGCCGGCCCGCCTGATATTCAAATTCTCTGATTGATACGGCCGCGCACCGAGAGACCCCGCGGGCCGTTTCCGGTCGCACGCTGAGCGATTGTGCGGGTGTCCAGCGACTCTCGATTTCGGGGGGTTCGGATTTTCGAATTCATAGGGTAGCTTTCAGATGCGCGCTTCCTCGTTCGCGAGCTAGCGGGCCTTTTCCGACCAGCCGATCGCTGTCGATCGTGCCGCTCCTCCGGTTTCTTCACCTCCTTTCCACCTGTTCATGTTTAAGCAGACAAGCACCACTTTTGTTGCAGCGCTTTGCGTTGCCTCCGCGGCCTCCGCGCAGGTCACCAATGATGACTGCGCTTCCGCCATCGCGGCGCCCCTTGGCGCCACGGCGTTTGATACGACCCTCGCCATCGACGAGGCCATCATCCCGTTCAACTGCGCGTCCAACGGCGGCCCCGACATCTGGTATTCGTACACCGCCGCGACGACCCAGGACGTTGCGTTCGACCTGTGCGGCTCCAGCTATGACACCGCGATGACGCTCTATAGCGGCAACTGCGCTGGGCTCGTTGAGATCGTCTGCAACGACGACTTCTGCGGCCTGCAGAGCGGCACCACGGCCACCAGCGTCAGCGTCGGGGACCAGTTCCTGATCCGGATTGCTGGTTGGAACGGCAATACCGGCTTCGGAACGCTCAACATCGCCGAGGTCACCCCCCCCCCGGGAACGAGTAACGATACCTGCGCCACGGCCACGCCCCTTGTGCTCGCCGCGCCCGCCGCGACGGATACGACCAACGCGATCGACGAGGGTCTGCTCCCCTTCGCTTGCGCCGGTGCCTCTGCTCCTGACACCTGGTACTCCTTCACGGCTGCCAGCACCCAGGACCTCCGCTTTGAACTCTGCGGATCGAGCTACGACACCGCCATGGAGGTCTTCGACGGCACCTGCGGCGCGCTCAACCTCATCGAGTGCAACGACGACTCTTGTGGCCTTCAGAGCGGCGTCACCGTCGGCGGCGTCGTCGCTGGCACGACGTACTACGCCCGCGTCGGTGGGTTTAACGGCGCTACAGGCTTCGGCACCATCGTGGTCAACGAGCAGGCTCCGCCCCCGCCCACTGCCCCCAACTGCGTCGAGACGACCTTCGCCAACAACAACGGCGGCGCCGCCGGTGGTGCGGTCTACTTCGACATCACGGTGACGCAGTCGATCTCGATCGCTCAGATGCAGGTCAACACGGCCAGCGCTCAGACCGCGCTGTCGGTCTACACCACACCCGGCACCTACCTCGGGAACGAGGCGAACGGCGCCGCGTGGACGCTCGTGGCTGAGGATGACGGTCTTGGGATCGGCGCCGGCGCCGGCGCCCAGTCCCAGGTGGACTTCGTGACCCCCTTCTCTCTCGCTCCGAGTACGTACGGCATGGCGCTGGTCGGTGACAACTTCACCACTGGCATCACCATGGCCCACTCGTACACGAACGGTACTGGTGCGAACCAGAACTTCGTGAGCGCCGACGGTGTCATCACGCTTGACCTCGGTTCTGCGACGAACGCCGCCTTCACCGGTACCCCGTTCACCCCCCGGGTCTGGAACGGCATCATGTGCAGCAGCGGCCCGATCGCTCCGGGCACGAACTACTGCACGGCGAACGCCAACTCCACCGGCGTCGGCGCGGCAATGGGAGCTTCTGGTAGCAACTCGGCCTCGGCCAACGACCTCGTCCTCGAGGCCAGCGACCTTCCGGCGAACTCCTTCGGCTTCTTCCTGACGTCGCAGACTCAGGGTTTCGTCGCCAACCCGGGCGGTAGCCAAGGCAACCTCTGCCTCGGCGGCGCCATCGGGCGCTACGTTGGCCCCGGCCAGATTCAGAACTCTGGTGCCGGTGGCTCGATCTCTCTCGCGATCGACAACACGCAGATCCCGCAGCCCACGGGCTTTGTGGCGGTCGCCGCGGGCGAGACCTGGAACTTCCAGGCCTGGCACCGTGATGCGGTTGGCGGCTCGGCGACGAGCAACTTCACCGACGGCTACGAGATCACCTTCAACTGATCCCGGCCTGCAGCGGCACCGACCGCTGCGCTATGAAGGCGCCCCCCGCCGAGCAGTCGCTCGGCGGGGGGCGCCTACCGTTGGGGAGAGTTCTTGCGTGGGGACGCAACGTGACGAGCAGGGTCCTCGTGCGGTAGCATCGCCACGACAATCTGATGTCCCGAACCCAAATGCCTCGAACTCAAAGCGCCGCCCAAGTCCTTCGATTCCTGGCCGTGACTCTGTCCGCGATGTTCGCTTGGGGCGGCCTTGCGCTGGCGTTGTCCGGATCTGCGGAGGCCGAGGTGCCCACAGGTTCTTTCCTCGTACAGGAGCCCGTCCCGCCGAGGGCGAAGCCGGGACCGGAGATCCTGGTCGACACGGCCAAGGCGCAATTTCAGACGCCCCTTCTCCTCCAGGGGGCTCAGGTCAGCCACAGGTTCGAGTTCAAGAGCGGCGGCGCAGCGCCGCTTGTGATCGAGCGGGTGATTCCGAACTGCGGCTGCGCTGCGGCGGCGCTGGCCACACGATCGGAGGGCGCCGATGCCCTCGAGCCTTACGTGACCGGTGCTCCGATTCCGCCCGGCACGGAGATTTTCCTCGATGTGAGCGTGGATACTCTCCTAAAGCAGGACCGCTCGAAGATCACGGTGCAGCTGTTGACCAACGCGTCGGAGCTACCGACCAGCTTCCTCCTGGTCGTCGATGTCGAGCCTCGCCTTCGGGCGACTCCAGCGGGCTTGATCTTCGGCGACCTCCGAGTTGATGAGCATCGAGCCGGAGAGGTCTCCATCATCAGCACGACGGGTAAGCCAGTGCGCTTCAGTCTGGATAAGGCGGCGACGCGGCCGCTTCCGTCGGGGTTCTCTTATGAGCTCGAGCCTGTGCGTCCGAACGCTGAGGGCCGCTCCACTCATTGGAAGCTACGCGTCCAGGTGGGGCCCGGGATGGATCAGGGGCCCGGAGGCTACCGCTTCCTCCTCGTGTCGGATGTTCCGATGCCCGAGACGGTGACGCTGCGCAAGCGACGTGAGGCGGCGAAGACGCGCGGTCGAGCGCTTGGCCCTTCCTCACAGTACTTCTGCGTCAACGTCCTCACGAATTACCGCGTGCTCCGTGACCTCGAGATCTCGCCCGGCGTGGTCAGCTTTGGGCAGATGCGTGCCGGGCAAACCTTGATGCAGCGGGTCAAGCTCGTGGCGACCAAGCCCGGGATCGACCTGTCGAAGGCTCGGGCCTACATCCGAGGGACCCTTGGACTTGAGGTCCCGCTCGCAGAGCAGTTGAGCGTCACGACCCAGCCGGTTGAGGGCGAGAACGCCCTCTGGGCGAACGTGAAGATCACAGATGTGCCGGCTGGGTTCAGTGGGTCGATTCGCTGCGAGTTGGCCTTCGACACGGGGTACGAAGAGATGCCCTTGCTGCGGGTGCCGATCACCGGCGTCGTGCTCTGAGCGAGGGCTGGGCCGGCCCCTCCTCCAGGATCCTGGCCAACTGAGCTCCTGGGGTCTGCTGGAGTTGGTCAGGCCTTGCGTCGCTGCCCGCTAGGGGCGTGGGTCTCTGTCATCTCCCTGAGGCTTCGGCGGCGGCTCCGGGTCGTGCCTCAGCCGTCGGTCTCAGGGTAGATGCGCTTGAGGAGCGGCACCGCGGCCGCGGCCGCGGCGAGCTGAACCACGATGAAGGCCGGAGCGTTCGCGGGGGCGATGCCTGCGAACGTATCGGTGAGCGCCCGAGCGATCGTGACGGCTGGGTTCGCGAAGCTCGTAGAGGAGGTGAAGTAGTACGCTCCTGCGATGTAGGCGCCCACGGCGTAGGCGGCGAGGTGGGCGCGGCCTGAGCGGACCACGCCGTGGATGACACCCACCAGACCAAGGGTGGCGAGGAACTCCGCGAGCAGGAGGTGGGAACCGGCCCGGACCTTGGTGGAGAGCTCGATCGCGGGGAGTTCGAACATCAGGTTGGCGAGGGACACGCCGAGGAGGCCGCCGGCCACCTGTGCCGCGGTGTATGCGAAGGCGGCGCGGGTGGTCAGTTCTCCGGAGAGCCGGGCGGCGAAGGTGACGGCCGGGTTGAAGTGCGCGCCCGACGCCGGCTGAAGGGCGAGAATCAACGCCACCAGGACGGCGGCAGTGGCGATGGCGTTCTGCAGCAGCTGGAGGCCGACATCATCCGGCGAGAGACGCTCGGCCATGATGCCGGAGCCCACCACTCCTGCGAGGAGTCCGGCCGTACCCACGAATTCGGCAAGGAGTGCACGCTGTGTCATGCGTGCTGCACCCCGAGCTCAGAGAGCAGCCGCTCCACGTGGCCCTTGATCTCATCGCGGACGGTGCGGACCAGCTCAAGTCCCTGTCCCGCGGGGTCGGTGAGCGACCAGTCGAGGTAGCGTTGGCTGGGCAGGACCGGGCAGCGGTCGCCGCACCCCATTGAGACCACCACGTCGACCTTCGAGACGATCTCCTCTGTCCAACGCTTGGGGGCCGCATCGGAGATGTCCACCCCGACCTCGGCCATGGCCTCGACCGCCACGGGGTTGATCACCTCGGCGGGGGACGAGCCACCGGAGAAGATCCGTACGCCGTCGCCGCCCAGCGCCTGGGCCCAGCCGGCGGCCATCTGGGAGCGGCCTGCGTTGTGGCCGCACAGGAAGAGAATGGAGGGCCTGGCCCCGTCGTTGGAGTGCTGCACGGCGCGAGTCTAGAGACATGGGCCGGATCGCGCCTCCATGGGGCCTTCCGGGTGGGATTAAGATCGTGTGGAGCCGCCTGCCGGTCCGTCCGAGGCTCCGGCCGAGTTCGATCCCATGACCCCACTTACCACGACCTTCTTCACCGGGCTGCTCCTCATCGTGGCGCTGGGGTGCGGGGCGCCTGATGGGGGGCGGGCCGGGGGCCAGGGCCGAACGGGCCCTGAGGGGAGCTCCCCCTCCGGCGAGGTGGCGGGGCAGCATGAGGAGGCTGCGCGAGCCGCCGCGGTGGAACGAACCCGTGCGCAGTTCGAGGCGGCACGTCACGGGCAGCCGGTTCACGCCTCCAGCGGTTGCCCGCTCTGCGCTGACCCGCTCGCCGGCCGGCTGCCCCCGGAGGCGCTGCTCGACGGGCCGGCCGAGGTCTGGAACTGAGGCTGCCTTCAGATGTCCGAGGCGACCAGCGGGTCCGCCTCGAGCACCGGGCCGCCCGCCGGGACCTCGATGATCAGCGGCTTCTCGATGCGTTTGTTGGCGAGGGTCAGCACGTAGTCGCCCTCGTACAGCCCCACGAGGGTGTACATGCCGCTGGCGTCGGTGGTGGCCCGCCGGGTCAGGTCGCCGTTCCGGCGGCGCTCGTCCGCGGGGATGGCTGAGAGGTCGGTCGCGCTCCGGGGCCGCTCCGAGGGGGCCTCGGCGACGCCGGGTCGGAGGTCCGCTCCGAGGTCGTCGCCCGTGGTGGCGCCGCTCAGGGCCATCCACAGCCCGCCGAGGACCGCGGAGGTGGCGAGGGCGAGGGCGAAGCGGTGTGAAGGGCCCACGGTCAGGGCGTCGGCGGGGATGGGCGGCTCACGATCGCGGAGGGGTACTGCTGCGGAAGAACCCCGCGGCAGCGGCTCTCGGCCCCGCACGGTGACCCCGTCGCGCTTTACGCGGCCAGCGGTCAGGTTCTTGGCCGAAACCGGAGGCAACCGTCCGTGCCCCGGCTGGGGGCCGGGCGCGCGCTCACATGTTCCTGCGGTACTGCCCGCCCACCTCGTAGAGAGCGGCGGACATGTCGCCGAGGGAGGCCACCTTGGCGACCTCGAGCAGGGCGTCGAAGGTGTTCCCGCCCTCGAGCGCGGTCCGCTGCAGGCCCTCGAGGGCCGGGCCGGAGGCCTCGCCGTTGCGGGCCTGGAAGGCCTCGCGGCTCGCGATGGCGTACTGCTTCTCCTCCTCGGTGGAGCGGATCACCTCGCCGGGGATGATGGTGGGTGAGCCCTTGTCATCCAGGAAGGTGTTCACGCCCACGATGGGGAGCGCGCCCGAGTGCTTGAGCGCCTCGTAGTGCAGGGACTCCTCCTGGATCTTCGAGCGCTGGTACATGCGCTCCATGGCGCCCAGCACGCCGCCGCGCTCCGAGATGGAGTGGAACTCCTGCATCACCGCCTCCTCCACGAGGTCGGTGAGCTCCTCGATGATGAAGGAGCCCTGGAGGGGGTTCTCGTTCTTCGCGAGGCCCAGCTCCTTGTTGATGATGAGCTGGATCGCCAGCGCCCGGCGCACGGACTCCTCGGTGGGGGTCGTGATCGCCTCGTCGTAGGCGTTGGTGTGCAGGCTGTTGCAGTTATCGAACAGCGCGTAGAGGGCCTGCAGGGTCGTGCGGATGTCGTTGAACGCGATCTCCTGCGCGTGCAGGGAGCGGCCGCTGGTCTGGATGTGGTACTTGAGCTTCTGGCTGCGCTCTGAGCCGTCGTACATCTCCCGCACCGCCTTGGCCCAGATACGCCGGGCCACGCGGCCGATGACGGAGTACTCGGGGTCGGTGCCGTTGGAGAAGAAGAACGACAGGTTGGGCGCGAAGTCGTCGATCTTCATGCCCCGCGACAGGTAGTACTCCACGTAGGTGAAGCCGTTCGCGAGGGTGAAGGCCAGCTGGGTGATGGGGTTCGCCCCGGCCTCGGCGATGTGATAGCCGCTGATGGAGACGGAGTAGAAGTTCCCCACGTCGCGTCGGACGAAGGACTCCTGGATGTCGCCCATCATCCGCAGGGCGAACTCGGTGGAGAAGATGCAGGTGTTCTGGGCCTGGTCCTCCTTGAGGATGTCCGCCTGGACCGTGCCGCGCACGGCGCTCATGGCCTCGGCCTTGAGCCCATCGTAGACGTCCGCGGGCAGGACCTCGTCGCCGGAGAGCCCGAGCAGCATCAGGCCCAGCCCCTCGTTGCCCTCGGGGAGCTCACCCTGGTAGCTCGGCCGCGCGAGCCCGCGGTCGTCGTACTTGGCCTTGAAGGCCGTCTCGACGTCGGCCTGGAGGCCGTGCTCGACGATGTGCTTCTCGCAGCGCTGGTCGATGGCCGCGTTCATGAAGAACGCGAGCACCATGGGCGCCGGCCCGTTGATGGTCATGGAGACCGACGTGGTCGGGGCGCACAGGTCGAAGCCGCTGTAGAGCTTCTTGGCGTCGTCCACGGTGGCGATGGAGACGCCCGAGTTGCCGACCTTGCCGTAGATGTCCGGACGCGTCGCGGGGTCCTCGCCGTAGAGGGTCACCGAGTCGAAGGCGGTGGAGAGGCGCGCCGCGGGGAGGCCGCGGGAGACGTAATGGAAGCGGCGGTTGGTGCGCTCAGGGCCGCCCTCTCCGGCGAACATGCGCGCCGGGTCCTCACCCTGGCGCTTGAGGGGGAAGACGCCGGCGGTGAACGGGTACTCGCCCGCGACGTTCTCCTGGAAGCGCCAGCGCAGCACGTCTCCCCAGTCGCGGAAGCGCGGCAGCGCCACGCGCTTGACCTTCGTGCCGGACAGGCTCTCGACCGTGAGCGGCTGGCGCAGGGTCTTGCCGCGGACCTGGAACTCGAAGTGGTCCTTGCCGAAGCGCTCCAGGATGGCGGGCCAGGCCTCCAGGGACCTGCGGGCGCGCCCGTCGAGCTCCTTGGCGAGCTCGTCGTAGCGCTCGAGCAGCGCCGTGACTCCAGGGCCGTCGCCCTCCTGCGCCTCGAGGGCCGGGAGCACGTCGGTGTTCGGAGCATCGCCGCGCAGTGCGAGGACGGAGCCGTGGAGCTGGTAGAGGGTCCGGGCCAGGGCGGCCTGGCGTTCCACCCAGGCGTCGAAGCGCGCGGCGCTCTCCTTGATCTCGTCCAGGTAGCGCACGCGGTCGGGGGGGATCACCGAGCGCTTCTCGCCGTCGGCCGTGGCGAGGTCGCCGCCGGGGCCGAGGGGCGCGCCGGTTCGCTCCACGATCTTGGACATGAGCGCCAGGTAGAGGCGGTTGGTGCCCGCGTCGTTGAACTGGCTGGCGATGGTGCCGTGCACCGGCATGTCGTCGGGGCTCGCCTCCCAAAGCTCGCGGGCGCGCTGGACCTGCTTCTTGACGTCGCGCATGGCGTCGAGGCTGCCGCGCTTGTCGAACTTGTTGATGGCGACGAGATCGGCGTAGTCGAGCATGTCGATCTTCTCGAGCTGGGTCGCCGCGCCGTACTCCGCCGTCATCACATACAGGGACGCGTCGCTGTGGTCGGTGATCTCGGTGTCGGACTGCCCGATGCCGCTCGTCTCGACGACGATCAGGTCGAACTGCGCGGCCTTGCACAGGTCGATGGCGGACTGCACGTGCTTGGAGAGGGCGAGGTTCGCCTGGCGCGTCGCGAGCGAGCGCATGAAGACCCGCTCGTCGTGGATCGCGTTCATGCGGATCCGGTCGCCCAGGAGCGCGCCGCCAGTCTTCCGCTTGCTCGGATCCACGGACAGGATCGCGATCGTCTTCCCCGGCTGGTCCCGCAGGTATCGGCGCACCAGCTCGTCCACGAGGCTCGACTTGCCGGACCCGCCGGTGCCGGTGATGCCGAGCACGGGAGCGTTCTTGCCCACGCCCGCACCGTGCAGCTGATCGAGCTCGCGCGTGATGATCTCGGCGCCGTCCTCGAGGTTCTCGGCGAGGGTGATCAGGCGCGCGAGCCCGTCGTGGGCGCAGGCGGGGAGGCCTTCGATGAGGTCCTCGATGGGGGCGCTGGCCGCGGCGGACTTGTCGACCTCGGCGCACCGCTCGAGCAGGTCGTTGATCATCCCCTGCAGGCCCAGGGCCCGACCGTCGTCCGGGGAGTAGATGCGCGCCACGCCCGCGGCGTGCAGCTCCTCGATCTCCTCGGGCAGGATCGTGCCGCCCCCACCTCCGAAGACCTTGATGTCCGCGCCGCGCTCCTCGAGCAACTCCACCATGTACTTGAAGTACTCCACGTGGCCGCCCTGGTACGAGGTCAGGGCGATGCCGTGGGCGTCCTCCTGGATCGCGCAGTCCACGATCTCGGCCACCGAGCGGTTGTGCCCCAGGTGGATCACCTCAGCCCCGGAGGACTGGAGGATCCGGCGCATCACGTTGATCGCGGCGTCGTGTCCGTCAAAGAGGGACGCGGCCGTCACGATGCGGACGGGGTGCTGGGGGCGGAAGGGCGCGGTGGGCTCGCTTGCGGTCGAGTGGAGGGCCATGCTGATGGGGGACGGCACCCCGAACGGAGTGTTCGGAGGTGGGCCGTCGACCCCTCAAGTTAGGGCGCGGGCGGGGGGGCGGCAATCGGCGCCCCCGCTTCCGTGGATCCCGGGACCCGGGGGGCCGCTCAGCGGCCAGCCGAGCGCCACTCGAGGTCGATCACCACGGCCCCGTGGTCGCTGGGAAAGGCGCGCTCGGTGCGGGGGAGCTCGGCGGGCTCATGGCGGTCCGGGAGGACCCTGGCGGCGACGGGCACCAGCCGCAGCTCGCCCCCGGTGGCGGGGCGTCGGTAGAGCCGGTCGATCCGGTCCAGGGGCATCGGGGCGTCCACGGTCCCGCGCGTCATGGGCGTCCAGGTGAACCCAGGGCGGCGCAGGGGGTCGGGGTGCACCTCTCGGAACGTGTCGATGAAGCCCTCGGCGGCCATGCGGCGGCTGACGGGGAGCTCGAGGGGTCGCTTGAAGCGGAACGCCCGCGCGGTGTCCTCGGTCCAGTCGAGGTGAGACGGACAGTTCCAATCGCCCCCCACCAGCAGCGGGACCGAGCCGTCGAAGCGGCCGGACTCCTCCAGGTGCGCCAGGAGCGCGTTGGCCTGCGCCAGCCGGCTGGAGCCCTCGGACTCGCAGCGGAGCAGCTCGGCGTCCTCGATGGCCGGGTTGTCTCGCAGGGCGTAGGCGATGTAGGCGCGGTAGTCGATCCAGGTGCTGTAGACGTCAAACGCCCGGCCAGCGCGGTCCTCGAGACGGGCGCCGACCCCGTGCCAGGTCGCATGGAAGTAGCGGTCACGGATCTCGAGCGGGGTCAGCACACAGAGGTGGGTGCTGTCGCCTTGCCAGCTGTTCCAGCCAAGCTCCTTCGCCATCCAGGCGCCGAGCTTGGGCCGCTCCCCGTCGATGTCGTAGCTCTCCTGGAGGAGGCAGACGTCCGGGGCCAGGGCGCGGACCTGCGCGAGGGCCTTCTCGGCCCCGTTTGTGTAGGGGTTCGCGCCTCGCTCGATGTTCCACACGAGGACCCGCATGCCCTGCGGCCCTTCAGGGGCCGGGGGAGCAGGCTCCTGGGGCGCGAGCGCGAGCAGCGACGCCGCCGCGGCGAGGAGGATCACGGGCGCAGGGCCTCCACCCTGTGCCAGCGACGCTCCGGTCTGCTGTACGGGCATGAGCCCATCGATGACAAGACGGTGAGGCTCATCGGATCTCCGGGACGTTGCGCTGCGCGATCAGCGCCTTCCCCCCGTCCTCGTCGAGCGCCCGGGCGACCGACTTTCTCGTGCTGCTGTCCACGCGTAGCTCGTAGTAGTAGGTCTTCCCGCCCTCGCCGTCGAAGCCGAACACGGTCTCCACGGGCTTGCCGTCGATCACCGCGCCGTGGAAGAGCGCCTGCACCACGGTGCGTCCAGCGGGGAGGTCCCAGCAGAGGAAGCCCGCCTCTCCAAGCCGGCCGATCGACCGGTCATTGACGATGAGCTCGACGGTCCTGGCCCGTCCCATCATCTGGGTGGACCGTGCAGCGTAGATCCGACACATGTCCTCGGCGGGGCCGACCTCGGGGTCCGGCGTCGGGAGATTTTGGAACGTCGTCGCGGCGCAGGAGAGCGTCAGTGCGGCAGCGAGACCGAGGAGTGTGAGGCGGAGGGTCGAGAACATGGTTCTTTGGGGGTCCAGGGGCGACGGGTGGGCAGCCTAACCCATGGGCTCCCTGACCCCGGTTGATTTGAATCTCGCCATGTCCAGGCGCTGCCGGACGGGCCTCGGGTCCGGGGTCACGGCAGGCCAGGCGGGTCGCCTTGTTTCTGAGCAGTCGGCATGAAGAACCCGACTTTGCTATTCGGTCTCAGGGGCGTTGGCCGATCTTTTCTGCGGAGACGGAGGGTCCGGGGGCAGTGCCCGGCGAGTCCGACCGCCATGACGATGAACCGACCGACCGACGAGGCCTACTCCCCAGGGCCGGGTAAGGGGCAGCTCCCTGCTGCCCTGGTGGACCCGCATCCCCGCCGGCTCAAGGAGGACCACCCCTTTCGCGGTGCCATCGTGGACGCCCACCGGGCGGCGATCGCGAGCAGGGAACCGTTCTATCCCGATCCCGAAACGGGGCTCTGGGTCATGACGGCGGCGACGCTCTGGGAGCGGGCCTGCTGCAACAACGGTTGCCGGCATTGCCCCCACCTGGAACGGTGACAAGGCGCTTCTCGTCATGGGGCTGCGTCTTTCGGCCCGCGGTCAGGCGCCCTCTGAGCAAGGGCTCAACGGGGCGTTCAGGCCCGTGCAAGGGAAGACCCGAATAGCACTTTGGTGCTCAGGACGCACACTCTGGTTGGAAGTCTGTTTTCTGGACCGCCTGCCACTCCTTATAGCCGCCGTTTCATATGTCACATCGCACCCTCGAGTTTGGGTCGGAGAGCCGTCGCAGGTCGAAGCATTGGCTTCCCGAGTTCGTGCTCCTCTCCGCGTGCCTTGTCATCTTGCTGATCGGCTTCAGCGGCTGATCACCCTCGGGTGTCACAGCTCACGGGTCGGCCGAGCGCCGGCCCCGGGGGGGCCGCTCGAGCGATCCGCACCCGGCGCCATCAGACCACCGCGTGACCCGCGCTCCGACCGGCGATGCCGGTCCGTCGTCCTCGAGCCTCGCAGGTCACGGCTCGGAAGGGGGTCATGCGCTGGCAGCGCTCAGAGGAGATCGAGGAGGCGTCGAGCGGCCTCATCTCGCGCCGCGGTGACCTGGGCGTTGACGGCCTCCAGCCCCTCTTCGAAGGCGCCCCGAGCCTCGTCGGAGTAAGCGCGCCGGTCGGCGCCGTGCTTCCCTCTGAACGCCTTCATGAAGTGGTTGCGCTTCCGGTCGAGCGCGTCTTGTCGCAGGACCCAGGCGGACATGCACTCCTGCACAGGCTCGAGCAGGGTCACGCTGGATCCTCCCAGGTCCCGGAACAGCGCCTCTGCGCGCGGGGTGAGGTCGAGGACGACGCTCGGGGCATTACCGAGGCCACACCCCTCGCTGCCGGCTGCTCCCGGCGCGAGGAGCGTCGCCCCGGCTTGATCACCGCGCGACCGGTAGACCGCCTCCTGAAGAAAGGACCGAGCCAGGGCGAGGCGCTCCTCGCCCGGTCCCAGATCCGCGCTCATCCGCAATGCTTGGTGTACGCGTCCGAGAGGCTCTTGGCGACGGCGTCGGCCTGCTGCCCCTCGATGTCGTGGCGCTGGATCATGTGAACGAGTTGGCCGTCCTTCATGAGCGCGATCTGGGGAGAGCTGGGCTGATACGGCTTGAAGTACTCGCGCGCCCGCTCAGTGGCCTCGCGCTCCATGCCGGCGAAGACGGTCACGACGTTGTCGGGCTTGACCTCGCTCATCATGGAGAGCCGCAGCCCAGGCCGGGCCGAGCCAGCGGCGCAGCCGCACACGGAGTTGACGAAGACGAGCGTCGTTCCGGAGGCCTTGATCGCGGTGTCAACGTCCTCGGAGGTGAGGAGCTCCTTCACTCCGATCGAGGTGAGTTCGTCGCGAAAGGGCTGGACCATCTGCGGGTCGTACATGGGGCTCTCTGGGGTTGCTGGGTTCGGGCAATAAGGGAAGTCCACCCCTGGAGGGCAGGGGTGCCGATCGGGGGGACGGGGATCTTAGGCCCCAGGGCGCGGACCTGAAACCGCGTTGGAGGCGCCTTTCAATTCCTTGAGACGCTCCGCGTAGGCCTTGCCCACGTCGTTGCGCTTCAGGAAGGCCACCACGCGCCTGTTGTCGGTCCCGTCCACGACGGGGAGGGCGCTCACGCCGCGGCGGGTGAAGAGCTTCTGGACGTCGTGGAGGGAGTCCTCTGCGGTCACGGTGGCGACCTGCTCTCGCATGAAGTCGCGAGCCACGACGATGTCCTGGACCTCATGCTCGAGGAAGATCCGCCTCAGATCGCTGAGGGAGAAGATCCCCACGAGGTTGCCCTCATCATCCACCACGGGGAAGTGGGTCTCCCTGGAGTCGCTGACGATCCGCATGGCCCTTCGGAGGGTCGTCGTCTCGTGGATCAGGGTGGGCTGCATGGAGGGGTCCAGCACGTCCGAGACCTTCAA
>JAQWJQ010000075.1 GCA_029248265.1 Planctomycetota bacterium
GTGAAGGACCTCGACATGCGCAGGACGCTGATCCTGAGCCTCGGGAAGACGAAGGACGAGGACGCCGTGGACCCGCTGGTCGACCTGCTGACGAACCATGAGCCCGTGGTGCAAGCCTCCGCCGCGATGGCGTTGGGCGGCTATGACTTCCTCGACCAGAAGGAGCGCAAGGCGATCTTCAAGAAGGTCCTCGACGTCATCACTCAGGTGAAGAACGCGCTGGATGTGGGGCAGGCAGACCCCATCGTCCAGGATCGCTATGACACCATCGCTGGTCCGATGCTGACCACGCTGCAGAAGCTCTCCGGTCACGACGCGCGGGACGCGCTGGTCTTCCGTAAGTGGTGGAACAAGAACAAGAAGGCGAATTGGGACGAGGGGAAAGACTGACGCCGCCGCGTCGTCCCTCCGTCTATGACCACCGAATCAAGCCGGGACTCCGGCAGGCCGGCGGGCGCCGGTCTCGCCGGTAGTGGGCTGTGGCTCTTCGCGCCGGTGGCCACGGTCCTCTTCCTGGCGGTCCGTGACCGGGTCTTCCCGCCTGGCCCAGGCGGGGCGTCGGCCCCGCCGGTGGCTCCAGGGTCTCTCGCCGAACTCATTCCTCTCGCGGGGTGGGAGGGGCAGATGGTCCGAGGGTCGGATGGGGCCCGCCTCCGGATCCGGCTGGAGCCACTCCACCCGGACGCGAGACGCCAGGCCTTCGACGCTGAGGTCCTGGCGGAGCGGCTTGGCTTGGAGCGGTCCGGCATCCCCGTCGAGGAAGGCGGCCCGCAGCCCTGGCGCCTGACCCTCGTGGCCGAGGCGGACCGAGCTCCGCAGCCTCCAGTTCAGGGAGCCCCCTCCGACGCCCCGCGCCCTCAGGGGTTACCGCTGGTCTCTACCCTCTCTGGTGTCAGGTGTCCCGGCCTCGCGCCGGTCTCGAGCGCCGGGGGCGAGGCCCGTGCCGGGGTCGAGGTCCTCAGCGCCCTCCTTGGGGTGGCGGACGCACCGCTGTCGGTGGGTGAGCGCCACGACCTCATCCTCTGGGGGGAGGCCCCCGGGCCGGACACGTACCCTGCCGTCGTGGTGGTCCCGGGGTTGGGGGAGACGGTCCTGCTGCCCGACGTCCGTGACGCGCGCCGGCGTTCGGAGGCGGTCGCCCGGACGGACGCGCGCTCGGCCTCAGGTTTTGAGGGCGCCCGATGATCGCGGCCACGCTGCTCTCCCTCGTGGCCGCCCTGCAGGTTCCGGCGGAGCCGGTCGGCTCGACGGATGGCGCTGGACCTGTGCCCACCTCGGAACTGGACCGCCTGCGTGAGCGCGAGCGACAGCTGCTCAAGCAGATCGGCGTGCTCGAGGCGGAACTCCGGGCCGAGCGGGCACGGAGCCTGGCTCGGCAAGAAGAGTGGATCGTCTTCACTCGCTTGCTCCAGGGTTTCGAGGTGCCATCGTTGCCTCAGCCCCCGGAGTTCATTGCCGAGGCGCTGGTGGACCCCCGAGACCCGGCGGCGGAGGCCCTTGAGCGCGCCGAAGCTGAGCGCCGGGGGCGGGGGAGGCAGGTTGCGGCGGCGCTCAAGACGCTGTTGAAAGCGGAGAGCGTGCGCGGCTTCGACCTGCTCGAGGTCGGGCTCCTCCACGAGCACGAGGGGCGCACCTGGACGGGCCCGGTCATCGCCCGCCTGGTCGACGAGCGCGGGCGCATGGTGGGCATGCTCAAGGCCGCTCGGCTTCGGCTGGAGGTCAGCCGCTCGGCTCGCTCGGTCAGCGTCCTCCTGGAGGAGGGGTACGAGTCGAGAGGCGGAGTACGCCGCCCGTTTGAGGGCGGCGCGGTGGTCCCTGGGGCGCCAAGGGGGGCGTACCAGATCCGCGGCGGTCGACAGCGGATCTACCTGGGGGCGGTTGACCCTGAGCCCTGGGTCGAAGCGCTCCCTGAGCTGGTGGACCCGATGCTGCTGTCCCGGGCCAACGATGATGGCCTCTGGGACCTGAAGGAACTCCGCGTACAGCTGGTGCGTCTCCTCCACGAGGCCGCACAGGCCGGTGACTCTCGCTGGCGGCTCATCGGCCTCGGCGGCGTCCGTGGTCGCGAGCTCCGGGACGTGCAGTTTGCCGAGCTAAACCCCGTCACCGGACGCGCCGAGCGGCGCGTCTTCGCAGACAGCGTTCGCGTCCTCATACGGAGGGGCGGCGGGGTCGAGCTTCAGTTCGAGGGAGGGTCGGTGCGCCGCGGTTCCCGGGTGGCGCCGTTCCTCGCGGGGAAGTACAGGATCGTGCTGCCGCGCGCGAACGCGAGCGAGTGGGAGCGTGCCGCGCTCCCCGGACTCTCGGCGCCTCCCCTGAGGCCGGCGATCCCCTCTCGGGGCGCCGAGGGGCCGTCGGCCGGGCCTGGGAGCGGGGCGCAGGAGGCCGAGGAGTTGGACTCGGAAGAGATCGTCGGAGAACAGGCCGCGCCCGTCCGTTAGCCTTGGCGGCGTGAGTCTCTTCGACGACGTTCCCAGACGCCCGCGCGGGGGCACCCGCGGCCGGGGCTCTGCATCGCGGCGCTCCGGCGCCCAGCGCGCCAGCGACCCCGCCATGTCTTCTCGTCGAGGTCCAGGCGGGGACCCCGTGCGCGGGCTGAACCCGGAGGACGGTCCCCACGCAGAGTCGGGTCCCACACCCAGCGAGGGGCTGGTTCGTGAGGCCGGAGTCGAGTCGGTGACCCAGCTCACGGCGCGCATCAACTCCGCCCTGAAGGGCTTCGGTCGCGTGGCCGTGGAGGGGGAGATCAGCCGCCCCAAGACCGTCGCGTCCGGGCACGTGTTCTTCACCCTCAAGGACGGTTCAGCGGTCCTCGACGCCAAGGTCTGGCGCTCGGCCGCGCCGCGCGCGCTCGCCACCGTCGGGAAGCTGACCGAGGGCGCTCGCGTGGTCTGCCACGGGAGCCTGGACGTGTACCCGCCCTATGGCAAGCACAGCCTCATCGTGGACCGTGTGGAGGCCCGCGGCATGGGGGCGCTGCTCGCGGACTTGGAGCGCCTGAAGGCGCAGCTGAAGGAGGAAGGGCTCATGGAGCGGCGACGTCCGCTGCCCAGATTCCCCGGCCGGGTCGGCGTGGTCACGAGCCGCGACGCTGACGCCTGGCGTGACTTTCTGCGGACCCGCTCCCTGCGCTGGGCCGGGTACCCCGTCCGGCTCGTTCACTCCCGGGTCCAGGGGCAGGCGGCGGCGAGGGAGGTGGCGGCGGCCATCAGGCGCCTCGACGAGAGCGGCGTCGACGTCATCGTGGTGTGCCGCGGCGGCGGCGCAATCGAGGACCTCTGGTGCTTCAACGAGGAGGTCGTCGCCCGGGCGATCTGGGCCTCGAGCGTGCCCGTGGTCACGGGCGTCGGGCACGAGTCCGACACCACGCTGGTGGACCTCGTGGCGGACCACCGCGCTCACACACCCACCGACGCGGCCCAGACGGTGCTCCCGGACCGCGACGCGCTGGTGGCTGCGATCGAGCGCCAGGGCGCCTACCTCACTGACGCGGTTGAGCGGGTCGTCGCGGGTCGCGTGGACCGCTTCGCTCGCGCTTCCAGGACGCTCCGGCTACGGACGCCTGTCCGGCTCCTGGAAGAGCAGGGTGCGCGCGTGGAGGCTGCGGCGCGCCGAGGCAAGATCGCTGCGCTGTCTTCGACTCAACAGGCGGCGACGCGCCTCGAGCGGCTCGCCTCGCGCCTCGAGCGACAGAGCCCGATGGCGCGGGTGGTTCGCGCAGAGGGCCGTGTCGAAGGCGCGCAGGGGCGACTGGCTGCCGCGATGAGCGCCCGCGTTGCCCTCGCGGACCGTCGACTCGCCCCGGCCGGCAGGGCCCTCGAGGCGGTCTCGCCGCTCGCGGTGTTGGAACGCGGGTACTCGATCACCCGCCGCGCGGATGGGCGGGTGGTGCAGGACCCTTCTGAACTGGACGAAGGGGAGGCCTTGACCACCATCGTCGCGCGAGGTGAGGTCGACGCGGATGTGACGGCGGTCCGTGTCCAGGAACGTGGAGGTCACCTTGATGGCGATTGAGCAGTGGAGGGGCGGGTCGCTGCGGGGCGGCCCCGGGACGTGGGCTGTCGTGGTGAACTGGAACGGTGGGGCGGAGCAGAACCTCCGGTGCTTGCGGTCCGTGATCTCACAGGGAGTCCCTCCCTCGCAGGTGGTCTTCGTGGACAACGCGTCGGAGGACGGATCACGGGAGGCGGTCGCGGCGGCTCTCCCTGGTCTCGTGCACCTCCAGAACGCGGTCAACCTTGGTTTTGGAGAGGCCGCCAACCAGGGGGCGCGGCGCGCCCTCGAGGAGGGTGCGGGCGCCGTCTTCTTCGTCAACAACGACCTGCACTTCGATGAAGCGGAGGGCTGCCTCAGGGGCCTTGAGGAGACGCTGAATTCGGATGTTCGGGTTGGGATGGTCGGCCCGAGGATCCTGTTCGACGACAAGGCCGGCCGGGTGTGGTGCGCGGGCGGTCGGTTGGACTATCGCCAGAACCTCTCGACGTTGCTCGGGCACGGCAAGGCTGACGGACCTCGATGGCGGAAGGTGGGGCCCGTGGACTACATCCCCGGGTGCGCTCTCCTGATGAGTCGGGAGTGCCTGCAGGACGTGGGCCTCTTCGACCCGTCCTTCTTCGCCTACATGGAGGACGTGGATCTCGGCTTGCGGGCACGGCGGCGGAACTGGTCGGTCCTGCTGCGCGGGGACCTCAGCGCGAAGCACGCTCCATCCAGCGCCACCGGCGGCGGGTACAGCACGCGGCGGAAGTGGATGCAGGGGGTCAACTCCATCCGGTTTCTCAGGGTCCACGGGAAGCCGATCCATTGGCTGCGCTTTGTGGCCTTCGATGTCTTGACGCTCCCCATCGCCCTCATCCTCCGCGGCTGCCGAGGAGAGGGGTTGGGCGTCGTGGCCAAGGCCAAGGGCCTTCTCGAGGGTGCCTTCGGGCGAAAAGTCACAGCCGAGGCTCTGGAACCGGGCGCCTCTTTGCTCTGGCGACGAGGGCGGACGAAGGCCCCAGAACGATAGGTCCAAGAGGCCCAGTTTGATGGAACCTGCCGCTGCAAACGGCTCTCAGAACTAAACCGCAGCGATCGCGGCTAACATGGGCGCTCGAGGTCTCCTCACGGCGCTCCGTTTCAAGCTCCTGCAGATCGCCTCGGTGTCCCCCAGATCCTGACCCGGTCACCCGCCGAGTCAGCCCAGACACCCCCAATCCGACTGACCGGCGTGGCCGCACCCCCCTGCGGCGCCCGGGCTGAGGACCGTCCACCCATGAAGCTCTCCACCCCTCGACTTCACTTGCTCGGTCTGAGCGCGTTCATCCTCTCGGGTGCCGCGGCAGCCCAGGAGGCGCAGCCCCTGATGGGGCAGCCCGTTCGCGGTCTGACGGCCCAGGAGCTGGCACTGTTCGAGGAGGGACGCACCGCGTTCGTTGCGCCGCTCTCACAGTCCGAAGGCGCGGGGCCAGTGTTCAATGAGCTCACCTGCGCGGGGTGCCACAACGTCCCGGCCATCGGCGGATTTGGGGCGCGGCGTGTCACCCGCTTCGGGATTGCCGCGACGAGCACGACGCCCTTTCAGTCGCTCGAGGGCTTCGGGGGGACGCTCCTCCAGGACCAGTCGTTCACCATCACGTGTCGGGAGACGGTCCCCGTTCAGGCGACGCACACGGCCCTCCGCGGCACCCCGATCCTCTTTGGTGCTGGGCTGATCGAGTCCATTCCGGACGGGACGCTGGTGGCTCGCGCGAACAGCCAGCCTGCGGGGCTCGTTGGGCGCGTGCACGCGACGGTCCCGATCGAGACACCCGGCGGAGCGACCCGTGTCGGGCGCTTCGGCTGGAAGGGAGGCATCGCGACCGTGGACTCGTTCTCACTCGACGCTGCGCTCAACGAGATGGGACTGACGAGTCAGTTCTTGTCGCAGGAGAACGCTCCAAACGGTGACCCTGCGCTCCTGGCTCAATGCGACACGACCGCTGATCCAGAGGACATGCCCGACGCCGCCGGCTTCACGCGCACCGACCGCTTCACCCACTTCCAGCGCCTCCTCGCGGCTCCCGCACAGACCCCCAGGAGCGGCATGAGCGGCGAGTCGCTCTTCGTCTCGATTGGCTGCGCGGACTGCCATGTGCCGAGTTACGTCACCGGGCAGGTCCCGGAGGATGCGCTCTCGGGGAAGACCATCCAGCCCTACTCGGACTTCTTGCTCCACGACCTGGGGGCCCTCGGAGACGGAATGGTTGAGGGCGAGGCCACGGAGACGGAGATGATGACGCGGCCCCTCTGGGGGCTCGCTCAGCGGCCGAGCTTCCTCCACGAC
>JAQWJQ010000122.1 GCA_029248265.1 Planctomycetota bacterium
CCCTTCGGTCGAAATGCACGCACCCATGGTCTTCGGGATGAAGAGAACCGACGAGACCCCCATGCCGAGGATCAAGGCCGGGACCTCAGGGCCAAGAGAGGAGACGGAACGGTCCAAGAACCCTCCCTCCACCTTGGCCCAGCGCCGCTCGCTGGCGGCGAAGTGGCGGGTGAGCAGCTCCATCTCAGGCAACGACTTCAGCTTGAACGGCACCGGGAGGTCGGCGCCGCCGCCAGCCAGGTTCCCGATCATCGGCGCCAGTGCACGCAGTTGCGTGTAGAGGTTGCCGATGAACACCGGCCACTGGGCGTAGCTGACCATGGTGGTCCCCGCCGGGACCCCCCTTGCACTCAGGCCCGCGTGGAGCTCCGCCCCATCCCCAGCATCGATCAACTTGGCCACGCGACGAACCTCGCGCTTGGCGTGGCTCGGGAGCGTTGAGATCAGGACCCGATCCTCCATGACCGTCACCGTCGGGCGGGTGAAGCTCGAGGGGTCAATCGGCAAAGGGATGCTCTGCATCCCAGTTCCGCCGCCCATGAAGGCATCCAGTGACCAGGTGTAGATCGTCGCCCCCCGATACTCGGTCCGCTGGCCGTCGGCCTCACCGGCGACCTGCGTCATCATGGCCAGCAGCCCGTCCATTCCGCGCACGAAGGCCTCGCGATCCTTCAGGCTGGCGACGGCCATCAGATTGGGCGCAGACAGGAGCGAACGCAGCTTCGGCAGGCTGTACGAGATCGAGCCACCGAGGGGCTCGATGAGGTCACGATCGATGCGGAAGCCGAAGGAGGACTCCATCCCCTGGTGCAACTCTTCCAGTGACCCTTCATCGACATCAGGCGAGGCCTGGACGAGGAGCTCCAATAACTCCTGGGGGTCGAAACTCGCCACCGAGGTCACCAGCGCATCAGGGTGCGCGAGGGTCAGGCTCCCAGCCTGCAGCGGAGCCGTCCCCACCATTTTGAAGCTGGCCTCCGGGACCGAGTCGCTGATCCACCCTCGGGTCTGATAGCGGCCATCTTCATCGATGCTGACGCACCAGTGTCCGCCCCGGAGCATGGCCGTGGCCGGGGCGCCAAGCATGAGCTCCAGCATGGTCGCGAGCGGGCTCACCAGCATGATCCCGGTGCCCTCCCCGCCGTCCATATCCATGACCTTCGCCATCGCCGAGAGCCCGAAAGCGTCGGGCATCGACAGCTCCAACACCACCGCGCCCGTCGGCGCGCCCAGCTTCAGGCGGCCGGCTTCCGTCAGGGCCGAGTAGGCACCTGGCGCAGCGTCGCTGAGCCTCGCCAACTCGGCGTCCAGGTCGCGGACTCCCGCCACCATCAACGCACGGGATCCGCCATGGATCAGGTACTGCTCCGCGCCCTCGATCGAACCGGGGAACTCGGTGACCGTGAGCCTCGGCGAGGTGAACGCCCCACCGTCGCCCGCCAGCGTCATGGCCCGGGTCGAGCTCGGCCCCGACGGCATCAGCTGCTCAGCACCGCCCACGGCCTCCACCCAGGCCTCACAGGACGCCGCGTCCTCAAAGTCGACCATGACGCGGAACGCCAGGCCCGGGCGCGCCGCACCGTCCTCCATGAGTCGGAACAGACTCTCGACCAGCCCCTCCTCGAAGTCACCCAAGTCCAGGGACATGGAGACGGAACGGACCCCCTTGTGCATGTCGAGGATCGGCGGGATCTGCCCCTCAAGGTCCCGGAGGCCCGTCACCAGGAGCCCGACAGGGTCCACCGGCTCGTCCCCCATGACCTCCCCGACGGCCGCGTGCACGTCCGCGTCCATCATGGTGCGCGCCAGGGCCGTCTCCCGGAAGGCGCCCAAGGCCGCCTGGAAGTCGGGGACCGTCATGACGATATCGACGCCCTCCGGGTGCAGGTGCTGCGAGGTGGCGGCAGGGTCCTGGGGCAGTGCGAGGGCGAGGGCGACGACGAGGGCGATCGACATGGATGGATTCAGCGTGCAGTGGGGCCTGTGAGCCCGAGCGGAGAGGTCGCCAGGACGACTACTTGTTCATGAACGCCCGGATCTGCTCGTCGCGCTCGGAAAGGGCCTTTCGGATCGCCCCGAAGATCTTCTCGGTGTCCTGGCGTTTTTCCATCGCGCCCTGCAATTCTTCGTGGAGGCGCGAGAGCGTCGCGTCTCCCCCGTCCACCAGGAAGGCCACCATCAACCCGGCCTGGTTGATGAGCCGCGCGGTCTCCTCGTTCTGACCGCTGGCCTGAAATTCGAAGACGTCGTCGAAGTCCAGCAGCCCGCCTTGAGCCTTCAGGTTCGAGGCCGACCATTGACTCGCCCAATACGGGTTACCGCCACGCTTCACCTGGTTGTCCTTGAACCAACGGGACGCGTAGCACGCAGCGCCCCAGCGGAACCACCTCGGCAAGCTGTGGGTACTCAACCGCACCGCGGCGAACTCGGGCGTCACCTCGCCCTCACCATAGACCTCATCGAGGCCCTCCACGCAGGGGTCGATCGACTCGACGAACGAGAGCCCGTAGGCGAAGCGCGCGTCGTGGACGCCATAGAGATCCCCCGCCTCGTTGGAGCCGTCCCAGAACGTCACGCCCATCCCAAGGTAGACCTCCTCGTCGAAGTCAAACCAGAGGTCTGCGAAGGCAGAGCGGTTGAACGCCGACATGGCGAGCGGGTCAAGCTGCGGGAGGTCGTAGTCCTCGCTTCCGTCCATGAACCGCAGGTACTCCGCCTGGCTTCGAACGACCATGAACGCCGGCTGGCCGTCTCCGCCGAAGCCGAAGACCTTGAGCATGTCGAAGTACGCCTGTTCGGCCTGCGCCGCGGCCTTGAGCGCGGTCGCGCGGGTGCCCGTCGACCACACCGTGGCGCGCTTGGTCGGGATCCTCCACGGGGTCTCGATGTCACCGTGCCACTCATCGGCCTCGTCGAGCGTCAGCCACTTGTCATCGCACTTCCACAGGCCCTCGTCGAGCTTGCTCACCTCATCCGGAGAGACCCAATTGAGGTCCTGGAGCTTCCAACCCTCCGCGAGGCGCTCCCTGGCCACCGGGTCGTACCACTCGCCCGTCCGCGCGTCCTTCATCCACCCCTTGTCCAGAAAGGGCACGTCCGTCGGCGCGACCCACTTGCCGTCGTACTTCACGAGGCCGCGCTCCTTGGCGAGCTTCGACATGTGTCGATCGAGCGCTCGCTCGGAGTCGAACCACTTGCCCTCGAACAGCACGTGCCCCAGGGCGGCGTGAGCCTCCGCGTGGTCCGGAGCGACCTTGATGATCTTGTTGAGGACCCGCTTGCGGTATTTCTTTCGATCGTCCTCCTCCAGCGTCCACTCGTACAGGGCCCAGAGCTTGTCCGGGTCATCGCCGGCAGCCTTGAGCAAGGACTTGTAGTCCTCCACGGCGACGGCCGCGACGAGTGGCTCCTGCACCGACCAGGCCGAGTTCGGATCCATCGAAACAGTCAGGGGCGAGACGACGATGAGGAGGGAGATCAGCATGGAATCTTCGAGTCGGCGTGGATGCGAGGGGGGCAGCTTGCCCGCTCGGACGATAGAGCCCCTATAATGCCGGGCCATGCGCCAACGGGGAGACCCCCCCCGGCGGCTCCGAGCATTCATGAGCTCGGATCCACGCTGAACCCAAAACGCTTCGCATAACAGGTACCCACGATGGCCAAGCACAAAGCTGCCACCGAAATCACGATCGCCCAGGAAGAGCAGTCCGCCTTCGCGGCCGCCGTCTTCAAATACAAGTGGCCGGGCCTCTCGGTCCTGGCGGTCTGCGCCGCCGCGGTCCTGTACGTCCAGAGCTCTTCTCAGGCCGCGACCGAATCCAAGCGTGCCGAGTGGGGCGCCCTGTACGAGGCCCAGACCGCGGACGACAACCTCGCCGCCCTCGAGCAGTTCACCGCACAGAACAGCAACGGCAACGTCGCCGCCTGGGCGTACGTGAACCAGGCGCTGCTGCGTCTCGACGACGGGGACTACGACGAGGCGATGGCGGCGCTCGAGAGCGCCCGCGCCATCGCCCCCGCCGTCCTTGCCTCGCTCCAGTTCCCGATCGGCGCAGAGGACAGTGGACAGTCCCTCGTGGCGCATCTGGCCGCCAGCGTGGAGCAGCAAGCCGCCTGGACGAAGGATCACCCTTTTATCCTCGAGAACCCGCCGCTCCCCGAAGGCTCCCCCCGTGTCGAGCTGATGACCGACCTCGGCCCCATCGTGATCGGATTGAACGCGGAGCTGGCTCCGAAGCACGTGGCGAACTTCACCAAGCTCGTGAAGGAGGGCTACTACGACGGCACTCGCTTCCACCGCATCCAGCCTGGAGGCTTCATCCAGGGCGGCGACCCGAACTCCCGAGATGAGGATGCCAGCACCTGGGGCCTTGGCGGACCCACCACGACGATTGCCCCCGAGGACACCGGGCTGATCCACGCAGAGGGCGTCCTCGCGGCGGCCAAGAAGGGTGGTGCCGTGAAGTCCTCTGGCAGCCAGTTCTACATCACGGCGTCCCGTCAGCACCAGTTCGACGGGAACTACGTGGTGTACGGCCAGGTCCTGGAGGGCCTGGAATTCGTGCAGGAGGCGTCGAACGCGGAGATTCGCGAAGACAAGGCGGAGACTCCGGTGGAGCCGGTGACGATCATCAGCGCCAAGATGCTCTGAGGGGAAGCGCCCCTGGACGCCAGCGGGGCGACGGACGACGGTCCGTCGCCCCGTTTTTTTGTCCCTGAGGCGCCGGTCAGCGGAAGTGTTCCACGTGGAACACCGGCCATGAACGCACGAGGCACACCCACCTGAACGACGGCTCCGCGAGGACGAAGGAGGCACCCCACCAGACGGTTCCGTTCCACCCGACCCGTAGCAGAACGGGACCTCGCCGTGGACGACCGGATCACTCGACGGACAGGCCATCGGACGGCCTCCAGCCCTCGGAGCCTGGGTAAGACGGGCAGAATGGGCGCACCCGAGCGGCCCTAGGCGGCTCAAGGGCGATGAGGCGGGGATGTTCCACGTGGAACACCCTGCCGGGCCACGGGCCCCCGATCCGCCCCTTCACGCGCCCCCAGGCCCCCACCGCCCCCTCGCGACCCGGTGGCGTCCACCGCCCCAGGGGTCCGCGAGCTGCGTGGCGCCTCCTGACGGTGTGGGTGATTTGACGGAGCCTGCGCGCCGCCCGGGCAGTCACGGCGGACCAAACGAGGGTCGAGACCCGGAGCACTTCCCCGTACCCCGACCCTTGAAGCCCCCAGGCCAGACTTCGCAGCCCTTCGCACCAAGGGCCCACGGATCCGCCACCGCGGCGGATTGTTCCACGTGGAACATCGACACGAGAGCGACGCCCTCCGTTGTGGAGAACCAAGCTCGTTCCTGGTCGCCGCGTACAGCGTGTCCCGACTTCGGACACCAGATCGGCCACCAGGGGCCCCCAGAGCATGATCCAGCCGTGAGGCTCCAAATCCCAGCCCCCAGGATGGTTCGTGGAGACAACGTGGAAAACTCTCCCGAGCCGCCCCACACCTGGCCGCCGCTCGCCAGCGCTCTCCCCACAGGGACCCCGCCGCTTGACAGGGCAGGCCGCTCAACCACCACACATAGTGGCCGGGGCCAGATCAGACCGACTTCTTGGGAGCGATCTGATCACAGATCCGCTCGAGATCCTCTCGCCCGCCATAGTCGAGAGTGATCGATCCCCGGTACTTGTTGCCGTTCTTCAGGGTCACCTTCACCCCAAGCGCCTCCCGCAGGCGCCCCTCCATCTCTGCCACCCAAGCGGGCGCCTCAGGGCGTACCGCCCGCTCCGTGGACGAAGGACTCGGCCCGGCCACGGCAGCACGTGAGAGCTGCTCTGTCTCACGGACGGAGAGCTGCTTCCGGACCACCTGGGAGAGAGCCTTGCGGATGGCCTCAACCTCCCCCAGCCCAAGAAGGGCCTTGGCGTGCCCTGAGGTGATCAACCCACCGCTGAGCGCCTCAAGCGCCTCCTCGGGGAGATCCAAGAGCCGCAGCTGATTCGCGATCGAGGACCGCTTGACCCCCATGCGCTCCGCCACCTGCTCCTGCGTCAGGCCCACTCGATCCATCAGGGCGCGGTAGCCACGGGCCTTCTCAACCGGGTCGAGGTCCATGCGCTGGATGTTCTCGACGATGGCAAGCTCCAGGCTGACCTCATCGGAGACGTCGTCCCGAACCACGGCAGGGATGACCTCCAGGCCCGCGTTCCGCGCCGCACGCCAACGACGCTCCCCGGAGATGATCTCGAACCCGTTCCCCACGCGGCGAACCGTGATGGGCTGCAGGACCCCGTGGCGGGAGATGCTCTGGCGAAGCTCCTCGAGGCCCTCCGACTCAAACACCTTCCGCGGCTGGTCCGGGTTGCGACGAATCGCCGCCAACTCCAGCATCCGACCCACCTGGTCCTCGTCGTCGAGACCGGCGTCTGCGCTCCCCGGAACATCCGTGAGCGCGGGGACCTGTCCCGGCGCCGCAGCAACAGGCTGGCGCTCCACGGGTGTGTCCTCTGTTTGCCCGAGAAGGGAGCCAAGGCCTCGGCCGAGTCGACGTTCCATGGGAGTCCGGATCCGGGTGTCAGTGGGCGGGTTTCGGGGCAGGCTGCAGGCGCGGCGAGACTCTAGAGCAAGCACCGCACCTGTCAAGACGCGACGGCGCAGAGCGCCGGTTCGTCCAAGCTCAAAGGTAGCGAACGATTTGATTTTGGTGCCCCGGCGTTAGGCTCGCATTCGATGAGCCTCCATCAGGTCACGATCGGACTCCTCCGCTACCACCTGCGTCGGCCGCTGGGTTGGTTGCTCGTGACCGCTCTACTCCTCTCTTGGCCCACGCTCAGGACCTTCTTGCCCCTGGGCCTCGTGACGGCGGACCTCCACCACTGGACTGGCATCTACGAGATTGCATTCATAGGTGGGGCTGCAGCCATGGTCCTGAGCCTCACCCCCATCGCCGAGGTTGCCTGGGTCATGCGGCCCCTGGGCCCAGGCGGGCGCGTCGCGCATCAAGCCTGCAGCTTGGTGCTCGTGAGCTCCCTCGCCGGTGCCCTCGCGTTGATCCCCGCGCACTTGTTCTACGACTGGCAGCTGGTGTCCTTCCGCCCGGCGGATTCACTCCCCGCCCTCGTCCTGGGCTGGACCCACATGGCCTGCATCGGGGTCGTCATGCTGCAGTTACCCATGGAGTCTCACCTTCGCGCCGCGCTGACCCTGGCCCTCATCACCGTGGTCCCAGGCCTCATCACGGGCCATTCCGGCGCAGGACAGGCCGCGCTCGCCTGGCTTGATGCGGGAGAGACCCTCAGGGAGTCGTTCGGATTCTCGCCGACAGGGGCTCACTGGATCGGCGCCGCTCTGCCGATCATCGGCTGGATCGCCTGCGCCTTGGCGCTCGCGACCCCGGGCACCGAGAGCCGCCCGCCCCATGCGTTACGCGATCCTAGGTGACATCCACGCCAACCTCTCCGCCCTGGAGTCGGTGCTCGAGGCCCTCGAAGGCGAGGCCATCGATCAGCTCCTTCAGGTCGGCGACGTGGTGGGCTACGGCGCGGCACCTGAGGAGTGCATTCGTGCGCTCCAGGAGCGCGGGGCCACCGTCGTGAAGGGCAACCACGACGCCGCCTGTGCAGGACAGCTCGACACGCGCCTTTTCAACGCCCACGCCAAGGCCGCCGTCGACTTCACCCGGGCTTGCCTCTCCAGCGAAGACCTCCGATGGCTGGCCGACCTACCGCTCATCCACTCCAACGACGATTGCGTTCTGGCCCATGGGACGCTGCCCGACCCTGCCCGCTTCGACTACATCCAGAAGACCTCGGAAGCCGAGCCGTCCCTCGACCTGCTCGACCGCCCCGTCGCCTTCCTCGGCCACACCCACGTGCCGGTCACGATCATGAGGCTCATCGAGTCCCCGGAGCGCACGTCCTACACCATCGACCGGGAGATCAACCTGGACGAGACCACCGTCGCCTTGGTGAACGTCGGCAGCGTCGGCCAGCCAAGAGACGAAGACAGCAGGGCCGCCTTCGCGATCTTTGACACCACCACCCAGCGAGTGGAGATCCGCCGCACCGAGTACGACATCGAGCGCGAGGCCAGCAGGATCGTCCGGGCGGGGCTCCCGAAGATGCTGGCGGACCGCCTCTTCCTGGGCATCTAGCCGAGCGTCACGACTTGCGCTGCCGCAGGTAATTCAGCGTGTTTGGCAGCTCATCCAGTCCGCCCTCGCCGAGGTCGGCAGCGAACAGCTCCCCGAGGTCCTTGAGCGTCCGCTCGTCACCGTGGGCGACGAAGTTCCGCTGCTCGGGGTTGGAGCCAATGGCGACCATCAACTCGAGGATTGACCCCGCGTTGCACCGGGACCCAGCCACCTCCAGCTCCACCGGCGTGCCGTGATGCTGGACGATCGCCACGATCAAGGAGGCGGGCCTGGCGTGCAAGAAGATGCCCTCACGGAGGCAAAGCTCCAGGCTCGAGACGCTCGTGTAGCTGGGAAGCAGCGAAGAGGCGATCTCTGCGCCGCTGCGAATGAACGCCTGAGCACTCACCAAGAGACGGTTCAAGGTCACATCCCGCACCTGGGACCGGGGGACCAACCGCTGCAGGACCGAGTCCGCCATGTCGGAGCGCAGCCCGCGCTCGTGGCGCTCCACGAAGTGCGTCAGGTGAGTCACCGCCCCCAGCGAGTGGAGCGCCGCCGACGCGTGGCCGCGGAGGTCCGGGAGCCTCGGGTCCCCAGTCTCAAGCACGGTGTTCTTCACGTAGGTGTCGTAGCTCGACTGAAGGTTGTGCACGGTGGCCTCCCAGACACGGGCGGCCTCCTCGCTGCACTTTGAACGCAGGAACTCCTCCCTCCGCTCCGGCTCTTCCATGGGCTCAATCCCCACATTCTCGAGCATCTCGCAGGCCGAGAGGTAGCTCGTGGCCACCTTTGCGATCCGGTGGTCGTCATCGTCGATCCGGTCGAGGTCCACGTTATTAGCGAGCCTCGGGGGAGCCTCCAGAGCGTCTTCGGGCCGCTGGCCCTCCCCGATCCGAAGCTCCGTCACGCACAGCTCGCGCCCCTCTTCAAGCAACGCCCCCATGAGCAGCGCCGTTCGATCCTGGACGAAGCTGAGCGCCTCTCGCATGTGCTCGAGAACGTCCGCCCCCTCCCCCGCCAAACGCTCGGCGACGCCGTAGGAATCGAGCCGCCGGTCCAGGTGGGCGAGCTGCATCCCGGCGAGCGCAAAGCCGCGGATCGACGCCACCAGCTCGGTGAACGCCGAGAAGGTGCGGTTGGTTCGAGCCCCGTGGTCGTCGAGGAACGACTCCAGCTCGTCCGCGCTCGCAGAGACCTCGAAGAACCTCCGCTTGGACCAGCGGGTCGCCGAGGGCACGGCACAGATCGTCAAGAACCCCTCCGCGCGCCCCCGGAGGAGCACACCGAAGTCCTGTTCGGAGACAAACGGCTTGTTGGAGGACGATCCCATGTTCCGGCGGGAGGGTAGCACGATCTCCGTTGCGAGACCGTGACTCAAGAACGCCCGCAGGGCTCAAGACGTGACCAGCAGGGATCCGAACCGAGGGGAAGAGAGGGGTGCCCCTGTGGGGCGCTCCGCACACGCATTCCCCCTGCGACACGGAGCACTATCATTTCTGCCGAACGCTGTCTCGAGACCTATCTCCAGGAGATCAACGAGGTCGCCCTCCTCACAGCGGACGAGGAGAAGGTGCTAGGCGCCCGGATCCAATCCGGTGACCCGGAGGCTCGCGAGCACCTGATCCGCGCCAATCTGCGCCTCGTGGTGTCCATCGCCAAGATGTACAACGATCGGGGGCTGAACCTGCAAGACCTCATCGCTGAGGGGAATATTGGCCTGATGAAGGCCGCGGAGAAGTTCGACCCCGAAGCGGGCTGCCGCTTCTCCACCTACGGCACCTGGTGGATCAAGCAGTCGATCCGCCGCGCCCTGACGAACACCGTCAAGTCCGTCCGGGTCCCCGGATACATGACGGAGATGATCTCCAAGTGGCGCAACGTCGCCAACGAGCTGCGGTACATGCTCGGCCGCATGCCCACGGTCGAGGAGGTGGCCATGGAGCTGGGGATCCCGAAGGAGTCCTGGCCCCTGCTGAAGCGCACCATCGAGTCCAACCAGGCCGGACAGGTCTCACTGGACGTCATGACCCAGACCCAGGACACGGTCGAGGACGAGAAGGCGGCGGACCCGGAGGCGACCATGCTTCACCGGGATCTCTTGTCCCGCCTCGACGAGCTCCTCGCCGTGATCGATGAGCGCGAAGCCCAGATCCTCCGACTGCGCTACGGGCTCGGTGAGGGCGCCGACCCCATGACGCTGAAGGAGATCGGCAAGGTCGTCGGGCTCACGAGGGAGCGCGTCCGCCAGATCGAACGGGACGCGCTCAAGAAGCTCTACGACGTGATGGCCGGAGACTGACCCGGAAGGCACCGGACCCACCGCCCCGTCGGCGACGCGGTGCGTCCGGGAGACTGCCCCCCCCCTCCCCATGGGGCCCCAGCCGCCGCGGAGCGCTGAACCCTGCGGCGGCCGACTCCAAGGGCGAGGACGCCACGATGATCGGCCCCATCGGAGAGGCCCATCGGAGGGCCCCCTCGGTGGACACAAACAGCAGGAAGGGGCCAAGGGGCCGCTCGCGAGCACCCGCTGCTCCGACCCACAGCGGAGCTCCCCGAAGCGAGCTGCGCATCCCTGGGTCGACGTGCGGTCGACCTTCAGCGACACTGTGGGCCATGCGGCCCTCGCTCCGGATCATCCCCGCCGCCCTGGTGCTCAGCGCGCTCGCGCTCCTCGGTTGGACCATCCTCGGAGAGGCGAGCCCGCACACCGAGCCCGCACAGCGCTTCGAGTTGGCTCAAGCCGCCCGGACGAACAGCGCCTCGACCGCTCCCCTGGACGCCGCAGACCTGATGCCGGTGGAGAGCGCATCGAGCGCGGGGACGACGGAGCGCAGCGGGGGCGACACTGGCGGGGAGGCCGAACGCTACAAGGCCTTCTACGGGGAGGCGCTGATCCAGGTCGATGGAGCGCTCCCCTCTCCGGTCAAGGTCGGGTCCCTTGAGGTAGAGATCATGGAGCGCGGCGCCTCAAAGCTCGTCGAGGTCGACGCCAACGGAGGCCACTTCAGCCTCCAGATTCCCGAACGGTCGCGCGTGCGGCTCAGGGGCGGCGTCTTCAATGGGCAGCGGGTCCGGTTCCCCGGGCTGGGCGTCGCCTTCGCACCCGTCGAGAGCGCCTATGCCCTCGTCGGGACGCCGTTCCCCCTGAACCAGCTCACGGTCCTGGACGGCCCCACCGGGGCCCACCTGTCCTCACTACGCATCACGCGGGCCGCGGGTCAAAGCCCCGTCACCCTGCGCGACCAGGCGGACAGGGAGGAGGTCGTCCTTGAGGAGGCCAGTTCGCCTGTGGCCCTCCCGTGGATCGAGTCGCGCTCGCCAGTCTGGCTTCGGGTCCAGGCAGAGGGTTACGCCCCGGCGACGGTCTGGGTCGATCCCGCCGAAGAGAGCGCGAAGTCGCTGGCTCTCTGGGCGAACGCGGACCTCGAGCTGCGCGTCACCGGCGACGGCAGGGAGGCGCTGAAGATGATCACGCTCTTCCACGATGCTGGCGAAGGCCGCACGGCCGCCAGCAGCATCATCGAGCGGCGAGCTCCAGGGGTGGGGTCGGACGCAGAGGCCTGGATCTTCGACCTCGTCGGACTCCCGGCGCTCCCCACCCAGGTCGTCTTGAAGGGGATCGACATCAAGGCGCGTCCGGTCGACCTCGCGTCATCGAATGTTGACCTGGAGTCAGGCGGGCGCCAGACGCTGACGCTCCGCCTCAGGCGCTAGAGCGCGCTCCGAGAGGCCCGGTCCAACCATGCAAGAGCAGGAGAAGCAGCGCGCCGAGCCGACGGCAGCCAACTCACGGCGTGACGACCCGCGAGTCGCTGCACCGCCCCGGGCGTCCGAGGGGACCGCGCTCTACGTGCACCTGCCGTTCTGCGCAGCCAAGTGCCACTACTGCGACTTCTTCTCGGTGCCCGATGAGGGTCAAGACATCGACGCGATGATCGCGGCGATCCTCAGCGAGGCCGCCGAGCGCGCGCCGCGACGTCCGAGGACGGTCTTCCTGGGGGGCGGGACCCCCTCCCTCCTGAGTCCATCGCAGCTCAAGACCCTCCTCGACGGACTCCACATGATCACAGGCTGGCGCGAGAGCGCCGCCGAGGTCACCGCGGAGTGCAACCCCGAGAGTCTCGACCTGGAGAAGGCCCGCTGTCTGCTTGACCTTGGCGTCCCTCGTCTCTCTGTCGGCTTCCAGTCGCTGAACAACGAGACCCTGAAGCTCTTCGGTCGAGTCCACAGTGCGGAGGCCTCCTTCGAGGCCTACGGGGCCGCCCGGCAAGCGGGGATCGAGCACATCAACGTGGACCTGATCTACGCGATCCCGGAGCAGAGCGCAGCGCAGTGGAGACGGGACCTCGAGCGCGTCCTCGACCTCGGCCCAGATCACCTCTCCGCGTACAACCTCACCTTCGAGGAGGACACGCGCTTCAAGCGCTGGCTCGACCGTGGCCGCCTCGAAGCCGCCGCTGAGGAGATCGAGCTGGAGATGTTCCACGACACCCGGCGCCTCGCCGCGTCCCACGGGCTCGAGGCCTACGAGATCTCGAACCACGCCCGCCCCGGGGAGCGCTGCAGCCACAACCTCAACTACTGGCGAAACGGCGAGTACGTGGGCATCGGTCCGGGAGCCGTGAGCAAGGTCCACCACACTCGCTCCGGGAACCCGCGCGCCATCAGCCCATACCTACGCCGGATCGCGGGCCACGGACACGCGACGGACTGGAGCGAGGAGCCCGACGAGTACGCTCGACTCGCAGAGTGCTGGTGGTTGGGTCTGAGGCTTCAAGAGGGCGTAGACCCCGCTGAGGTCGCCCTGACAGCCGCCGCGTCCGCACCCGCGGTCGAGGCCTCGGTCGCGCTGGCGACACGGCTCGTGAGCGACGGCCTCCTCGAGCCCGCAGGGACCCGCTTCGGCCTCAGTGAACGAGGTCTCCCGCTCGCAGACGGCGTCGCCCGAGAGTTCCTGCAGCGGCTCCAGGCGAGCGCGCAGTAAGCCCTCCTTGCGCATCTGGCTGCCCCAATACGGGGCATGTCCGCCGAGGGCTGCGACACATCGCCTGCCCCAATTAGGTGCACTCACGATCCCAGCGTGCTGCACCTCAGCCCCGCGTGTCTCCCAGGGGTAGCGTTGTCAGTGGTAGGGCTCCGGACTCGGCGGCCCCCTCCCGCACTTCGCTCCACGGGCCCGCGCTCCACTCACCAGACACGCCCTCTCCTTCCCATGAATCTCTCTCGCTCAATCTACACCGCGGCGGCCTTTGCGACCCTTGGGTCCCTCGCCAGCGCACAGCTCCAGGTCCGCTCCATCGACTTTGAGTCGGCTGACCCGGCCTCACCTGGCACCGGGATCAGCGACCTCGGCTTCGTCAACTACGTGACGGTCTTTGACCCCAGCGGCGGCTACCTCTTCGGCTACGGAACCTTCGCTCCGAACAACACGGACGGTGAGTGCGCATTGCTGGTCTCCGGCCTCGGCACGCCGAGCAACGGCCAGTCGCTGCAGACCAACAGCAACTACAACAACGGGGGCGAGCACGGCAACGGCAACATCCTCGAGTCGAACACCTTCTTCGAGCAGAACATCTCCGCCGACAGCTTCGGGGACACCTGGACGCTCGACTTCGACTACCTCAAGGCCAACTGTGACGCCAACCCCGCGGGGACCACGACGGCCGCGTTCATCAAGGTCCTTGACCCTGCGAGCGGCTTCGCCACGGTGTACTACGACCCGATCGACACCACCGGCGCGGACTGCGTCAACTGGACCAGCGCGAGCACGAGCATCCTCATTGACGCTGCCTGGGGCGGGCACATCCTCCAGGTCGGCTTCACCAACCGCTGCTCCAACTTCGATGACTCGCGCCGCGTGTACGACAACATCGAGTGGCAGGGCCCGCCCCCGCCCCCGCCCACGATGAACCCCTACGCCCAGGACTTCGACGGGCTGGACATCAACGACACCAACGCCCTCATCAACGAAGGCTGGCTCATCTTCGCCAACGTCTTCGACCCCGCTGGCGGTTACCTCTACGGCTACGGCCCCTTCGGTGCGCCCAACGAGAATGGTCCGGGCTTCTCGGACCTCTCGGACAGCCAGCAGGCCGCTGACCAGGGCTCCCAGAGCCTCGTGGTCTACAGCGACTACAACAACGGTGACCACGGCAACGGCAACTACATCGAGGCCTCCGTCTACAAGGAGCAAGCCATCCAGACCGCGAACCTCGGTCAGTCCGCGATCTTCTCCTTCGACGTCAAGAAGAGCGACTTCGTGAACAACGGCCAGGGCGACGCCGAGATGTTCGCCTTCATCAAGGTCCTCGACTCGGTCGGCGGCTCGTTCGGGACGCTCCGGGATCGGCGCATTTCGTTGACGGACAACAGCATCCGCAACTGGGACAACGTGACCATCACCATGGAGCTTGACCCGTCCCTCGACGGCCAGCTCTTCCAGTTCGGCTTCGGCAGCTACGCCTCCAACTACGACGACACCGGGGTGTACTACGACAACATCGACGTGTCCTTCGTCGACATCGACGAGATCGACTACATGACGTTCGCGGAGATCGAAGAGGGTACGACCCTCTGGAACCCCGAGTTCGCGACCGACTCCGGCGTCGGCTTCGCCTGTGGCATCGGCGGGAGCGACGTCTGGTTCGTCTACTTCGCCGAGTCGAACTCCGAGATCCAGGTCGACACGGCTGGCACCGACTTCGACACCGTCCTGCAGGTCTTCGACGCCGTCACCGGCACCCTGCTCAACTGTCACGACGACGTCAACTTCCCGGCGGACCCGACGAGCGCTCTGAGCTTCGCCGGCACCGCGGGCAACCCGTACGCGATCCACGTCAGCGGCTGGAACGTTGCCGGCGTCAACTTCGGTGACGGGATCCTCAACATCCGTGAGGGTCTCGGCTCTCAGATCTGCTCCGCCCAGGCCAACGCGTCAGGCGCCGGAGCGGTGCTCACGGCGAACGGTAGCCCGGCCGCCGCGGACAACAACCTGACCCTCGACGTCCGGGAACTCCCGGCCAATCAGACGGGTTACTTCCTGACGTCGAGCGACGCGACGTTCCTGGCGAACCCCGCCGGCTCAGCGGGCGACCTCTGCATCGCGAGCCTCAGCATCGGCCGCTACGCCAGTGACGTTCAGACCTCTGACAGCGGGGGCGCGGTGAGCTTCCCGGTGGACCTGACGGCCATCCCTGGCCCGACCGGTTCCTCCACCGCCATGGCGGGCGAGACGCGCTTCTTCCAGTACTGGTCCCGCGACACTGCTGGCGGCAACCCGACGTCGAACTTCTCGACGGCGGTCAGCCTCACCTTCCAGTGATCCCTCGCCCGCGCCCCCGGGCGTGAGCAAGTCCCAGGAGCCCCCCCGGTCCAGCGCCGGGGGGGCTCCTTCGCTTCCCATCCACGACCTCGCCGCCCACAGGGGGGGTCACGCGGCGACAGACCTGCGCTCAGGCCCGAGAGGTCGGGAGCGCCCGTAGGTTGCCCTCTTGGTCGACCCTGGCGGGGCTCAACGCGACGAGTGCAAACTCGACGGCGGGAGACGACCGGACGCCGTCCGGCGGGCGCCACCTTGGACCGCGCCCCTGGGGGGGCGCGCCGAGCCCGCAGGCGGCGTGGCTCCCCGTGGCGGGGGTGCATCCCCCACGCCGGGTGTCCGCCCTCCGCTCGTCCGGGAGCACTGGGCTCGTACCACACCGCGAACGTCCTCTCCCCGGAACCGCCCTCGTCGACTAGCTTGTTGGCACCGCGCGGCTTCCGCTCCCCCCGCCGGTCTCTCTCCAAGTCATGCGCCGCCTCACGGTCCTCCTGTTCGCGACCTCCCTCGCCCTCGCGGCGCCCGCGCGAGCTTCCACCTCTCCGCCAGGCGCGGTCCACCAAGACACCGAAGCCAAGCTGGTGAAAGCGGTCCTTGACGCGGGCCCCAGGGATCGCTCGGCAGCGTACGACGCTCTCCGGCTCGGCGCCGACGAGGAGACCGTCAAGACGACCCTGGAGACCCGCGCGGCGGCCGCCGTCACGGTGCTCCAGCGGGGGTCCACCCTCAAGCAACTCGGAGTCATCGCGGATCGCCGCCGGACCCTCGACGCTGCGCGCGAGGGCGCCCTCCGCTTGATCTTCGACGAGGAGCGATACTTCACGCCCTACAGGGTTCCGGCCGTGACACCCGAGAAGGCTGCAGCGTACTCGGCTGTCCAGCGAGAGGTCGACGAGCACGTCGACCTCGCCGCCCAGGCCTGGAGCGACAAGAAGAAGGCCAAGCTGCCGAGGCGCTTCCGCGTCGCCCTCGAAGACCTCCGCTGGACACGAGACCGGCGAACGGCCCTCGACCCCGCCCCGGAACGGCGCCGTGGTGAACACCGCCAGCCGAAGGCGGACCCCGCTCCCTACGACTCCGGCGGCCTCCCGGAATGGATCGGCGGGCTCGAGCTCGGGGTCGATGTGATCAACGTGCGAACCTTCGCCTGGACGGCTGGGGAGCGCGCGGAGCTGGCACGATCTCGCCGCGTCGTCGCGAGTAATACAGAGCGCATGCGCACCGCGCAGAAGGATGAGGCGGGCACACCTGAGGCCGCCCGCCCCAGCAGCGATGAGATCGAGCAGGTCCGGTGTACGAACGAGTATCGGCTGATGATGGGCCGCACCGCACTCGCCTGGCACCCGTCCTTGCAGGCCGCGACACGGTGGCACTCGGACTACATGTCTCGCTGGGGCATCCTCACTCACTACGAGGAGGAGGATGCGGAGCGCAGGACCTTCGCAGACCGCTGCCGCCTCGAGGGCTATGAACGGCCGGCCGGAGAGAATTGCTCGGTGGGGAGCCCGGACCCTGCCGGCACCCAGGCGGCCTGGGCCCGGTCGAGCGGTCACCACCGGAACCTCCTCGGCCGAGACCACACCGAGATGGCCAGCGCGCTCTCAGGGTCGTACTGGACCCAGAACTTCGGGCGCGGAGACGTCACGCTCGACCCGCCCCCCGTGAGCGACTGAGCCATGGTGGACCAGGGAAGAGCGCGCCCGGAGACCTTCCACTGGTCGGACATGGCCGAGCGCGTCGCGGCGCTACGCTCGGAGACGACGCTCGTCCTCGACGCCGAGCGACGCGAGTTCCTCGGGGCCGGTGTCAGCGTGCACCTGCCGCCGCTGATCCCGTTGCCGCCGGGCCTCGCGCCGGCGCCTGAGACTGAGACCATGCCCGAGCGCGCCGCACGGCTTCGGGCCGCCGAGTCGCTCGGCTCCGCGGACTCGATCGACACCTACCTTGCCTCCCTCCCCGCGGTCCTCCCGCGGCATGTGCTCCTCCTGATGCAGGCCGGGGCGGTCTCCATGGGCGTGTTCGAAGGCGGCACGGCGCTCGTCACCAAGAGCTTCAAGCGCTATGTCGTCCGCGGAAACGGCCGCGCCCAGCCGTCCCACCTCGCGTCCAAGGGCAAGTCTCGTTATGGCTCAAGGCTTCGGTTGCAGAACGCGCGCGAGCTCCTCGAGGACACCAACGCCAAGCTGTCCACCTGGTGGGATGAGCACGGGGCCCCGGAGACCCTGTTCATCTCCGCACCAAGGCGCCTCATGCCGGACCTCTTCCGCGCAAGAGTGTCGCCGCCCTTCAGCCCGGACGACCCATTCGTCCGAGTGCCGCTGGACGTACCAGTCCCGACCACCGAGGTACTACTGCGCACCTACAAGGCGCTCGGATACGGCCGGATCGCCCGGAACACCACGGGCTGAGGCCCCCACGACCGAGGGCCAACTCAGGGCCCTCGAGCGCAGCCTCCGGGATCGGGCGTGGCGGTCACCTCCGCTTGCAAATTCCCACCCACACGAGAGGCCGTGCTAACTTCCGTCCAATCAGCGGCCCCGCCCCCC
>JAQWJQ010000123.1 GCA_029248265.1 Planctomycetota bacterium
GGGGAGCTGCCGTGGCAGTCACGGGTGCTCCACACGGAGGCGTGGGGGGGGCACCGGAGGGCGGGCGATGGTGGGGCGCGGGCCCCCGCAGCTCCAACCTCAGGCCAACGCTGCTCAAAGCTCCCCGTCAGAGAGAGTGGCGCGTCCCTGGCCGTGACCCGGTTTCCGTACTTTTATTGCCGCTCGAGTCGTGCTGGCGAAGTTGGGGTCCACAGGGCCCCGAGTTGCGCGCGGAAGGCCACTTCCTCCGCTGTCGCTCACAGGTCAGCGAGGGCGCCAGTGGCGTCGCCGAATCGTGGCGCTTCGGGGTCGAGCTCCTGGAGGAGGCTGGTGTAGAGGTTGCAGAGGGGCGTCAGGCTCCTCTGCCGTAGGTGGCGGCCGCCGCGCCAAGGGCCGCCGGCGACCAGGATGGGGAGGTCATCGGGCTGATGGCGGTTGCCGTCCGCGAGCCCGGAGCCGAACTGCACCACCGTGCGGTCCAAGAGCGAGCCGCCACCATCGGAGTGGCCCGCGAGCCGGCCAATCAGATAAGCCGCTTGCTCGGCGTGCCATCGGTTGATCCGGGCGTACTGCGCCATGCGCTCTGGCTTGCGCTCGTGATGAGAGAGCGCGTGGTGGCCGCCCTCGACGCCCTCGAGGAAGGAGAAGCTCTGGCCGGAGACCGAGTTCCCGAACATCAGGGTCGCGACCCTGGTGCTGTCGGTGCGCAGCGCCTCGAAGATGATGTCCAGCATCAGCCGGCCCCGGTCCTGGAAGCCCGGCAGATGATCCCCGGAGATCTCGAGACCCCGGGGGGCCTCCAGGGCCGCGGTCTCTGTGGCGGCGAGGCGCCCCAGGCGGACCTCCAGTTCCCGGACGCTCTCCAGGTACTCCTCGAGCTTCGCTCGGTCCGCCCCGCCCAGACGGCGACTGAGGCTGCGGGCCTCCTCCAGCACGAGGTCAAGGGCTCCCGGCTCCGCCGAGTCGGACACGGCCCCGTTCCAGCGGGTGAGCCGCGCGAAGGCCCGACGCGGATCGATCTCGCGGGGCGCCGGTTGGGTCGGTGTCCGCCACGAGATGTTCGCGCCGTAGACGGTGCTATAGCCCATGTCGACCCGGTTGCGAACGGGCTCGATGCCGAGCACGAGGGACTCGATGGGCGTCTGGCCCGCGTGGTGAGCTGCGATGACCTGGTCAATGGACTTGCCCACCCTCAGGTCCCGGCCGCCCGTCCGGTGCACGGGGGCGCCCGAGAGCCAGGCTGTGGTCTTGACGTAGTGCCCTTCACCAGCCCGGCTCGCGCGGTTGAGGAGGTTGCCGAGCACCAGCACGCGGTCGCGGTGGGGGGCGAAGGGCGCCAGGGTTGGAGACCACTTGAAGTCGGCGCCGGTGCCCTCGGGGCGCCAGGCGGCGGGCAGCATCCCGTTGGGAGCGAAGAGGCAGACGTACCGCAGGGGCGCGGGCTCGAGCGGCGGGGCCATGGCCTCCAGCAGCGGGAGGGCGATCGCAGCGCCCGTTCCCCGGAGGAGGGCGCGACGGTGGATCGGGGTGCGGAGGGGCCTCATGGGTTCCGGCGCGAGGTGAACGCCGGGGATCCGACGATACCGCGGATGAGGGCGGAGAAGCGATAATCGTCGCCCGCTGCCTCAATGAGCGCCACCCGCAGGTGTTCATCGTCGGCGAGCCCGGGGGGCCTCCCGATGGCGTAGGTGAACAGGGCGCGCTGGAGGGCGACGAGGAACGGGAGCGGGTCCTGCCGGAGGGCGATCTTGAGGCCGACCGGGCCGTCCACCTCGGCGCCTGAGGGGAGCGTGACCCCAGTGCGAATGGGCGGTTCGCCAGGGCGCCCGACGCGCCAGCGGCCGATGCCGTCGAAGGACTCGAGGGCCAGCCCGTACGGATCAAAGAGGGCGTGGCAGCCCGCACAGACGGGCTGTGCCCGGTGGGCCTCGAGGCGCTCCCGCAGGCCCAGCCCGTCCTTCTGGCGGTCGTCCTCGGGGAGGCTCCCCGCGTCCGGGGGAGGTGGGGGTGCGGTGCGCCCCAGGAGCCGCTCCAGGACCCACTGCCCCCTCTGGACCGGGCTCGTGCGCAGGGGGGTCGAGGTGACCGTGAGGATCGCGCCCATGCCGAGGACGCCACCGCGGCGGCGGTCGGTCAGGGGGGTCCGGCGGAGGTCGCCGTGCCCCACGGGGGGGAGCCCGTAGTGGGCCGCGAGGCGGTCGTTCAGGAAAGCGTGGTCGGAGTCGAGGATCTCGAGCACGCTGCGGTCCTCGGCGACGAGGTCCGTGAAGAATGCCTCGGCCTCAAGGCGCAGGTCACGGCGGAGGGCAGGCTTGAAGGCCCGGAACCTGCGGACGTCGGGGGTCACATCCTCCAGCTCGCGGAACCCGAGCCACTGCGCGGCGAAGTCCTCGGCCAGCCAGCGGGCGCGCGGATCCTTGAGCATCCTGGTCGCCGCGGCGCGGGCCGCGGCTTCCCCCAGCAGTCGCCCGGCGGCGGCCTCCTGCACCAGGGTCTCGTCCGGGAGCGTGCCCCACAGGAAGAGAGAGAGTCGACTCGCCAGCTCGTACCCATCCAGCGGCCATGGGTCGAGCCTCTCGGGTCGGTCGGCTTCGACCCGGTAGATGAAGGAGGGAGCCAGCAGGATCGAGCGCAGCACCTCCTCCATGGCCGCGTTCATGTCGTTGCCCCGGTCCAGGGCCTGCTCGACGAGCCCCAGCCGCGCCGACACCTCGGCGTCGGTGATGGGCCGGCGGAAGGCGCGCCCCGCCAGCGCGCGGATCGCCGCTGCGCGGTCGGACGGGGTGGCGAGCGATGCGCCCCGGTGTGGGTCCAGGTCCCTGGCGCTGAGCTGGTCGAGGATGGCCTCGACAAATTCGATCCAGCGCTCCAGATCGAGGGGGCCGAGGAAGTGAGCGTCGCCCGTGGTGTCGAAGCCGTAGGCGGGCACCTCCCGGGGGAGGAACCGGTGCACCTCCATGTCCACGCCGAGGAGGTCTCGGAGCACGCCGCGCAGCTGCGAGCGCGTGAGGCGGCGAAGGGTCGGCCGTCCCGGGTCGTCGGGGGCCACCCCCAGCCAGGCCATGACGCCTGACCGCAGGAGCTTCTGCTCGTCGTGGTCCAGCGGCGCCTCCGGCGGCATCTCTCCGGCCTCCACCCGACGCACGGCCCGGGTCAGGGCCTCGGCGGCTCGGCCGGGGTCCTCCAGGGCAGCCCCGAGATCCACGCCCCCTTCGGCCCGGGGGCCGCTGTGGCACTCGAGGCAGGTGAGCTCGATGAGCTCCCGCGCCTCGCCGGGCGGGCCCAGTAGAGCCCCAGGCGCCTCCTGTGCGCCCTCCCAGCCGCCCGCCGGCGGGACCAGGCAGAGAAGGGCGAGGAGCAGGGGCGAGGCCATGCCCGATGGTAACCGCGTTCGGCGATCTCGCCTCGGCGGCGGCGCCGCCGCCGTGGCCCGCCCGCTCAGTCCTCCGGGTCGTTCAGCGTGGAGAGGCCGAAGTCGGACTCGAGGTCCAGCATGTCATGGAGCTTCAAGCGGATCTCAGCGTACTCCTCATCGGTCAGCGCGCCGGACTCGTGGGCCGCCTGGAGATCCATGAGCTCCTGGCCGAGGGTGATGTGGCGGTTGATCGTGATGTCCGCCCGGTTCCCGATGGCGCAGGCCGGGAGGAGCAGGAGGAGGAGCGCGGCGGTGGAGGTGCGAAGCATGGTCATGATTCCTGGGAAGTGGGCGTGTGGCGACTGGCTGGGCCCGGGTGTTACTCGGACGGCGGAACCAACCTCGGCGTCGTGCGCGGCCAGAGCCTCGCGGATTCGTCCGGGGCCTTGAGCTTGCCTCCCTGGTCCACGTGCTGGGCGGAGACGAAGAGCGCCAGCGAGTCCCCGGGCTCGTTCGCGGGGGCGACGAGCATGAGCTGGCGATCCTCCGTCAGGAGTCCCTCCGTGGTCAGCCGCTGGAGCAGGGTCACCGGCTGCTGGAGGGTCACAGGAGCCTGGCTTCCCGGCAGGGTCACCGCGCGCTCGGAGGACTCGAGCCGGGCGTCGGCATAGTTGGCGAGCACCGTGACGCCCATGGCCTGCTCCATGGGTGTCGCCGTCAGCTCGACCTCGAAGCCCTCGGTGGCGACGCCGACCACCGGGTCGGCGATGAGGGCCGCACCCGAACCGACCACCTTGAAGGACTCGATGAAGGCCACCTGGTCGGCGACCATGAGGGAGCCCTTGGCGCCGGGGCGGATCAGAAGCTTGGGGGCGCTCACCAGATCCCCCTTGGTCTGCGCGAGGAAGGCGGGGACCTCACCAGCTGGGACCTCCAGGGCGAAGGTTCGTCTATTCGTGCCGGTCCACCGGGCCAGCTCCGCGTGGGAACACTGGAGGATCTTGCACTCGAGGAGGACCATGCCTTGATCCGCCGACTCGTCCGCTTTCTCCGACTCAGCCTCCACGAGGTCCAGCTCATCCGCCACGTCGCCCACGTTCTTCCAGATACCCGAGTAGGCGTAGGCCTCGTAGGTCACAGGCCAGGTCCGGGGATCGGAGAGGGGGGCGATGGATGGATCGGCGGCCTGGCAGCCGACCGCGAGCGCGGGCACTACGAGGGCGGCTAGACGGAAGCGATGCATCAGGGGCGGGGGCTGGGATTGGCAGCCTGAGCCGCCCTACAGGAGGTCGAGAATACCCGTACGCTCCGAGTTCCTGAGGGTTTCGATCTCCACGCCATAATTGACGTCCAGGCCCAGCTGGACATTCCAGGGGACCTCGTCCTTGTCGCAGGCCACGCCCAGGGCCGTGGCGGGCTGGGCGTGCCCTGACCCGAGCCGCGCGAGGAGGCTGGCGACGCCCGAGCGGTGTCCACCGCGACCGACGGCGAGGGCGAGGGTGGCTCCATCGGAGGTCGAGGCCGCCGCGTCGAGGTGGCTGGCCATCTGGATGAGTTTCGCCGGAGGGGCGACGAGGCCGAGGGCTGTGCCCAGCTGATCTGCGAGCCGAGCGTCGCGGTGGCCTCGCTCCAGCGCCGCCATGAGCGAATCCACGGCGCCGCCCGCGCCCATGAGTCCGAGGCCGAGGGCGATGTGCCCCTTCGCGCGCGCCTCGGACGTCCGCTGGAGCTTGGTCAGCAGCAGGGGGCCCGCGGGTGCTGCACGCATCATGCCGAGGGCGAGGGCGATGGCGCCGACCTCGTCGGGCCCCTTGCTCTTGCGGAGGGCGGCCTGGAGCCGCTGACGGGTGCCAGGGCTGATCCCCTGGCCGTTTCTTCGGGCGCCGTCACCGAGGACGCCGAGGGCGAGCGCCGCCCATTGGGTCTCCCGTCGCGGCCCATCATCGAGCCGGTCCAGGAGGAGCTGCTCGGTGGGCTCGAGGAAGGCGAGGGGGCGCGGCCCGTCGCCGGGCCGCCCGGCCTGGCGGGCGAGGGCGATGAGCGCGAAGCGGCGCGTGAGCTCGTGGGGCGCGCTCGCAGAGGCGCGCGAGAGCGCGGCGTGGGCGCGCTTGTTCAGGTCCTCAAGGGTGGAGCCGTTGCCACCCGAGTTGGCGAGGCGGCCCAGGGCAATGAGGATCGACTGGCGAACGAACGCGGACTCCTCGGTGGAGCCGGTCTCCAGCAGTTCCAGCAGTCGTGCGCCGGTCTCTGCGACCTGACCCTGGTGTAGCTGGCCGGCGCCCTGGTGCAGGCGGGCCAGGGCGATGGGGATCTGCGCCCGCGCGTGCGCTTGACGGGTCCGACCCACGCGGCGGGCGTCCCCCTGAAGGAAGCCCCAGAGGCGGCGGATGAGCTCGGGTCGCGTGAGGCCGGCTTGCCCGGGCGCGGCGCGCCAGGGGAGCTGGGTGAGCCCCAGGCTGGTGATCGCCGCGGCCACCACGTCGGGGCGTGCCTCGTCGTCGGTCTCCAGCAGCGGGAGCAGCGCCGCCACCAGCCGCCCCTGGAGGTCCCGGTCCATGGAGCGCGCGCCGATCAGGCCGAGCCCGTAGATGGCGAAGGAACGCAGCCGCACCGGGGTGGAGGAACGGCCGCACAGCCCGTGCCCGACCGGGGTGTCGATGGCGAGCTCCATGAGCGTCGCCGCGCCCCGGTCCTCGCCCAGGATCCCGATCCCGAGGGTCGCCGCCTCGGCCACGGGAAGGGAGGGGTGGGCGAGGAAGGCCACGAGTTCGGGGAGCAGGGGCTCACCTGCCCGTGCGCTCCCGAGCTTGGCGAGGGCGATCAGGCTCGCGGAGAGCTCGGCCGTGTTGGGGGTGCCGCGCACGATCCGGAGCAGTGCAGGCGCGACCACCACGCGCACGATGCTCGTCGGGATGCCGGCTCCCTGGCGGGCCACACGGCCCTGTCCACGGCCGAGGAAGAACTCATCGCCGGCGCGGTGCATCACGGCAGGCCCATGGGGCTCTGCGGCAGCGATGACGCTCGGTCCGTTGAAGCGCCACCACTGGACCCAGCTCTCGATGTCCTCCGTGGAGGGGGCGCCGGGGCCAAGGGCCGGCCCTGGCCCGGCGGTCGGTGTCGTCGGCCACGGGCGGGCGTCGGGCGGCGTCCCGAACTTCAGCGGCGGGATCGACGGCGCGCCCTCGGGTGGGGCTGGATCGGTCGGGCCGATGAGCGGGGGGACGGTGTCCCCCTGCTGAGGTGGGCGACCGCCGAAGGTGCTGCCGGTGCCCTCATAGGACTGGGCTGGCGAGGCCAGCGCAGGACCCGCGATGAGGACGGAGCTGGCGATGAGGAGGAGCTTCTCGGATGCGACCATGGGATCCCAGGGGGCAAGTCGCGTGCCAAGGTGTCGCAGCGGGCCCGAGGGGCCTCTTGGCGGCTGGTCGTTCCGCTCGCGTAACCTGATCTTCCACGCGCCAGGCCTTGTCCGAGCGGGCGGGGTCGAGGGGCCGAGTGCCCGTGGGCGTCAGCCTGTGATGTGGGCGAGGCTCTCGATCACCTGCTCCACGGTCTCGGCCCAGGCCATGGCCCCTGCGTCCACCTCCTTCAGTGCGTGGACGTGCTGGGCCCCGTGGAGTGTGAGGTAAGGCTTGCCGAGGGCCGCGAGCGTGCCGGCGTCGAAGGCGGCGTTCCACTGCCTGTACTCGTCACCGAAGCGAACCACCGCGAGGTCGCACTGGCGGATGAGGGTGGAGGTGCGCATGGCATTCACGCCCGCGGACTTGTGATCGCGCCAGTACCCCTCGCTGGCTGGCGGGAGGTGATCGCCCGCGGCATCGCTCGAGGCGTGGTCGGTGACGGCCGAGGTGAAGCGCACGGGAAGCGCTCGCTCTGCGGCCAGCTGCTTGAGCTCCTCGCGCCACGGGGTGTGCACCTCGCCTGAGAGGTAAATCGTCCAGATCATGGGTCGGAGTGTAGACGCCCATGAGTCAGGCCGCGCCCTCGGATCGAGAGCGCGGCCTGCGGATCGCGGATGCCCGTGAGGGCCCTTGCCCGGGCCCAAGGGCATGGGCTCACTGGAAGGTGATGGAGAGGCCGTCCGTGAAGTTGGAGGTGGCCGAGCCTCCTACGGAATCCCGGTACCAGGCCTGGAAGTTCCAGGTCTCGCCGGGCTGGACGGACACGAAGCCCGTGGGCTGGGGCGTCTGCGTGAGGTCGAGGGGGAGGGTGACTTCGCCCGTCGCCCCTGAGTTCACGATCTGCCCTGGACCGACGTAGCGACCGATGGCGCC
>JAQWJQ010000058.1 GCA_029248265.1 Planctomycetota bacterium
CCCGGCCCCCGGGCCGCTCCTCTGTGCCGGCGCCCTGTGCGAGGCCGCTCAGCTGGACCAGGCATCCACCATGGCCAACATCGCGCCCGAGATCGTGGCGCATTCCTCCTCGGAGGTGCACGCCGGCGGGAGGGCGTAGACGACGTTCCCCAACGGGCGCAGCAACGCACCATGCTCACGGGCCACGCTGCGGAGCCGGGGGCCGCGCTCACTCAGGTAACCCGACTCGCCCCCGGTCAGGTCAAAGGCGACCATGCCGCCGAGGTGCCGGAGGTCCTTCACCAGCAGGTCTCCCTGCAACGGAGCGAGCCCGTCCAGGATCCACTGCCCCACACGCTGGAGCTGGCCCGGCGTGTCTCGCTCCTCGTTGACCCTCAGCGACTCGAGCGCCACGGCGCACCCCGTCGGGTTCCCCGTGAAGGTGTGTCCGTGGAACAGCGCCCGCGTGCGTACGTCGCTGAGGAAGGTCTCGTAGAGCTCCTCCGTCGCCATGGTCGCCGAGAGCGGGTACATACCGCCAGTGAGGCCCTTGGCCAGGCAGAGCAGGTCCGGCGTGACCCCGCACGCGAGGCAGGAGAACAGCGCCCCCGTCCGGCCGAAGCCCGTCATGACTTCATCCGCGATGAGGAATACCCCTCGCTCGTCGCAGGCAGCCCGCGCCGCGCGCACCACCTCTGCCCCGTGAAGCCGCATCCCGGCGGCGCCCTGGAGCCGCGGCTCGAGGATCACGCCCGCCGCGCGGCCGCCGAGCTCGTCCAGCGCGCCAAGGATGGCAGCCGTCTCCGCCGGCACGCGCTGCACCTCGAACAGGAACGGCGCGAAGGGCATGAAGAACGGGTCAGGGTCCCCCACGGCCATCGCCCCGAAGGTGTCGCCGTGGTAGCCGCCCTCGAGGGCCACGAAGACCCGGCGCTCGGGCTCGTCTCGCTGGGCGTGCGCCTGCAACGCGATCTTCAGGGCGACCTCCACGGCGGTGGACCCGTCATCGCTGAAGAAGGTCCGCGTGAGGCCCTCCGGCGCGACCCGTGCGAGCTCCTCTGCGAGGGCGACTCCAGGCTCATGGGTCGCGCCTGCGAAGAGCACGTGATCGAGGCGCTCCATCTGAGCGCGCGCCGCCTCCACCAGGCGGTGCTCGCCGTGCCCGTGCAAGGTCGCCCACCAGGACGAGATCCCATCCACCAGCTCCGTACCGTCATCGAGCACCAGGCGCGAACCGCTTGCCGCGCGAACGGCAATCGGGGACGGCTCCGTCGCAGCCTGTGTGTAGGGGTGCCAGACGTGTCGCGCGTCCCGTGAGATCAGGTCATCAGCCATGTTTTGTTCCTCCCCTGATCGCCTCTGCGATCGGGTGGTCAGCGAGCCACCCATCGATGGCAGCTCGGTCCAGGGGTGCCAATATTGGCAGCTCGAAGAGGTGCGGCACGTGGGCGGCGAGCGTCGCCGCGTTCTCCGCGTGCGGATCACCCACGAGAATGAGCGCGGACGGAGTGAGCCGCCGGGCTCGGAGGGCCTCGAGGGTGAGCAGGGTGTGGTTGAGGGTTCCGAGGGCCGAGCGAGCGACCAGCACGATCCGCGGCCGCTCGCGGGCCAGCCAGTCGGCCTGGGTGAAGGCCGGCGTCAACGGGACCTGGAGCCCGCCTGCCAGCTCCACCACGAGCGGCGCCGGGGCGGCTTCCGCCACACGCGCCCCGAGCGAGGCGTGCAAGACCTCGGGGTCGATCACCTCGCCGGCAGCCGCGGCGGCGGTGTGAGGTGATGCCGGGAGCGGATACTCATAAGCGGGCGGCGCGATGACGCGGTCCGCGAGCCCCGCGGGGCCCGCGAGCCGCTCCACGGTCTCGGAGTCGCTGTCCTCGCCGGTCTGAACCGGCTTCCAATACCGAGCGTTGAGGGCCCGTGCCACGGCCGCCGCGGCCACAGTCTTCCCGATGTCCGTGTCCGTCCCGACGATGAAGTACGGGTCCGTCGGCTCCGCAGGCGCGCCTGCTTGGGGCTCCACAGGCCCCGAGTCCTCCGCTCGGCTGTCGCTGAGGATCGGGACGAGGGCCCCGATGAGGTCGTCCACGTCCCCTGCTCGGTGCCCTGCATGACAGGTCACGCGGAGCTGGGCGGCGCCGCTTGGCACCGTGGGCTCGCGGACCGCCCGGACGCCGAGGCCTCGGTCCCGAAGGGCGTCCGCGGCCTCGACAGCTCGACGCGCTCCCCCGAGGAGGATCGGGACGATCGCGGCGGCGGGCTCAGGCGAACCCGCCGCCGTCGCGATGCGCGTCGCGTGCTCTCGCAAGGTCTGGCGCGCCGCTTCGGACTCGGCCGCGAGCTCGATCGACGCACGCAGAGCGCCGACCACCGCTGGGGCCACGGCCGTCGTGAACATGAAGCCACGCCCCTTGTGGACGATGGAGTCCACCAGCGACCGAGAGCCCGCGATGAAGGCGCCGGCAGCCCCCAACGCCTTGCCGCCGGTGAGAATCTGCGCCACGAGGGGCTCCGGCTCCGCGCCGGAGGCCGCGAAGCCCCCTCGGCCCGCAGGGCCCACCACCCCGAGAGCGTGGGCCTCGTCCACGATCAACCCGGCCCCGTGCCTGGAACATGCCTCCGAGAGGGCCGCCAGCGGAGCCATGTCGCCCCCCATGCTGAAGATCGACTCCGTCACGCAGAAGATTCGTCGCGCGCCGCGGGCCTCCTGCATGAGCCTCGCCGCGTGGTCCGCATCGCCGTGCCGGAAGACCCGCACCCTCGCCCGAGAGAGGCGAATCCCATCGATCAGGGAGGCGTGATTGTCCGCGTCGGACACCACCACGTCCCCCGGGCCCGCGATCGCCGCCATGAGGGTCAGGTTGGCCTGATACCCGGAGGGCAGCAGCAGCGCAGCCTCGGGTCCAAGCCAATCCGCCAACATCCCCTCGACGGTCGACGTCTCCGGGGAGCCGCCCCCGAGCAAGCGCGCCGCGCGCCCCCCCGCACCGTGCTCCACCGCGGCCCTCGCCGCTGCGGCGCACACGGCGGGGTGCCCCGCCAGGCCCAGGTAATCGTTGCTCGTGAAGTCCACGAGCCCGGCAGGGCGGAGCCCCTCCCCCGCGAGGGAACGGCCCAGGCCCCGGCGACGCCAGTCCGTGATCTCGGCCCTGAGCGCCCGGTCGAGATCGTTCGGCTCAGCGCGGCCCATCTGCGAGCGGCCGCAGGCCCACCCGGGCCAGCAAAGCAGCGTCGGAAGTCGGCTCGGGGTTCGGCGTGGTGAGGAGCGCGTCGCCGACGAAGATGGAGTTCACGCCCGCGAGGAAGCAGAGGGCCTGCGCCTCCTCCGTCATCTCCTGGCGACCTGCTGAGAGGCGCACCGCCGCAGCGGGCATGAGGATCCGGGCGGCGGCGCAGACGCGCACGATCTCGTCCCAGGCGAGCGCCTCCGCGTCCTGGAGCGGGGTCCCCTCCACGGGGACCAACGCGTTGATGGGGACACTCTCCGGCGGCGGATCGAGCACGGCGAGCTCGGCGAGGAACGCGGCGCGGTCTCGGCGCGACTCCCCCATGCCGAGGATCCCGCCGGAGCAGACCTTCATCCCCGCCGCCCGCACGTTCTGGAGGGTCTCGAGGCGATCGTCGTACGTCCGGGTCCCGATGACCTTCTCGTAGTGCTCGCGGCTCGTGTCGAGGTTGTGGTTGTAGTAGTCCAGACCAGCCTCAGCCAGGCGGGCGCCGTTGGCCTCGTCCACCATCCCGAGGGTGGCGCAGACCTCCAGGCCCAGCCCCTTGACCCCGCGGACCATCTCGAGCACCCGGTCAAAGTCCTTGCCGCAGCGCACCTCGCGCCACGCGGCTCCCATGCAGAAGCGGTCCGCTCCGGCGTCCTTCGCGCGCTGCGCCGCGGTCAGCACCGCCTCCGTCTCCATGAGCGCCTCGCGGGCGAGGCCGGTGGAGTGGCGCGCGCTCTGCGAGCAGTAGCCGCAGTCCTCGGGGCAGGCGCCGGTCTTGATGGAGAGCAGCTGAGCGCACTGAATACGGGAAGGGTCGTGATGCTCCCGGTGGACCCCCGCCGCCTCATAGACGAGGTCCAGGAGCGGGCGCCCGAGGAGCTCGAGGGTGCGCGCTTCGAGGGCAGCGCGGGCCTGGTCCGAAGGGGCCTGGTCCGAAGGAGACTGTTCGACGGCACCGTCGAGCGTCGCGCCGAGGGGAGCGTCGTCGACCGTGGAGGGTAAAGCGCTGTCCATGCCGCAGAGAATATCCCCTGGAGCGCCTGCGGGGCAGCGGCCCGCGATGAACTCTTGCCCACGGAGCAGAGTCCTCAGGGGGCCCCCCAGCCCCTCTCCTCCCCGGGCTCCACCGCCCCCACCAGGCCTCCAGGATTCGGGCGCCGGAATCCACTGGGGCAGAGCACGTTGAGGCCGCCGGGGCCTTCCCCCCGGACGTGTGGAAGCGCCCGGCGGCGGGGACGCTCACCGCCAGAGCTCACGCGGCGACCACGAACCGCGACACCCGCCGGGCGGGCCCGCCGGAGCCGCGGCGCGCGGTCACCTCCACCAGCCCCAGTCGTTGGCCGAGGTCTCGATTCGCGCGCGCATGGCGAGGGCCTCTTTGTCCTTCGGGGCGTCCGCGAGGACCGTGTTCACCGAGGCCATGGCGTCGTTGAATTGCCCCGTGGAGAGGCTCAGGCTCGCGAGGGACAGCAGGCAGTCGTGCCACCCGATGAACGCCTCTGCCTGCAGCTCCTCCAGCTCCTGACTCAACGTCTCATTCTCTCCCGCGCTGCTGGCCATCTTGGCCGCACCCTTGCGGGCGCGGTCGAAGGAGGTCACCGCGCTCTTCAGGTCTCGGCGCGACCGGGATTGGCTCTTGGACTCCAGCAGCCCCTTCCGGCGGAAGGCCGCGCCGCTCTCCACGGACTTGCGGATCGGCGTCAGCTTCCGCTCGAGGTCCGCGGCCAGCTTCGCGTCCTTGCGCGCCTCCCTCTTCGCGTCCCCGGCGGCTTCGCGGGCGGCGACACCTCGGTCCAGGGTGTCCATGAGCCGCTCACGCTCCGCGGCGGTCATGTCACTACCACGCTTGGTGAGCAAGCGGCGGACACCCGTCCGGGCCTCGCCGACCTTCCCGGCCATACAGAGCTCTGTGATGATCCGGTTGGTCAACTCCAACGCCCCCGCCTTCAACTCCGGCGACAGGGGGGTCCCCTCCGCAGCAGCCGCGTGAGCCATGAAGCGGAGCTCCTTGCGAGAGGCGTCGATCAGCCCCTTGTCCAGGGCGAAGGTCGAGAGCTCCAGCATGCCCTGATAGTCATCATCTGCGAGGCTGGCGCGGATCAGGTTCACCTGCGAGCTCTCCTCAAAGGAGGACAGGTCGAACCATGACTCGCCAGAGCCACTGGCGACCATGACCTTGAGCCGGACTCGCCCGTCTTCAATGGCGATGACCGACCCCCGGAGCGCCTTGCCACTCTTCATGGCATAGCGCCGGACCTCCGCGCCCCCGTCGTCCTGGGTCGCCAGGGCCGGAGCATGAACGACGGGAAGACCGGCGGCGGAGACGAGACCGAGGGTCGCTGAGGCGAGCAAGGTGATGAGCTTCATGGAGTACATGATGCCGTCTCAACCCGACGGTGCAGGAGCCGATCATGGGCATCCTTGCGTGACCACGCGGAACCCTCCGCTAATATCCGGTCAGGGCCGCCATGGCCCCTTCTTCCCATGATCAAGACGCTCCTGCTCTCCGCCGCTCTCGCTGCCCTCTTCACCAACCCGATCGCCGCGCAGGTCCACTACTTCCCGGACGGGAACCCCTGGAAGCAGCAGGCCAGCAAGGGGCCTGACGCCGAGGTCGAAGGCTGGCTCTACAACCTCGGAGTCACCGGCATCCGGGTGAAGCTCGTGGAGGAGGAGCCGACCCACCTGGTCGTGGGCCACGTCTTCAAGGACAGCCCCGCCGACGGGAAGATCCGCGTCGGAGACCACATCGTCGGCGCCCGCGGCTTCGACTTCGAGATCCCCCACCGCAACGGCTACGGCATGAAGGTCTTCGGGCCGCAGGGGCCCATCGAGGACTTCGCCGACGCCCTGGACCGCGCCCTGCAGTCCAAGCAGCGCGTCCTCAAGGTCAAGGTCGAGCGGGACGGCAAGCGCAAGCCGGTGGACCTGAAGCTCTCGAAGAAGATCGCCCCCTACGCCAAGTCCTTCCCCTTCGACTGCGACCGCACCGAGGAGGTGCTCGAGGGGCTCTACGAGGTCCTCGTCGAGAACCAGCGGCAGAACGGGTCCTTCGGCGACCAGGTCCTCGACACCTTCGCGCCCCTCGCCCTGCTCTCAAGCGGCGAGCGCAAGTACCGCAAGGCCGTGGAGCGCAACGTCCGCTTTCACGCCCAGAACACCTCTCGCGAGGACTCCTCCTGGCTCGTGAACTGGAAGTACATGGCCGCGGCCATCGTCATGAGCGAGTGGTACCTCGAGACCGGGGACCGCTGGGTCATCGAGGAGCTCCAGGAGGTCTATGACTTCCTGTGCACCACCCAGTACCTGGACCTCTCCCAGGTGAGCGAGAAGGTCAAGGAGAGCCACCCCGACGCGTACCCCAAGAACGCCAGCCAGCAGCACGGGGGCTGGGGGCACAACCCAGGCTTCGAGGGCTACGGCCCCATCGCGATGATCACAGGCCAGGGCGCCCTCGCCTTCTCACTGATGAAGCAGTGCGGCATCGAGGTGGACGAGACCCGGCACCGCGCCGCCTACGACTTCCTCAACCGGGGCACCGGCAGCAACGGCTACGTCTGGTACGGCGACTCCGTGGCGGGCGAGAACGACTGGGCCGACATGGGCCGCACCGGCGCGTCGAGCATCGCGCACCTCATGAGCCCCTTCCGCGAGCACAAGAAGCTCGCCAAGAAGCACATCGCCATCATGTCGGAGCAGCCCGACAGCTTCCCCGACACCCACGCCTCGCCGCTGATGGGCATGGGCTACGGCGCCCTGGGGACCTTCGGGGACGAGAAGGCCTTCAAGAGCCTCATGGCGTCGAACCGCTGGTGGTTCCTGCTCTCCGAGTGCCCCGACGGGACCTTCAGCTACCAGCCGAACCGCGACAGCAACGGCTACGGCAACGCCTCCAGGCTCCTGGCCACCGCGACCACCGCCTTCATCCTGTCCCTCCCCCAGGGGAACCTGGTGATGACGGGCAAGAAGCCCCGCTGAACGCGGCCCGTCCGCGACGGACGCCGGGCGGCGTGGCCGGGCTCCGGGCGCCGCCCGTCCCTTGGCGCGCTCGCAGGCGCGCATGAGGAGGACCGCGAGGACCAGGCCGCCACGCCCAGGAGGTTGTTCCGGGATGAGTCCGGGGCCATGGGCGAGGACGCCATCGCTCTCAGCGACGAGATGAACCGCGGCCTGTCTCTGTCCGAGGGAGAAGTGGTCGTCCAGACTCCCCAATAGAATCGGGTCGGAAACAACCGTGACCGGGGGCTGACTAGCTTCCCGCTCATGAATCGCCTCATGCTCCCGCTCGGCCTCATCGGCCTCCTCGGCCTCCTCTCGGCCCTCCTCCCGTCCCGCGCCCCCGTACTCGGAAAGGGTCCCTCCGCCGCCGGCCTACTCGCCATGGTCACCAGGGCAGAAGGCGGTCAAGCGGCGGCCCAGTTCAACCTCGGCGCCCGCTACTCCGCCGGCGACGGCGTGCCCAAGGACAGCCAGAGGGCCGTCGAGTGGTACCGCAAGGCAGCCGAGCAAGGCCACCCCAAGGCCCAGGTCAACCTGGGCCTCGCCTACGCCAACGGCGACGGTGTCGCCAAGGACCTGGAGGAGGCCGCAGGGTGGTACCGGCGGACCGCCGAGGCCGGCTACCCAAGGGCCCAGTTCAATCTGGGGCTCTGCTACGCCCTGGGCGCTGGGGTCTCCAAGGACACCACCGAGGCCGCCAGGTGGTACCGCGAAGCGGCCGAGCAGGACCTCGCCGAGGCCCAGAACAACCTCGGGTCCTGCCACGTCAACGGGGAGGGCGTCACCCAGGACCGAGTCGAGGGGTACGCGTGGTACGCCGTCGCCGCCGCGAATCGCGACCGGCTCGCGGCGTCCAACAAGGCTGCGATGTCCAGGACCATGACCGTCAACGAGTTGCGACTGGCGCGGCAGCGATCGGGTCAGCTCCGGCAGGGGCTCGCGAAGAGGCAGCGCAAGACAGACTGAAGCTGAGCCGTGGACTCGCTGCCGCGAGGCCATGAACAGCGACCGCTCTTGAGGCCACAAGACCGGTCCGGAGCCGTGCCGGTGATCTCGGCCTGGTAATGGTCCTTCAGCACCTGTTCGGAGTTGTGGAAGGAGGACCGGGAGTGGGTCTCCTCTCTGACTGTGGAACCCGACATGATGGGCCGGTCGATCGTCGTGGTGGACGATCCCAAGCCGCCCGACCCCTTCACTCACACAGCCGCTGACCATGACCCCTCGAGAAGGGCGCCCCCGGACGGGGCTCACCCCCGCGCTCGGGGCCGCCATCGGGTGCGCGGTCATCTGGGGCGTGAACGTCCCGGTGATGAAGGCCGGTCTCCAGGAGGTCGATCCGTTCTTCTTCAACGCGGCGCGGCTGACGTTGAGCGCGGTGGCCTTGGGGCTCCTCGACGCCGCCGAGCGGCGGGGGCGGCCAGCGCCGCCGACCCCCTGGCGGAGGGTGGTGCTGCTCGGCCTGCTCTCGAGCCTCGTGTACCAGGTGCTGTTCCTGGTGGGCATGGACGCCACGAGCGCGGGGAACACGGCCATCATCGTGTCCAGCGGCCCCCTCTGGACGGCGGTGATCGAGCGTGTGATGGGCGTCGACCGCCACTCCCTTCGCGCCTGGGGTGCGCTCGCGGTGGCGTTCATCGGGACCCTGCTCGTCACCCTCACGGGCATCGATGACCCCGCCGGGGGAGCGTCCCTCTTCGGCAACCTGGTGATGCTGGCCGCCATGGGCACCTGGGCCTTCGCCAGCGTCCTGAGCCGGCCCCTGCTCGAGACCTTTCCCGCGACGCGCCTGGCCTTCCTCGCCGTGCTGGTGTCGCTCCCCGGGCACTGGGTCCTAGCGGCCCCGCGGCTGGACCTCGCAGCGGTGGAGCGGCCCCTCTTTGTGGCGCTCGCCATCGCCTACTCCGGCGTGCTCTCCACGGGCATCGCGTACTCGCTCTGGAACCGCTCGGTGAAGGACCTCGGCGCCGCGCGCACCGCAGCCTTCAGCAACCTCGTCCCCGTCGTCGCCCTGACCGTGGCGTGGCTCTTCCTGCATGAGGCCCCAAGGCCCTTGCAGCTCACCGGCGGCGCGCTCGTGGTGGTTGGGCTGCTCATGTGGCGCACGGTGCGTCGCGCCACCTAGGTCGAGCGCCCCCCTCCGCGTGCATCGGAGGGGGGCGCTCTGGGTGAAGCTTCGCGTCTGAGAACCGCGTCGCTCCGAGGAGAGAGAGGAGGGATCCTGCTCGCGCGGGCCGCTCGAGGCAGCCCGCGCTGGGCTCAGGCGCTCATGCGGCGCTGGGCGACGGCGGTCTTCTGGCGGCTGTCCTTGCGGGGGCGGCCACCCTTGGGCTTGCGGGCTTCCATGCGCGCCTGGAAGGTGCCCCAGTCGGCCTCCGACATGAGTCGCACTTCGCCGCCACACTCGATGCAGTAGCTGCGGTCGATGCTGGCGAGGTAGCGGACGTAGGTCTCGCAGCAGGGGCAGTACTTGGTGTCGTTGTGGAAGGAGTTGCTCATGGTGGTGCTCGTGGTTCGGTGCGGCGGACGAGGGAACAGGGAGCACAGCGGTTGCCAGGTGCCCCCTCCTCATCAAAGGAAGTTGCAAACTGAACCGTGGCCATGACTTACGCCCGAGAGGGTCGAGAGGCGAGGTCAGGCGGCCGCCCGAGGCGCGTCCATTCCCATGGACGCGACCAGGGCCCCTGACCACCGGGAGCGGCCCTCCGGCCGATGGCAGCCCCGCCCAGCGCAACCGAGAAGCGGTCGTAAACACCTTCTAAACAGACATCTAGGCGCCCCGAAGGGGTCAACGTCCCGCGCATTGGACGCCGCGAGGTCCCATGTCCAGGAATCTCGACGCCCAGGAGATGGCACCCGGAGCCAGCCGCGTCGCTATGTTCGGCGCCGTGATCCAGTACGAAGGCACCCTCTACCGGCCCCCCTCCGAGGCGGACAGCCTGATCCTGCAGGCGACCATCGGCTGCTCGTACAACCGGTGCACCTTTTGCGCCATGTACCGGGAGAAGCGTTTCCGCGTGCGTCCCATGGAGGAGCTGGTCCGGGAGATCGCCTGGGCCCGCCAGCACCTGGGCGACGTCCGCAAGGTCTTCCTCGCCGACGGCGACGCCCTCGTCGCCAAGACGCGCTTCCTCTCCGAGCTGCTCGGCCACCTCCGCGAGGCCTTCCCCGACCTCCGGCGCGTCTCGGCCTATGCCTCACCCCAGTCCATCGAGATCCGCACCGACGCGGACCTCCGCCAGCTGAGGGAGGAGGGGCTGACCCAGCTCTACCTCGGGGTGGAGTCCGGCGACGACGAGGTGCTCACCTGGCTCGACAAGGGCGTCGACGCCGCGGACATGATCCGCCTGGGGCGCAAGGCCTCCGCCGCGGGCATGAAGCTCTCCACCATGATCCTGCTGGGCGCCGGCAATCGGGCCCGCTCCCTGGAGCACGCCCGCGAGAGCGCCCGCGTCATCAACGGCATCCAGCCGCGCTTCGTCAGCACCCTGGTGATGACGCCGGTGGAGGGGACGCCGCTCATGGACTCCGCCAACGCGGGCGAGGTCGACGAGCTGACCCCCATCGAGCTCGCGCGGGAGCTGCGGGAGTTCATCGAGCACCTGAACCTCGAGAGCTCGATCTTCCGCTCGAACCACGCGTCGAACACCCTCGCGCTCAAGGGCGTCTTCCCGAAGGACCGCGAGGCCCTGCTTGAGGTGCTGGACAGCGTCCTCGAACGCCCGGACCGCGCGCCCTTCGTCCCGAACTGGCTGCGCGCCCTCTGAGCCGGTCGCGCCAGCCGCGCTCACTCGGCCGGTGAGGGGATCTGGTCGATGGCGACGTCGAGCAACGCTCGGTCTTGCCAGCCGTCACAGTCGAAGTGCCACCACTCCGAGCTGAGCACCCGGAAGCCTTGGCCTGCCATGGCCTCGATCAGCAGCCGCCGGTTGGTACGCATGGGCTCGAGGACCTCGGCGTCCGCGCGCGCCTCCGGGACAAAGGCGTCGAAGTCCGTGGGCATCGGAAGCCGCTGGCCCCGCCCGTCCACCAACGTCACGTCCACCGCCATGCCGCGGTTGTGCCGGGACCCCTTGCGCGGGTCAGCCACATAATCCGGGTCGCCGATCACCTCCCACATGCGCCGGGTCACCGACCAAGGCCGATACCCGTCGAAGACCATCAGACCCATGCCCTGGGACTCGAGGGCCGACTGGACGCGTGAGAGGCGCTCCATGGCCGAGCGCCGCAGGAAGATCCTCGGCTCGGGGTAGAGGGCCTCCCCCACGAAGTTGTCCGGCGTGGCGTAGACCGCGAGCACGCGGATCCGCCCGTCCTGGGCCGCCACCTCCACGAGGGGGTCCAGGGTCGGCGGGGCGGTCTCGACGACGAGGGCGGGCGCGGCGCAGGAGGCGAGCGCGAGGAGCAGGGGCGCGAGGAGCTTCATCGGGCGTCGGGGTAGAGGAGGTAGGGCTGGCGCAGGCGACGGAAGGCCTCGACGTCGGCCGCCCACGAGCCCGGGACGGAACGCCAATCCGCCGCCCGGAGCAGGCCCTCCCAGGTGGAAGCCGAACGCAGGCGGGCGTCGCCGTCCGCGGCGTCAAACGCCCGACCAAAGAGCCGGTCCAGGTGCCACATGATCGCGAGACCGGAGGTGACCGGCCGCAGGGCGTCGCGATCGGTCACCGTGACGTGCACGCCCTGGCATGCCTCGCCCTTGAACTTGGAGGCGTCGGGGGTGAACTCGATGGGCATGAACTCCAGCCCCGGGAGGGCGGCGGCGCGCAGGGCGTCGCACAGGCGGGGGCCGTCGATCCACGGCGCGCCGAAGAGCTCAAAGGGCTCGTCGGTGCCACGGCCCACGGAGAGGTTCGCGCCCTCGAGCAGCCCGGTGCACGGGTACAGCACCGTCTGGTCCGGGTTGCGCATGTTCGGCGAGGGGTTGATCCAGCGCACGCCGGTCTGCTCCCACCACATGCCACGGGTCCACCCGGCCATGGGGACGACCTCGAGCTCGCACTCGATCCCACCCCACTCCTTGCGGAACATCCGAGCCAGCTCGCCCACGGTCATCCCGTGGGTCACCGGGAGGGGACGCCAGCCGATGAAGGACTGACGGTCGGGGTCGATGATCGGCCCCTCCACCCGGCGACCCGTGATCGGGTTCGGCCGATCGAGGACCACCACGTCGACCCCCGCCTCTCCGCAAGCCTCCATGGCGAGGCCGAGGGTCGAGATGTAGGTGTAGTAGCGCACGCCGATGTCCTGGATGTCGAAGACCACCGCGTCGATCCCCGCCAGCATCTCCGCCGTCGGGCGGCGGGTCGCCCCGTAGAGGCTGAACACGGGCAGCCCGGTCGCCTCGTCCCGCCCGTCCGCCACGTCGCCCTCGAGCTTGGCGAAGAGGCCGTGCTCCGGCGAGAACAGGCGCACGAGCTCCACGCCTTGGGCGGAGTGCAAGGCGTCGATGGTCCGGCGGCCGTCCCGGCAGCGGCCCGTCACGTTGGTGATGAGCGCGAGGCGGCGCCCCCTGAGCCGGGCGAAGTCCTCCTCGACCAACACGTCCACCCCCGTCTTCACGTGGGCGGCCCGCGGCGCCGCCTCGACGCCGAACGCTCCCGCGACCGCGTCCGCCACCGCCCGCCGGAGCGGGCTCAGGGAGGGAGCAGGATCCGCCTGCAGGCGGCTCACCATGAGCAGGTACCAGACGCCTGAGGCACGATCGACCCAGTAGCAGGGTCCGGTGAAACCCGTGTGGCCGAAGGAGAGGTAGCGAGGGAACCTCGCGCCGCGGGGGGAGTCGTAGGGCGACGCCACGTCGAGCCCGAGGGCCCGCGCGACCGCGCCTCCCTCCAGAAGGCGCGGACGAATGAGCTCCGCTCGAGCGGCGGGACCCAGGGGCGATCCGTCCGGCTCGGCCCCCGCGAGCATGCCGCAGAACCTCGAGAGGTCCGCCGCCGTGGAGAACAAACCAGCGTGCCCCGCCACGCCCCCGAGCGCGCGAGCCCTGGGGTCATGCACCGCCCCTGCGCCCGCCCCGTCCGGCGAGGTCGGCGCGCAGCGCCCGAGCCGGGCACCCTCGAGGGGCCCATAGCTCGTCTCCCCCATCCCGAGCGGCCCGTGCACTCGTCGGGCGCTGAAGCGGTCGAGGGGCTCTCCGCTCACCGCCCTCACGATCTCCCCGAGCAGAATGTAGCCGAGGTCGCTGTAGATGAACTTCTCTCCAGGCGCCGCGACGAGGTCCCGGGCACAGATCCGGGCGACCGCTTCGGCCGGGCCGTCGCGGTAGTCGTCCAGGTGATTCGCGGCCGCGAGCCCTCCCGTGTGGAGCAGCAGCTGCTCCACCGTGACCCCCTCCTTCTCGCCGCCCGTGAACCTGGGAAGGATCGCAGAGACGCGGTCCGAGAGCCGCAGCCGACCGTCCTGGACCAGCACCATGACGGAAGTGGAGGTGGCCACCGACTTCGTTAAGGAGGCGAGGTCAAAGACCGTGTCCAGCGTCATCGGGACGCCCGGCGCCCGCTCCCCGTGGGCAGATTGATGGACGACGTCCCCGCCGCGACCGACCACCAGCACCGCCCCGGGGATGGTGCCAGCGCCCACGGCGGCGTCCATCAGGCGGCGGGCCTCGTCGAGGTCAGTGGCAGGGACAGGGGCAGGGACGAACTGGAGCGCGGTGAGTGCGGCTGCGAAGACGGAGAACATGGGACCTCCTGTACCACAGCCAGCGCCGACTGGCGCCCCCTTACGGCGGACCTCAGTCGCCCAGCACGGCTCGACCGACCACCTCACCGAGGTCGCCGAAGAAGCGGTCCGCTCTGGCGTAGTCGTAGACGCTGTCCCCCACCACCCCGTTGGGGTTGGTGTACACCGCCGCCGCGAGGAAGAAGGTCCGGCCGGTCCTCCGGTCGACGACCTCGCTGTTCGTCACGCTGAACCCGTAGGCCCGCCCGACCTTGTCGCGCACCACCAGCGCACCCATGGGTCGAATTCGCAGCAGCCCCGGCAGCAAGAACTTGGAGTAGTCGTCCGGATAAGCCTCGGCGTCATATCTCGGGTCGCGCGACGCGCCCGGCGTGGAGGCCATCGCCTCCCGGATGAACTCCCGGTCCCCTTCCGCGAGGTCGAACCCCGCCCGGGGAGGACCGCCGCGCTCTCGGTCCAACGCGGGCAGCAGGTCCGGCCGCAGCAGCATGATGTTCATGTCCACGAGGTCGCTGAGCGGCATGAAGTTCTTCAACGCGAACGACATGGGACCCTGCACCAAGGCCCCGCCCGTCGTGTGGGCGCGACCGAGCTCGATCCCCGTGAGCTCGGCGTTGGAGCCGGGCGCGGGCGCGGTTCGCCGAGGGAGGCTGACGAGGACGCGGCCCGCCTCGTCGAGCAGGTCGATCGCGGGGACCCGCAGCTGCTGCTCGGGGCTCCGGAACTCCGAGAGCCGGTGGAGGATCCTGGAGTCCGTGAGCCCGGCGCTCCACAGGGCGTCATTCACGCCGTCGTTCCCTGCGAGCTCGTAGAGCCGGTTGTAGGCCCCGTTGTCGGACACGAGCAGCACCTTCCGCGCCTCATGCCCCGCCGTGATCGTGCCGCCGTTCAGGTGGGTCGGGTCTCGCTCCTCGAGGGCGTCGTCCTCGAAGAGCGGGTGGAAGCGGAGCGCGGTGGACCGGGATACCGGCGCCCCCGCCGCCGCAAGGTCACCGAGCCCCTCGAAAGCGGCGACCACGGCGGCGGTCTTCACGGCGCTGGCCGGGTAGAAGTACTCCGGCCCGCGGTCCAGGGTGTGGCGCACGAGAACCGGCCCCTCTGCCCCTCGCTCCACGACCACCACCTCGACCTTGACGCGGTGGGCGTCCCCCGCTGCGAGGAGGTCGCCGAACAGGTCAGGGCGCGATTCGAGCAAGCCCTCCAGCCACCCGTCCGCGACGGCCGTGGGCTCTGGCACCGGCGCCAATCCCCCGCAGGCCAGCGAGGTGAGGCACAGGGAAACAGCGGCCCAGCGCGCGGGCCAACCAGAGAGCGCCGCGCCGCTCACGGGAGCAACTCCTTCTCAAGCTCGAGCTGGTGGTTGGGGTTGATCGCCGGGCGCGCGAGAGACGCGGCGCCGTCGTCGCCGATCACGACCTCCGCAGGCAGCGAGCGGGAGTTGTAGCAGGAGGCCATGGCGGCTCCATATGCCCCCACATCGTGGATCATGAGCAGCTCACCTCGCTCCATGTCAGGGAGCGCTTGCGGCGCTGGCGCGCCCTCCTTGCCCTGGGTGAAGACATCCGAGCTCTCACAGAGAGGGCCCGCCACCATCTTCGGCGTCGTCGGCCGGCCATCCTCTGCCAGCGTGCTGATGCGGTGAAAGGCGCCGTACAGCAGCGGCCGGATCATGCTGTGGAAGCCTGCGTCCACGAGCAGGAACGTCGCCCCCTCGCGCCCCGTGGACTTCATCCCGCAGACCTCGGTGAGCAGGACGCCCGCGTCTGCGACCAGCAAGCGGCCGGGCTCAGCCTCGAGCGTGAGGGGCCGCCCCAACTCGCGCGACCACCGATCGCGCGCGGCGAGCCACGTCTCGGCGAAGCCCTCCAGGTCAAAGGCCTCCTCTCCGGGGGCATAAGGGAAGGACATCCCCCCGCCGCAGGAGACCCGCTCCAAGGTCTCCGAGAAGAGCGCCACGGCAGACCCCATCGACTCCACCGTCCGCTCGACGAAGCGTCCCTCGAGGCCCGATCCGATGTGCACGTGCAGCCCAGTCACTCGCAGCCCGAGCGCCTCCGCTCGATCACGGACCGCAGGGAGCTCCTCGTGCCAGATGCCATGCTTCGAATGGGCCCCGCCTGTCGTCACCTTCCTATCGTGCCCCTCGCCAAACCCCGGGTTCACCCGCAGCGTGACCTGTCCCGGACCGCAGACGGTCGCGACGTCCTCGAGCATCGACGCGCTCCCCGCGTTGACATGTAGCTTGAGATCGCCCACCAGCGCGCGCGCCCTGCGGTCCATGAGGTCCGCCGTGTAGACCATCTCACCGGGCGTAAAGCCCGCGGCCCGGGCCCGCTCGATCTCCCCCGCCGACACGACCTCACAGCGCGCGCCTCCCTCCCTCAGGGCGCGCAAGACCGCCAGGTTCGAGTTGGCCTTCACCGCATATCGCACCGAGTCGAAGCGGGCGAACCGCTTCAGATTGCGGCGCACGACCGAGAGGTCATAGACATAGAGGGGCGTCCCGTGGAGCCGGGCGACCTCAGCGTGGAGGGCCGCGCGCTGCTGACTTGAGTCCATGGCGTTGATTGTCCCGCATCCTGACGCCAGTTCAAACCCCGCCCTCGGCGAGGATCGCGGCTTCCGTGTACCTTCGACGTGTGATGTTCTGCCTGCCCCCCCTACGACGCGCCGCGACCCTGACCGCCACATTGGGCCTCGCGGCGGCTGCCGCCGTCCACCTCGAGCCCCCCGCGAGCGCGTCCCTCCAGGGCAGCGGCAACGCGCGGAGGATCTTCATCGACGCCGGACACGGCGGCATCGACCCGGGGGCCATCGGCAACGGCATCGTGGAGAAGGAGCTCAACCTGGAGGTCGCCCTGCGCCTGCGGGACCTGCTCGAGGCCGACACCGCGGACCCCTCGGGCGGCGGCGAGTGGGAGGTCCGGATGACCCGCACCGACGACGCCACGGTGTCCCTCTCGAACCGGACGACCGAGGCGAACAACTGGCCCGCCGACCGCTTCGTCTCGATCCATCACAACGCCTTCACCAGCTCGATCGCCAGCGGGACCGAGACGTTCTCCTTCGCCAACGGGACGCAGGGGGCCGACCTACGGGATCGCCTCCAAGAGGAGCTCCTGACCGCCATGGGCTTCGTGGATCGGGGCCCGAAGACCGCCAACTTCTTCGTCCTCCGTGAGTCCCTCATGCCGGCGGCCCTGACGGAGGCCGGGTTCCTCAGCAACCCAAGCGACGCCGCGGCCCTCGCGGCACCAGGCGCCGTGGAGGCGCTGGCTCGGGCGCACCTGTTTGGAATCCAGCGCCACTACGGGCTCGCGCCACACCTCCCTGTCAGCGGACCGTCCACCTACTGCTTCCCGAAGGTCGACTCGGCAGGCTGTGTCCCCACCATCCTCGCCACGGGGACCCCGTCCCTGACCCAGAGCGACTTCGCCATCGCGTGCGACCACGTCCTGAGCCAACAGTTCGGGATGCTCTTCTGGGGCCGTGAGGGCCTGGAGCTGCCGCTGCTGGGTGGCTTCCTGTGCGTGGGCGGTTCGCTGGCCCGCACCCCGGTCCAATTCTCCGATGGCCTCGGCCTCGGCAACTGCTCCGGCCGCCTCGAGCTCCCCATGGACAGCGCCTTTCTCGCCTCCAGCGGCATGCTCCCCGGGGACGAGATCTTCTGCCAGTGGTGGTACCGAGACCCTGGGCTCCTGCCCGCTACCCCGGTTGGGCTCTCCGGCGGGCTCAAGTTCACCGTGCTTCCCTAGGGCAGGCGCCAGCCGCCCCAACGAGCCGCTGGTACGAAGCCCAGGCGCTCCGCCAGGGCGATGGAGGCCCGATTGGTCGAGGACACCGACCAGACCGGCGCGAGCCCCACCCCGGCGCGGTCGAGCATGAGGGCCGCGGCCGCGCACGCGCCGAAGCCCTCGCGGCGGAATGCCGCCTCGGTCGCCACCGACACATCCCAGAGCGTCTCCGTCTCCACGAAGGCGTAGGCCATCGCCACGGGCTCGCCACCGGCCGTGGCCACCGCGGCCGCCGGCCAGGACTCGAGCCCCTCCAGCTCCCTGCGCATGTGCCCGGGGAGGTCCCGCACGCCTTCATCCCCGCGCGTGAGGATCCGAGCCTCGTGGCGACCGGCGAGCGCCGCCAGCTCCTCCGCGGCGCCCGACCAGGTGAACACCTCCACCACCTCCGCCGAGGATCCCGCCCCCGCCGCACACCACGCCTCCATGACCCCGGGGTCCGCCCGAACACGGAGCTGTCCCGGCTCGATGCCGGCGGTACGGGCCGCCGCGGCGAGGGCCGCGCCGAGCCCTGGCGCCGGCTGACCGAAGCCAGCCGCCAGGTCATGGTCTGGAGCGAACACGAAGCCCGAGACCTCGCTGGTCTCGGACATCACCAGCGACGTCCCGTTCCTCCCCAGCAGACCGCGCACCTCTACCAGGGCGGGCACGTCCTCCAGGCGTGCGAGGAGCTCAGCCTTGCGCGGATCCATGGGCAAGAGAGTACGAACCGAGCCTGTCCAAGATGGAATGGAGCCATGAACGTCGTACATCACCAGGAGCACCTCGAGGTCACGACGCCTGGTCGCGGACTCACGGACGTGAGCCGCGAGGTCGCCTCGGTCGTCGCGAGGTCGGGCGTCGAGACAGGGCTCGCGGTCGTCTTCTGTGCCCACACCTCGGCCAGCCTCTTGATCCAGGAGAACGCGGACCCGAGCGCATCGAGTGATCTGCTGTCTTGGTTCGAGCGCCTCGCACCCGACGGGGACCCGCGCTATTCCCACACCGCTGAAGGCGAGGACGACATGCCCTCCCACCTGCGGGCGGCGGTCACTCGTTCATCGGAGACGGTCCCCGTCACGGGCAGCCGACTCAGCCTCGGTCGCTGGCAGGGGCTCTTCCTCTTCGAGCACCGCTGGGCGCCGCACGCGCGAACCCTTGTGGTGCACGTGCAAGGCGAGCCTCAGGCGCGCCGCTGAGCAGCCGAGGCCCCTCGCCAGGGACGATCAGCGTTCGTCCGCGCCACCCTCTCCTGCGAGGCGCGCGAGGCCTGGAAAGTCCGCCGCATAACGGCTGGCCCGGAAGATCGCGTGCGCGCTCTGGGGGCCTCCGCCACCTCGCCGTCCACCCGGCGGGCCTCCCCGGGGCGGACCGCCCCCCGGAGGACCGCCCCCCGGAGGACCGCCACGGTCGGGCCCTGCCCCAGGGGGCCCTCCACGCCCACCCGGACCTCCGGTCCCTTGCTCCCCGGTGGCCTTGAAGTCCTGGAGGTACTCCCAGACCACCGCGCCCGCCGGCGTGACCTCGAAGACGCGCCCCTCTTCACCGAGGCACACCAGCGTGTTGCCGCTGGCGAGCCGCTCTGCCCCGCTGATGTGACCGTTGAAGATGCGCTCATCACCGCCCCCCCAACTCCAGGCAAGCGTCGGCGCCGCGGGCGCTCCGTCACCGAATCCTCCCTCGCGCGTGAAGGGCAGGTTGAAGACGTCCGCCGTCGAACGGTCCCCGCCCTCCCGCCCGCTCCCGTTGTTGAAGACGGAGAGGCCCAGCCCCCCCTCGACGGCCACGAAGCGTGGGTCGTGCTGATGGAAGAGGACCTGCTCCCCCGGGCCTCGCCAGCTAGCGGGCCGGCCAAGGCGATACAGGAGGTCGCCGCCGCGCCCGTAGCGGCCGCCCTCGGCGGAGCTCGCCTCCTCCGTGGTGGTCGAGTGGTCGATGAACCAGACCTCGCTGGCCGATCGAACGCTGATGGCGATCAGGTCCGTGGTGGGGTCATAGTCGATCCCGTTGGTGTGCATCCAATCGGAGCCGCCCCCCCTCCCTCTACGGCCGCCACGCCCGCGTCGGCCCCCGCGGGGCTCGTCGCCCCCGCCCCCATACCCGAGGCCCCGGAGCCGCTCCTGCTCGGCCGCCTCGCGCTCGAGGTCCTCGGCGCTCTTGGGTCGTTCAGGGCGATCGAAGTTGACGTCGATCCGGTGCGGGTGCTCCGCCGGGTCGCCGTAGTTCGGTTTCTCCGAGTCGCGGTCCTGCACGAGGTGCTCCCACGCCCGCCACTCCCAGACGACCTCCGCCCCCTCCTTGCCCAATGGCTTCAACTCGACGACCGCGTCAGGCCAGATCGCGCCGCCCGCGCGGTCCGCGTCCCTGCCCACGGCCACGGCGTCCTCGGAGGACACCCCCTCCCAGACGATGGCCAGCACGTTCCCGTTGGGCAGCGGCTCGATGTCGTGGTGCTGCCGCCGTCGGCTGTTGGCGAGCTGGTAGTCCCAGAGGAGCTCCCCGTCCCAGCTGATCCGCTGGATCCGCCCGCCCTCTCCGCCGCCGCGAAAGGGCGCGCTCCCCGCGTCCTTGCCGCAGCGCAGGAGCGAGCCATCCTCGAGCAAGTACGCCGAGTTGCCCGGGGTCCAGTCACTGGACCAGGAGTGCAAGGTCTCCCCCGCGAGGTCCACCAGGTAGGTCTCTCGAGCCCGTAGGGGCGCCACCAGCGTCGCGCCATCGCCGGCGCCCTCGAGGGAGCGACGGACCCCCCGCTCCCCCGCCGAGGGCGCGACGTCACCGGCGCGCTCCTGCGCGGGGGAGGACGAGACGAGCAGGCCGGCAAGCAGGAGCAAGGAGGTTTGGTTCGAGAGCATTCGTGGGAGGCTACGGCCCCTCCTCGCAACGCGCCGCCTCCTCCTCAGGTTCGCCTCATCAAGGAGGGCCGGGACCGGCCCCTAGAGGCGGCAACGCAGCTTCTCGAACACGTTGGCGCCGTCGGCACGCAACCCGTCATGCTCGTGCTCGTTGGTGATCCAGGGATCCAGCCCCTTGATCCGGCCAGCCGTCTCGATCGAGAGCTCCGCCGGGACAAACATGTCATCGTGGTAGATCAACGCGGCCACCGGGACTTCGTTACGGCCGAGCGTGACGGGGTCGTAGAGCCGGGGCCAGTCGGTCTTGGCCGCGAGCAACTCGCCCACCTCGGCGAGGCCCCGCAACGCTCCAAACTGCTCAAGGAACCACGGGTAGACCATCTCTCCGGTGAAGAGCGGCGCGCCACCCGCGGTCGGCGCGGCGAACTCGGGGTACTCCTCTCGCACACGATGGGCCGCCCACGCGGTCGGACCGCCCTGGGCATAGCACGCCTCGTGCAGGATCGCGTAGAAGGGGTTGGTGTCGAAGGACTGCATCCCCTCGACCCCGCGGAGGAACGCCCGCGAGAGAACGTCCGTCTCCGGCACGAAGGCCCGCTCAAAGAGGTAGTGCAGCTGCGCCGCGCCGTAGGAGAAGCCCAGTTGGCTCCCCACGAGCTGCAGGCGTTCGGGGGTGAGCGGGTCTCCACAGGGGAGCGTCACGTCCCCTCGTTGGAGTCGATCAAAGACGGCGCGCACGCGCCCTTCGAGCTGAGGGAAGCGCTCGAAGAGCTGCTCGTTCTTGGTCCGCGTCAGGGGATACGTTCGGCGGTAGACCTCCTCCGCGCTCGTCTCAAGCCCTGGCAGGCCGCCCGTGATCATGACGCCTGCGAGCCCCTCGGGTGCGGAGGACAGGTAGTGCACGGCGCAGAAGCCGCCGAAGCTCTGCCCCAGCACCGTCCAGCGCTCGATGCCGAGCTCGGTCCTGATGGCCTCGCAGTCCCGAACGATCGCGTCCGCGCGGAAGCGAGCGAGGTGCTCAGCCTGGGCGGCGGCGCCCCCAAGGCGCGTGATGTTCTCCGGAGTCTGCGGGGTGCTTCGGCCGGTGCCGCGCTGATCGAGCAGCAGGACCCGATAGCGCTCCACCGCCTTGCTCAGCCACCCCCCCGAAGCCAGCGGCCGGGGGCTCTCGAAGCCCGGGCCGCCCTGGAGGAAGACGAGCCACGGGCGGTCGCGGTGGGCGCCGTCCCCCGAGAGGACCTCGCGCCCGAAGACCTCGATGGCACCGCCAGCAGGATCGTCATGATCCAGGGGCAGCCGGAAGACGTGGTCCTCGAAGTGGAAGCCGGGGATGCGATACATGCGGAGACGGCCCAAGAGCGGGCGGGGTGGGGAGAGTATGACCGGCCGGGCCCTCTGAGGCTGAATCAGGCCGGAGAAGCCTCGCCCTCTGCGACCAGCCCCGCCGCGAGGCGCTCATAGTCCGAGCGGTCGTTGTAGACCTGGGCGGAGAGCCTCACCCAGCGCTGCCCTTGATTCGGCCAGTGCATGATCGGGACCTCGACCCTGTGCTTTTCAAACAGGGCGAGTTGCAGGGGGTCCACCCTCCCATGGGATCGCGCTCGCGGCGGCGCAGCGGGGAGCGGGAGGGCCACCAGCGACCCGACCATGGCGTCGGGGGCCTGCGGACGGACCCCGAGGGCATCGCAGAGGATCGCCCGGCCCTCCATCACCAGGGCTCGGTTGGAAGCCCGCACGGCCGCCAGGCCACCGGGGATGACCCCCTCGAGGAAGTCGATCGCGTGGGGAACGGAGAGGAGGGGTGAGGGGTCAAAGGTGCCCGTCCAATCGAACTCCGCGATGAAGCGAGAGCGGCCTTCGGCGGGCGTGTTCGCCGCGTGGCTGATCACGCAGGGGCGCACCGTCTCCTGCAGTTCGGGGCGCACGTGGAGGAAACCCGAGACCTTGGGGCCGCAGAGCCACTTGTGGAGATTGCCCGTCGTGTAGTCAGCCCCCACCCGCTCGAGGTCCATGGCCAACATCCCGGGGCCGTGGGCCGCGTCTACCAGCGTCCGAATACCCCGCGCTCGAGCCTGCTGGACGATCTCCTCCACCGGCAAGATCAGCCCGGTCGGGCTGGTGACGTGGTCCACGAGGATCAGGCGCGTCCTGTCACAGCAGGCCGCTGCCACCGCGGCCACGGCCTCGGCGGGGTCCTCGATGGGAAACGGAATCTCGGCCACCGAGACCTCCGCCCCGGCCCGTTCCGCCACGTAACGCGCGGCGTTGTTGCACGCGTTGTAGCCATGGTTCGTGATGACGATGCGGTCACCAGGCTCCAGCTTGAAGGAGCGCAAGACCGCGTTGACGCCGTCTGTCGCGTTGCGAACAAAGGCGAGGTCGTCCGCTGGACAGCCGAGGAAGTCCCCGAGACGCGACCGCACCGCATCGAGCTTCTTGTAGAGGCTGCGCTCCGGCGCGAGGTAGTGGATCGGGTCCCGCTCCTGGGCGTCTTGCTCTCGCCGCTGCGCCTCGAGCACCACCCGCGGCGCTGCGCCGAAGGAGCCATGGTTGAGAAAGGCGACCTCAGGATTGAGGCCCCAGTGTTGGGCGAGCTGTTGATTCATCGGGTCCAGGAGAGGTGGGCGATCAAGGGCACGTGGTCCGAGCAACCATACGACTCCATCCAGGCCGCGTGGACCGGCAGGAGGCCGCGCACGAAGAGGCGGTCGAGGTGCAGGCGCGGATCGAGACCGAGCGTCTCGCGAGCGCGACGTACGGGCAGCCGCCCCTTGGTCCCGCCCGGGAAGTCCGGGCACACCTCCTGCAGGTCCAGCGCTTGAGCGAGGTCACGCACGGCCTCCATGCGCCGGTCGTTCCAGGTGTTGAAGTCGCCAGCGACCACGATGGGCCCGCTGAGGTGGGCGACCCGGTCCCGAAGCTCCTCGAGCTGACGCGCCAGCTGGCGACCGCTGGGGTCGAAGTTCAGCCCGTGCACGTTGACCAGACACAGCTCCCCGCCGTTGCTCAGGGGAAGCGCGGCGATCAGCGCGGCCTTGGGGGTCAGCAGGTGGAGCTCACGCTCCGATGAACGGACCCGGCGAGCGGACCCCACGGCGTGCCGCGCCAGGGTCATGACCCCCTCCTCTGGCCCCACCACCCCACGCCGAAAGCTCGCGGCGTGGTGCCCCGCGAACCCCGCCGGGACTGGGAGATCCGGCCGGGCCTCCTGGAGCGCAAGCACGTTGGGGGCGCGCTCCTCGACGAGGCGCTCAAGCTCCGCCGGAAGGCCCGGATCCAGGGCCTTGTGGATGTTCCACGAGACCACCCTGAGGTCCTCCTCGACGCTGATGAGCGGGAGCGAGCCGCTCTCCTGGGAACCGACCGGTGTCGCGTCGGTCTCGCCAGGCATCACGACTCGTCCGCGGCTCCCTCGTTGGCGTCGCCTGAGCTGGCGGCCTTCTTGCGCGAGGGCGCCTTCTTTGAGGCCTTCTTCTTCGAGGCCTTCTTCTTGGCCGCCTTCTTCTTGGTGGCCTTCTTCTTGGTGGTCTTCTTCTTGGCCGCCTTCTTCTTGGCCTTCTTCTTCTTGCCCTTCTTCTCGCGTTGGACCGCGAGGAGTTCGAGGGCGTGGGCCACCGTCAGCGCCTCGGGGTTCTCCATGTCACGCGGCAGAGAGGCGTTCACCTCACCGTCACTCACATAGGGGCCGTAGCGGCCCTTCAGCAGCTTGATCGAGGCGCCGTCGAGGGCCTCGACGTTCTCGAAGACCTTGATGGGCTCCGGCGTGGAGCGACCGCGGCCCTTCTTCTCCTGGGCGAGCAGCGCGAGGGCCCGCTCGTTCGTGATGGTCAGGAGGTGGTCCTCCGCCTCGAGGCTTCGGGTGTCCGCGCCGCGCTTGATGTACGGCCCGTAGCGGCCGTTGTAGGCGAGGATCTCCACGCCGTCCGCGTCGTTGCCGAGGTTCCGCGGCAGGGACGACAGGGCGATGGCCACCTCGAGGTCGACGTCCTCGACGCTCATCCCCTTGAGGAGCGAGACCATCTTCGGCTTCTCCTTCTTGTCCTCGGTCTGGTCGCCGAGCTGGACGTAGGGGCCGTAGCGGCCGGTCTTGATGTAGATCGGCAGGCTGCTCTCCGGGTGGTGACCGATGGGCTCGTCGCCCTTCGCCTTCGCCGCGAGGATCTTCTCGGCGAACTCCACGGTGACCTCGTCGGGCGCCGTCTCGTCCGGCAGCGGCGCGGTGGTCTCGCCCAGCTGGAGGAAAGGGCCGTAGCGGCCGACCCGAACGATGACATCCTCACCATCGGCGTTCTTGCCGATGCCGATCGAGCACACCGTGCGCGGGTCGATGTCCTCGGCCTTCTCCTCAAGCATCGGGCGCAGACCGGGGGAGACGTCGAGCCCGCTCTCGTAGAACTTCTTGAGGTACGGCAGCATCTCGTCCTCGCCGCGAGAGATCGCGTCGAGGGCGGCCTCCATGGAGGCGGTGAAGCTGGGGTCGATCAGGTGCCCCATGTGCTGCTCCATGAGCGACACCACGGCGAAGGCCGTGAAGGTCGGCACCAGCGCGGAGCCCTTCTTGAAGGTGTAGTCGCGCCGGAGGATGGTGTCGATGATCGAGGCGTAGGTGCTCGGACGGCCGATGCCTTCCTCCTCGAGCATCTTCACCAACGTCGCCTCGGTGAGCCGCGCCGGCGGCGAGGTGTGGTGCTCGTCAGCAGAGATCTCGGAGCCCTTCGCGGTGTCTCCCTGGGCGACCGGGGGCAGCACGGTCTCCCGCTCGGCGAGCGCGGAGTCCGGGTCGTCCGCACCCTCGACGTAAGCCCGGAGGAAGCCGGGGAAGTCGATCACGTTGCCGTTGGCCTGGAAGACGGCCTGGATCGTCCCGTCCGCCTCACCGACCTTGAGCACCATGCGGCGCCCCTTGGCGTCCTTCATCTGGCAGGCGAGCGTGCGCTTCCAGACCAGGTCGTAGACCTTGGCCTCGTCCTCGCCGAGCACTTTGCGGATCTCGGAGGTCGGCACGATCTTCTCGCCAGCCGGGCGGATGGCCTCGTGGGCCTCCTGGGCGTTCTGAACCTTGCCCTTGTACTTGCGCGGCGTCTCGGGGAGGAACTCGGCGCCGTACGTGGACTCGACCGCGTCCCGGGTCAGCTCGATGGCGAGCGTCGAGAGCGTGACCGAGTCGGTCCGCATGTAGGTGATGAAGCCGTTCTCGTACAGCCGCTGGGCTGCCCGCATGGTGCGCTTCGCGTCGAAGCGGAGCTTGCGGTTGCCCTCCTGCTGGAGCGTGGAGGTGGTGAACGGCGGCGAGGGGGTCCGAGAGAAGGGCTTCTCCTCGGCCGACAGGACCTTGAAGTCGCCGGAGTCCAGCTTCTCCTGGAGCGCCTTGGCCCCCGCGGCGTCCAGCAGCGTCACGTCATCCCGCTTCAGCTTGCCGGTGTCCGGATCGAAGTCCTTGCCGCTGGCGACGCGCTTGCCGCCGAGAGAATTCAGGCGAGCCTCGAAGTCCTTGCCCTCACCGTCGCCGCTGGTGGCCGTGAAGCGCGCTGTGAGGTCCCAGTACTCGGCGTCCACGAAGCGCATGCGCGCACGCTCGCGGTCGACGATGATCTTGGTGGCCACGCTCTGCACGCGCCCGGCGGAGAGGCGCGGCTTGATCTTGCGCCAGAGGATCGGCGACACCTCATAGCCGTACAGGCGGTCGAGGATCCGTCGGCTCTCCTGGGCCTCGACCATGTCCTTGTCGATCTCACGGGTGTCCTGGAGCGCCTCAAGGACTGCGCCCTTGGTGATCTCGTGGAACACCATGCGCTCATAGGGGACCTTCAGGCCGAGCACCTCCACAAGGTGCCAGGAGATGGCCTCTCCCTCACGATCCTCATCCGTCGCCAGCAGGACGCGGTCGACGTCGCTGAGCATCGAC
>JAQWJQ010000160.1 GCA_029248265.1 Planctomycetota bacterium
TCCTTCAAGCTCGGTCTCAAGCACGCGCTCCGCCAGAGCCCCGACGTGATCTTCATCGGGGAGATGCGGGACGCCGAGACCGTCCTCGCGGCACTGGAGGCGATCGAGACGGGCCATCTCGTGATGTCCACGATGCACACCGTCAATGCGGCCCAGACGGTCGACCGAATCCTCGGCTACTTCCCCGTGGAGCGGCACGCTCAGATCCGGCAGCGGATCGCGGACACCCTCGCGGGTGTCCTGTCCATGCGCCTCGTGCCTCGGGCGGGGGGCGGCCTGATCCCCGCGTACGAGCTGATGAGCTCGACGCCGCAGGTCCGCGAGCTCCTCGAGGGGGGCAGGACCACCGAGCTCGGGCGGGTGATCGAGTCTGGCCTCGAGCCGGGGCTCGTGCCGCTCAACAGCCGCCTTGCGGAGCTTGTACAAAGCGGCGCCGTGTCGCTGGAGGACGCCTGCGAGGCGTCTGACCGCCCCGACGAGCTGGTCATGGCGCTGCGCGGGATCCACGGCGGGGTCCGCGCGGTGGCCCGCGCGGAGTCCCTGCGGGCCGAGGGAGACGTCAGCGGGCTCTCTCCCGGGGCGCCAGAGGCCGCGGACCCCGCTCCTGAGACGGAGCTACGCCTCCGGAAGGGGCCGCGCTGATCCGCGGAAGGGGGGGGCGCGCAAAATCCCTGTCCCCGGGAAGGATCGCAATCCGGCGTCGTCCGCCTGATAACCTGCGCAGCCGGGTTCAAGCCCCGACCGATCCATGAACGTCGCCACGATCAAGACCCTCGCTTACCTGTCGTCCTTTGCGTGCCTCAGCGCGATGGCTTACTCGGGGTACGACTACTACGAGAACGATCGCGGCGTCTCCCACTTCGACAGCCAGCGAGCGGGGATGGTCCTCAACGGCGTCACGCCGCCCAAGGCCCCCAAGCGGGTGGCGCTGGACTACAAGCGGGATATCTCCCCGGCGGTCGTCGCCTTTGACTGGACCGGCGAGCCCCCCGCGGTGGTCGAGGATGTGGTGAAGAGCGGCGCCGTGGAGGAGGCCGCGCCGGTCATCCCTGTCGAGAGCATCGTCGAGGTCATCATGGTCCTCGCCGAGCCGCGGAACCCCGCGGACTCGGTCTGCTCCCTCCGCTTCTCGGACAGCGCGGTGGTGCCGCAGGAGCAGCTCTTCTCCGTCGGGTCTCCGCTCCCCGCACCGCACGCTCACGTGGCGGTCCTGAACATCCTGCCGGACGGCGTGGAGTTCTCGTTCGCGGATGAAGAGCGCCCCACCGAAGTGGTCGCGCTCAGCCTCCGCTCGCAAGCCGAGGGCCTGATCCGAACGCTCGGGCCTGGGGACGTCATCGCGCGCCGCACGCTGATCGGGTCGGGGTCTCGGTCTGGTGGACAGGACGCGGCGGCCCTCCTCACCGAGCGGCGGAACGGCCAGTTCTACATCGGCTCGGACGACGCCAAGCAGTTCGCGGACGACTACCAGCAGATCCTCTCGAGGGACGTCAAGACCAAGACGCGCTTCGTGGACGGCAAGCGCTCCGGGGTCGAGCTCACCGAGGTTCGCGAAGGTTCAATCGCCGCTCGCCATGGCGCCCAATCTGGCGATGTGGTGATCTCGATCAACGGCAACGCGGTGAACAGTCAGCAGGAGGCCATCGCCTTCGCCAAGAACAACTCAGAGCGTTACAACGTCTGGGAAGTCGAGGTCCTACGCCTTGGGCGGATCGAGACGATCATCTACCACAGCTCCAACGACTGAGCGCCCCGTGACGCTCGCCCGCCCGCGGCGCTAGCCCAGACTCCATGAACGTCGGCATCTTCAAGTCGGTCTCCTACGTGACCTCGTTCGCTCTCCTCTCGGGGGTCGCTTACGTCGCGTACGACTACTACACGGACGGGCGCACCAAGACCTACTTCGAGGTGGCTCGGGCGGAGACCGTGCTCAACGGCGTTGAGCCGCCGAGGGCGCCGCGCCCCATGGCCCTCGACTACAAGGGAGACATCAAGCCCGCGGTCGTGAGCTTTGACTGGACGGGCAAGCCGCCGGTGGTCGTCGAGGAGGTCACGGGCGCTGCGACTGAGGACGTGGTGGTCGAGTTGACCCCGGTCTCGGATGTGCTTGAGGTCCTGATGGTCCTCGTGGATGACCGTGACCCAGGTGAGTCCCTCTGCCTCGTCCGGCTGACCAACGCGCAGGCCGACCCGCGGGACCGCTGGTTCGGGATCGGCTCGGCGGCGTCCTCTCCTGACGGCGAGTTCAGTGTCTACAGGATCACTGGCGATGGCGTGGAGTTCTCGTTTGCTGACGAGGGCCGCGCGCGCGAGTTTCTTGCGCCGAGCACGCGGACGGGGGCCGACCTCATCGTGACGGTCGAGGAGGGGGCTAAGCTCCGCGCCCGGACCCAAACGTCCCTCATCGCGACGAACGACGCGAAGGGGCCAGAGCTGCCCAGGGTGACTGAGCGTCGCAACGGTCAGTACTTCCTGGGCACGGAGGACGCAGCGACGCTCGCGACGGACTATCAATCCATCCTCTCCAGCGACGTCAAAACGAAGACGTTCATGCGGGACGGGAAGCGTGCGGGTGTTGAGCTCACAGACGTCCGCGAGGGGTCCTTCGCCGCGAGGCATGGGGCCCAGTCCGGCGACGTTGTGATCTCGATCAACGGGACCCCGGTGGGTAGTCAGCAGGAGGCGATCGCCTTCGCGAATGCGAACTCCGAGCGGTACTCCATCTGGACCGTCGAGGTGCTGCGCCTCGGTCGGGTGGAGACGGTCGTCTACCACAGCCCAGGCAATTGACCAGGGGCGTGGTGCTGACCCTGGACCTGGGGAACACTAGCGCCTCGGTCGCCTGGTTCGACCGTGGCGCCGCGCACGCTCTGGCCTCGCTCGCGGTCGGCGAGTTGGACACCCCCGTGCTCGAGGGCTGTCTCGAGCGCGCCGGAGTCCGCCCCTCGCGCGCGGCCGTGAGCGCCGTCGGAGACCCGGCGGAGGAGCGGCGGGTGTGCCGGTTGCTCGAGGGCCTTGGGCTCGAGGTGTCGTGCAATCCAGACCCCGGCTTGGAGCTGCGGATCGACCGCCCCGAGACCTGCGGTCGCGATCGGCTCTACGCCGCCCTCGGGGCGGTCCAGTCGACCGAGTTCCCCGCGCCCCAGCCTCCGGGTGGACTGCTGGTGATCGACGCGGGGACGGCCTTGACGGTGGACGCCGTCACCCTCGGCTCGAGTGGCGGGACCTTCCTTGGCGGGGCCATCGCCCCGGGGCCGGGGACCCTCGCGGGGAGCCTCTCCAGCGCGGGGGCGCGCCTTCCGGCCTTCTCGGTGAGGCCCGGAGCTCCGGCCCTCGGGCGGTCCACGGAGGAGGCCCTCCGCTCCGGCGTCGTGGTCGGCTTCCGTGGTGCGGTGCAGGCCCTCTGTGCCGCGATCCGGCGGGAGGCCTTCGACCCGGAGGCGACGGTTCACGGCGTCCTGACGGGCGGAGCTCGGGAGTTCGCCAGGGAGGGCGTCGGGGTCGCTCTCGGGGCCCCGCCTCGGGAGGAGCCCCTGCTCGTCCACCTCGGCCTCGCCGCCGCGAGCCTCCGATGAGCGTGGTGCGCCGCAGCGTCGAGTTGCTGACGCCCCCCGGTGCCGGTGGCGTTGCGGTCTTGAGCGTCAACGGCCCTCGAGCTCTCGCGAGGCTCGGCGCGCTGACCGGGGCGGGTGTCCCCGCGCCGGGGGGGGTGCGGCTGGCGATCCTCCGCGAGCCGGACGCGGCGCCGGGTGATCCTCCCCTCGACGAGGCGCTGCTCGTCGGCCGGAGCGAGGGGGTCGAGGTCCACACCCATGGGAGCCCCTCGATCATCGCCGCGGTCACCGAGTGGCTCTCTGGGGAAGCAGGGGGAGGCGGGGCGCCCGCCGAGGTGGGGGCGCTCTCACTGGAAGAGCGGGCCGAGCGCGCAGCGGCGACGGCCCCTTCCGCGATCGGCGCCCGTGTGCTCCTCGACCAGGCGGGGGGGGCCCTGCGCCGAGAGCTGACGGAGCTCGCCGACGTGGAGCCCGCTGAGCGAAGGCGCCGGCTGGCGGCGCTCGCTTCGGAGGGGCAGCGCTGCGCCCGGCTGTGGACGCCTACGGTGGTCGCCATCGTCGGGCCGGTGAACGCCGGGAAGTCGACGCTCTTCAACACGCTCCTCGGTGAACACCAGGCGACCGTGACCCCTCGACCGGGGACGACGCGGGATGCGCTGGCGGCGCCGGCGGAGCTCGGGGGCTGGCCGGTCTTCCTGGTCGACACGGCGGGGGAGCGAGACCTGGCGCCAGAGCTGGGTCGTGGAGCGGAGGTCGAGGCAGAGGGGCAGCTGCTCGCCAGGGGGGTCGCGTCCCGGGCGGACCTGGTCCTCGAGCTCACCTCGGACGCCGCGGTCGCCGGGCAGGTGGAGGCCCCTGCCGCTGACGGCGCACCTCCCCGCCTCCGCCTGCGCAGCCGCGCCGCGGAGCAGGACGGGGCCGAGCCTGCAGGGTGGAGTCCCCTTGCGATTTCTGCCCTGGAGGAGCCGGCGCACGCTCGGGCGCGGGTCGGGACCCTGTTCAAGGCGGCGCTGGGGCTGGGAGACCGCTCCCCTTGGGAGGCGGGTCGGGCCGTGCCGTTTGAGCCCGATCTCGTCGCGCGCATGTGCGATCTCGCGACCGGAGACACCGTCGAGCGTTCGGCGCTCGCTTCTCTGCTCGCGGCGCTCTAGCTTCTACGTAGACGCCGCGCGGTCCCGCGATGGCGATCGTGCAGAGGAGCGAGCATGACCCAGGACACCAAAGCGAACGGTTTCGGCGACGAGGAGCGCGCCGCGGAGAGCCCTTCCACGGACGTGCCTGTTGACGCTGAGGCTGGGGACCACATGGGCGACGCCGCGGCGCTTGGCGGGGCACCCGAGCCCAGGCACCTGGTCTCGATCGACGACATCTCGATCGAGGAGATGCACGCGCTCTTTCGGCTGGCGGACCGGTTCGCGGCGGACCCGCGGGCCTTCGCCGACACCTGCCCGGGCTTCATCTCCGCGAGCCTCTTCTACGAGCCCTCCACCCGCACGCGCCTCTCCTTCGAGTCCGCGATGCTGCGGCTCGGCGGCGGCGTACTCACCGCCGCCGAGATGACCAGCTCGAGCGTGGTCAAGGGTGAGTCCCTCGCGGACACGATCCGTGTCGTCGGGGGGGGGTACGCCGACGTGATCGTCCTCCGGCACCCGAGCGAGGGTGCGGCCCGGCTGGCAGCTCGCTATTCGCCAGTGCCGGTGATCAACGCGGGGGACGGTAGCCTTGAGCATCCGACTCAGACGCTCTGCGACCTCTACAACCTGCACGTCGAGCGGGGGAAGATCGAGGGGCTCGACGTGGTCCTCGCCGGGGACCTCAAGTACAGCCGGACCGTGCACTCCTTCGCGTACGCCCTCGCGCGGTGCGGTGCGAATATCGTCTGCGTCCCGCAGGCGGGCCTGGAGCTGCCGGACTACGTGGTCGAGCGTCTCCACGAGGAGTTTCAGGTGGAGCCCATGCGAGCCGACGCCCGGCGGCTGGGCAATCTCGCGTCGAACAGCGACGCGGTGTACCTGACGCCCCAGAAGCCCCACCAGCTCTCACTCTTCACGGACGCGCGCGGCTGGGAGGTGCAGAGCGTGGACGCGGTCTACATGACCCGGTCTCAGACCGAGCGCCATTCCTCCTCCGAGCTCTCGGACACGGCCTACGTCCGTCTGGAGAAGCGCGCGATGGCGGCGGAGTCGCTCCGGGACGCCGTCGTGATGCACCCGTTGCCCCGGCGTGACGAGATCAGCGACGAGGTGGACGCCGACCCGCGCAGCATCTACTTCAAGCAGGCCGCACGTGGCGTGCCTATCCGGATGGCGATCCTGGCGTGGTTGCTGGGGCGCGTCCCGCTCGAGTCGAGTGGGGCACCTGCCCTGCGCCCGGAGTCTCACGGCGTTCCCATGGGGCCGAATCCCTGCCCGAACCCCTCGTGCATCTCGAGGACGGAGACTCGCCACGCCGAGCCACGCTTCCGGATCCTCGAGCGGGAGCCCCTGCGGGTCGCCTGCGCCTACTGCACCCGGGAGCTGTCCCACGCGGTGATCGGGTGCTCGCGCTCCCGGATCTTCTACGCCCCTGATGTCGGGACGATCCGGTTGATCCTCCCC
>JAQWJQ010000062.1 GCA_029248265.1 Planctomycetota bacterium
GCTCCGGCTGGAGGAGCGCCAACGCAGGGACCGCGCCCTCGCACGGGTGGAGTCACCGGTCCCCCCCGAGGGGCCCCGCGAGGGAGAGGATTACTCTGGGTGGCGCGGTGAGGTGCATGTGACCACGGTCGCCACCCTCTACAAGAAGATCCGCTTCTACACGCGGGAGAATGTCGGGGCTGGCGACATCCATCTTCCGCCGGAGGAGCTGGACACCGAGGCCTTCGTGATGACCCTGTCCGAGCACACGGCCGATGAGCTGGGGCTCGCGGGGGGCAACCGCGGCGCCGCCTGGCGCGCGCTTGGCGACCTCCTGCGCCGCGTGGCGCCGCTCTTCATTCGGTGCCAGCCCTCGGACCTCGGGCTCTCGAGCCACGTGAAGTCACCCCACTTCGGGCGGCCGACGCTCTTCCTCTATGACAAGGTCCAAGGCGGGGTGGGGCTCGGGGAGCTGCTCTTCAACGCGCACCGGGACTTGCTCGGTGCGGCCCTCGATGTGGTGACGCGCTGCTCCTGCCCTGCGGGTTGTCCGGCCTGCGTGGGGCCGACGGCTGAGGTGGGGCCCCTCGGGAAGGAGACGGTGGAGCGCCTCCTCCAGCACCTCGCCGGGGGGCCTGCGCCGGTGGATGCCGACGCCGGAGACCTCGAGGCGCCGGACGAGGAGGAGGCGGCGGACTTCGGCCCCCTGCCCCGCGGCGCGGCGACGGAGGGGCTCTGAGCCGAGGCTCGGAGGAAGGAGGCATGCAGGACGCGTTCCGTTCCAAGCTCGCGCGGCTCAGGCGTGAGGGCGATCGACTCCGGGGGGCCTCTGGCGGCGCACCCGGCTCGGAGCCGGAGAAAGGACCCGGCGAGAAGGGACCCGGCGAGAAGGGACCCGGCGAGGAGACTGCGGCAGGGCTCCTCGGAGGCGGGCTCGGGGAGGCGGGGCTGGCGGCAGAGGTGCGCAGCCCAGTCCGCGGGGCCCCCTCCGCCGGAATGCCCGCCAGCCTGAAGGCGCGTCTTCGCGGAGGCATGGGGTCCGGGCCTGCCGCTGGCGACAGCGGGGGCCGCCCCTCCAGGCCGGCTCCGCTCGGTGGCCCTCTCACCCAGGGCGGCGCCGACGGTCTGCGCGCGGCGTCCGCGGCGCCCCCCGCGGCGCTCGTGGAGGTGCGCCGGGCGGAGGGCGCGTTCGCGGTCCGGGAGACACGGGTCGACGTGGCCACGTGGAGGCACGGGGGGTGGCGCCTCGATGAGGTCGACGCCGCGGTCCCGTCCGCCATCGCGAGGCTCTCGAAGGACGCGGCGCTGGGGTCCATGCCCCTGCGGGAGGCCGTGTACCTGGACACGGAGACCAGCGGCCTCTCAGGGGGCGCAGGGGTCTACGTCTACATGGTCGGACTCGGCTGGTTCGAGGGAGGCGAGTTCGTCAGCTGGCAGGGCTTCCTGCGCGAGCCGGGCGAGGAGCGCGCCATGCTCGCCGCCGTGGCCGAGCGACTCCGGGCGGCGTCGGGAATGGTCTCGTTCTTCGGCAAGTCCTTCGACCGTCACCGCCTCGAGGACAAGATGCGAATCGCCGGGGTCGAGGCGCCCTTCGAGGGGCTCGCGCACCTTGACCTTTACCACCCGTTCCGTCGCTTGACCCAGGGGTCCCTTCCCGATGGGCGGCTCCAGACGATGGAGCGTGAGCTGCTCGACTTCCACAGGACCGACGATCTGCCCGGGAGCTTCGCGCCTGCGGCCTGGTTTGACTACCTGGCGGGCCGCGCCCACAGGCTCGAGGGGGTCTTCGAGCACAACCACCATGACGTGCTCTCGCTCGCTGCGCTCGCGGCGTACCTGGGGCGCTCGGTGCTCGAGTGCCGCGCCGACGGTGCCCCGCTGAGCGGGGCCGCCGGTCAGCGAGCCGTGGCGCTCGCTGAGACCGCGGTCGATGAGGAAGATGAGCTCCGCTGGATCGGGACGGCTTTTGAGCGCGGCGCAGCGGGTGAAGCTCGCCGCCGGCTGCAGGTGCGTCAGGCGCATCTGCACCGACGAGCCGGGAGGGTCGACCTCGCTCGGCAGGCCTACAGGGGGGCGCTCGAGGAGTGCTCGGAAGACCGGTACGCCGTGGAGTTGTTGACCGGCGGGTCCATGCTCCTCGAGCGTCAGCTCGGAGACCCGACGAGCGCCCACCGCTTGGCGGAGCGTGCGGTCGAGGCGGGGGTCCGCCTCGGGCTGACGGCGCGGCAGCAGGCGCGGCTCAGGGACCGAGCCAGACGCCTTGCCCGGCTAGCGGCGCCAGAAGCGCCGTAGGGCCTCGGGGAGGGCCAGCAGCTCCTCCTGGAAGACGCGGGCCGCGAGGTCCTCGGCCGAATCCTCAGGTTCGACCGCGCACCACCGCTGGAGGAGAATCGGTCCGTTGTCGTAGACCTCGTCCACGAGGTGCACGGTGCAACCTGAGACCTGACAGCCTCGCTCGAGGACGGCGCGGTGCACGTTCATGCCGAAGTACCCCTTGCCGCCGAAGGCGGGCAGCAAGGAGGGGTGGATGTTGATGACCCGACCGGCGAAGTCGGCCGGGATCCAGAGCTTCTTCAGGAAGCCAGCGAGGACGACGGTGTCCGCGCCTGCGTCCCGTACCACGTCGAACACTCGGCGCCCATAGGACTCAACGGATTCACCCTCCGCGCCCTCGAGCACCTCAGCGCGCAAGCCGAAGCGCGCGGCGCGGTCGAGGGCGGCGACGCCGGTCCGGTTCGAGAGGACCACGCTCACCTCGGCATCGAAGTCAGCCTGCTCGTCCAGGGCGAGGTCCGCGAGGTTCTCGAGGTGCCGCCCGGTGCCAGACACCAGGACAGCCAGCGAGTGCGTCACGCCTCCACCTCGGCGGCGCGCTCACGCGCGAGCGGCCCCAGGCCCTTGGCTACGGTCTCGACCAGTTGATCAAGCACGGGGGCTGTCTCCTGGGCACGGGCCACGATGGTGGCGACGTCGAGGTCGTGCTCGCCGGCGACGTCCGTGACGGCCACGAGGGCGAGGCTCCCCATCCCCGCGTGGGCCGCGGCGATCAGCGGGTCTCCGAGGCGTTGGACGGAGACGTCGCAGCCGGCGGTCCGGTGCCACGCGAGCTCGGCCGGGGTGCAGAGCGCGGGGCCGGAGGTGCATGCCGCGACCCCGGTCCGCAACTGGACGCTCAGTGCAGCCGCTGCGGTCGACACGACCTCAGCCAGTCGGCGATCGTGGACTCTCGTCTGGTCGGGGAAGAGCGGGCCCACGCGGCTCTCGCCGAGGCCGCGCAACGGGGAGCGGCCGGAGAGGTTGAGGTGGTCGACCAGGCGCACCACGTCACCAGCGGCCATGGGAGGGCTCCCGTCGCCTTGGAGGGCGGTGCCAGCCGAGGTATGGATCATCAGCTGCGCGCCAGCCGCCCCGGCCAACCACACGGGGAAGGCGCGGCTCCAGTCCGGAGCGGCGCTGTTCTCGAGGGTGGGGTCGTCTTCGATGAGCCAGACGCGGGTCTCGCCGAGGTTGCCCGCCCGCAGCGTGACGCCGTGCCAGGGCTCAGGGACCCCTGGGACCTCCCGGAGAGGAACGACCACGGCGGCGTCCATGCGGGCGGGGAGATCGCCGGGGCCAGTCGCGAGGAGCAGGAGCGCCTCGGGGGCACCGACCTCTGTGGTTCGCAGCCCGTCCATCGCCTCCGCGACGGCTCGATCGAGGGGATTCCAGTCACCACGGGGATCTTCAGTGGAGCTCATTACTTGGTGCCTCCGTCGGACAGCAGCATCACGACCCAGGTGCCGCGGTTCTCGTTCACGAGCCGTTGGAGGAGTGAAGCGGAGAGGGTCCAGTCGCCCTCCTGGCGGGCGATCAATGCGTCGGCGAGGAGCCGCGCAGCGGTCTGTTGGCGCGCCGCGCCTGCCACGCCGGCTGGCGCGCGCTCCGACCAATCCTGCGCCCGCGCGAACGCGGACAGGGCGCCCACGATGGCGCTCGCGCTGAGGCGTCGAGCGTCCTTCTGCAGGGCCGGTTCGGAGGCGTCGAGGAGCTCGAGCGTGGCGCTCAGGGTCATCAACGCGAGGATCCCTTCCTCCTCAGGCTCGGTCCAGCTGCGGTCAAGGCGGCCCTTGAACAGGTTGTCGAGAGCCTGGGTCTTGCCCGCCCAGGTGGCGAGGGAGACCTGCTGTGGTGCGCCTGGCGCCTCGACCACCAGCGCGCCGGGTGCCGTGCCGAGGACGCTCACCGTGCCGTTGGCAGAGGGGCGCGGGTCGATGACTCCCTGGCGTCGCCACCCCGGGTCGGTCCAGCCAGCGAGGAGTGCGTCGAGCGCGGCCTGCGCCTTGAGGAGGTCGGCGGCGAGGCCGCGGAGCTGCTCGGCCAGGTCGGCGTCACCGGTGAGCCCGGCGGCTCTCGAGACGCGGGTGCTCGCGCTGGCGAGGTCGAACTGGCGGAGGTCGGCCTCCAGGGCTGAGCCGAGGCTCTCGGCCACGGCGGCGCGCTCTCGGCCACTGCGGATCGCCTTGAACTCGTCCTCGCGCCCGCGGAGGCCATCCAGTCGCCCACGCACCTTGGCGGCGAGATCGGTGAACTCCTTGACCGAGGGCGGCGCGGAGGCGCCCACGAGCAGCGGGGCCTCCTCTTCCGTGGGGAGGTCCGTGAGAGCGATGAAGCCGCGCAGGGGCTGTTGGGTCCCGAGCAGGTCGCCCGTCGCCTCGGACTGATCAGCGGCCGCCATGGCCTCCTGCCCTCGGGCGAGCCCGATCTTCATCGCGCGGTCCACGAGCCCCGCTCGGCCGGCGATGAACTCGAGGTCGGTCGCGAGGTTGCCAGGCGCCACGATGAGGTTCATGGCTCGCAGCGCTTGTCCGGGGTGGAAAGGGCTCTGCTCGAAGTCGGCGGCCGTGCTCAGCGCAGCGAGCGCCGCAGCGAGGCCAGCAGATCGGGCCTCGGCGACCTGGGACGCGGCGGTGGCGCCAGACTCGATCAGCGCCGCCTCCTCCAGGGCCCGGGAGGCGGCGTCGGTGCCGGCGAACTGCTCAGCCAGGGTTCGCAGGCGAGCGGTCCGCTTTTCAGGCGACAGAAGCTCCTCCCCGAGGGCGAGGAACGCGCGCTCTGCCTGGTACTCGAACTCCGCCTCGGCGGCAGGGGCGGCCTGCGTCACGGAAGCCGCGCCGCTGCTCCCGACAGAGGGTTCCTCATTCACGCTCACACCACCATCGGCTTGGCCGCTCGACGCGGCGGCAGAGCCCTCGCTGGCCCCTTGGTCAGCGATGGCCCCTTGATCGGCGACGGTCTGGCTGCTGGCGCCGCTGCTCCCGCCTTGAACGCCGCCACCGGACGGGGGATCGCCCTGGCCGACGTCCGCCCCGCTGCCTCGGAAGGGCTCCGGCTCTGGAGCGGGGGCTTCGCCGCCGCTCAGCGCGAGGTAGCCAGCCACAGCGGCCACGAGGACCGCGACTGCCAATAGCCCGACCTTCGACTTGGGGGCCGCCGGGGCTCCGGTGGGCGCGCCCGTGGCGCCGCCTGAGCGGATCGCCTCCAGCTCATTGAGGAGGATGGACGCGGAGGGCGGCCGCTGGTCGGGGTCCTTCTCGAGGAGCCGGTGGATGACGGCCTCCAGCCTCGCCGGCAGGCCGGGGACGAGCGCGCCCAGCTTGGCCGGTTCCTCGGTCATCGCGGCGCGGAGGATGTCGCGGGACGTGGGGCCCTCAAAGGGCGTCTTCCCGGACAGCACGCGGTACGCCGTGACGCCGAGGGCGTAGAGGTCACCGCGTGAGTCGGCGGGCTTGCCCTGGGCGATCTCCGGAGCGATGAAGTGGGGCGTGCCGAAGATCTTGCCCCCGCTGGAGTCGACGGTCTCTTGCTCCACCTGCACGGCCAGGCCGAGGTCCGCGATCTTTGTGACGCCGTCCTGATTGCGCATCAGGTTCTCGGGCTTGATGTCGCGGTGGACGATGCCACGGGACTCGGCGTACACGAGACCGGCGGCCGCGTCTCGGAGCACGTCGAGCGCCTCCCGCCAGGGCAGCGGGCCGAGCTCCTCGAGGCGAGCCTCGATGGACCCGCCGGCCATGAACTCCATGGAGAGGAAGTGTCGCTCCCCGGACTGGCCCACGTCGAAGACCGTGACGATGTTCGGGTGATTGAGCCGCGCCGCCGCGCGAGCTTCATCCTTGAAGCGCTGCACGAAGACCTGGTCACGCGCGAGCTTCGGCTTCAGGACCTTGAGGGCGACCCGCCGGTCGAGGCTCTCCTGGGTGCTCAGGTAGACGTCGCCCATGGCGCCGCGACCGAGTTGGCGGTCCACGAGGTACCCCGGGATCGCCGGCAGGCCCTTGGCCGCGGCGCGCGCCGGGGTCCCAGGCTCGGCGCTGGAGACGGAGGGGGGCGCATCGGGGAGCGTCAGCTCGTCGGGTGCGGGGCTTGTCCTCGCGGGCTCCGCGCTCTTGGGCGCGGGAGGCGGGGGCGCGGACGTCGCCGGTGCTCGTTGGCCGTCGCTCCGCTGAGCGCTGTTGGTGAGCGAGAAGATGCGGAGCTTCTTCGACCCCAGGAGGATCTCGTCCCCCTCATTCAGGCGTGCGGCTTCAACGGGCTCTCCGTTGAGGAGCGTGCCGAACTCGGAGCCCAGGTCCTGGAGGGCCCAGCCGCCACCCTTGATGCGCCCAATGGCGCAGTGCACGGCGGCCACGCCCTGGCCGGCGACGACGAAAGAGGCCCTCTCGTCTGACGCTCCGATCACGAGCTTGCCCTGGCGCGGGAGCTCGGCGGGCGCCTCAGCGGCGCCCACGACTTCGATGTACAGCGGATCCATCAGTCAGCCTGGGGCCCGTTCACGGGATCAGTGGTTGCGGGGTCCTGGGCCAGGACTCCTCGCGTCGATTCTTCGCGCTCGGGTACATTCCGGTAGAGGGCGGTCCCCACGCGGACGAGGTCAGAGCCGAGCTCCACGGCGAGGGGCGCGTCGCCGCTCATTCCCATGGAGAGCTCGCACCGGTCCGCGGCGAAAGCCTCCCCGACCTCTCGCTCCAGAGTACGCGCGAGCTCGCGCGCATGTTGAAAGACCTCGCGGGGCGTGCGGTGTTCCCGCAGCGGGCCCATGGCCATGAGGCCTCGGACCTTGATGTGCTCTGAGCCAGCGAGCATGCGCACGGCGTCGGCGGCTTGTTCAGCAGCGAAGCCGTGCTTCTCTTCTTCGCCAGTGAGGTTGACCTGCACGAAGACGTCGAGCGGACGCCCGAGCTCCTCGGTGATGCGGACGACGGCCTCTGCGAGGCGGGGCGAGTCCACGGAGTGAAGCACGTGGGCCTGTTCGAGGACGCGCCTGACCTTGTTGCGCTGGAGGTGCCCGATGTAGTGCCACCGAGGGGTGAGGCCTTCCGACGCGAAGAGCTTCGCCCGTCGGCAGAAGGCGTCCGCCCGGTTCTCGCCCAGGTCTTGGCAGCCCGCGTCGAGGACCATCCGAGCCACCTCGTCGTCGACGGCCTTGGTCACGGCGACGAGGGTCGGGGCAGCGCGCCCGGCGGCGGCGGCGGTCGCGGAGAGTCCCTCGCGGAGGCCCGCGAGATTCCGTCGGACGGCGTCCCTACGGGGGTCCACAGGCGGAGGACCGCTCACGGGGCTCCCATCACAGGAATGGATGGCGGCGGGGTTCGGGCGAATGGAGACGGGCACGGAGAGGGAGCATAGCCCCCGTTCGCGCTGGAGTCACCGGCCTGAACCACCTCGAGCGCCGTCCAGGGACAGGCGGATTCGTCGGTCGGTGGCGCCAGTGACCTTGCGGCTCTCCGATACGGCTATCCCAGCCACCCAGACCACCTCCTCGTCCGCGAGGACGATCGGCACCAGGCCTCGCTCCTCGCGCGGCACGCCGGCCTCCCCGAGGAAACGTCGGAGCGGCTTGTGCCCAGGGGCTCCAGGGGCGCGGAAGCGGTCTCCAGGCCTCGCGAATCGGACCCTGAACTGGGTGATGCCGGCGCCGTCCAGCTCGATCACGGTCGGATCCTGCGGGTCGACGGGGGCTCCGAGCGGGCCCGTTTCGGCGCTGATGGACCGCCCGTCGGCGAGCTGCACTGCCCCGGGGAGCCCCAGTACGAGCCCAGGGCCGGCAATGGGCGCCGAGGAGGAGTCGCCGGGCTCGTCGCTGCTCGTGGGGAGCAGGCTCTCTGTGGGCGGAGTGAGGTGCAGCGCGTCCGAGCGGAGCTGCACGGTCCAGCCCTCGTGGACCTCCATGCGGCATGTGCGGCCCTCTTCGACCGCCTCGCCGAGCCTCGAGAGGAACGCTCGGGTCGGCCTGCGGCCGGTGCCCTCGCCGATCAGTCGCCCCAGCGCTCGCCGCAAAAGCGGTGCGCTGAGGGCCTCGAGGTCCGCGCGTGGGATGGTGCCGCCGAGTTCCGGCATGGCCGCAGAGCGGCGGGCCGGCTCGTGGGTCACCGCCTGCCACTGGACGTGCCCGGTCCGGTCCGCGAGCTCGTCCTCGAAGGACTCAATGGCCTTGGCGAAGTCGAAGAAGTTCTCCACGCCCTCTTCCCCGCAGCTGTCCTGGATCTGAGGGAGGACCTCGTTCCGGACGCGGTTGCGGCTGAACTGCGAGCCGCCATTGGAGCTGTCCTCACGCCACTCGAGCTGCTCGCGCCTCAGGGCGCTCCGGACCTCTTCCCGGCGCATGCCCATCAGCGGGCGCAGGACACGCATCCCCGTCGGGGCGTCCTTGCTGGCACCGTGGCCCTTCCCGAGGACCGCCTCGCGACGAAGGCCGGCGAGGCCGCCGAGGTCTGACCCCCTCATCCAGCGCATCAGAAGGGTCTCGACCGCGTCGTCTTCGTGATGCCCCGTGAGCAGCACAGAGATGCCGGCGGCGGAGGCTTCGGAGGCCAGGGCCTTGTAGCGGCCCTCTCGAGCGCGGGCCTCGACATCCCCGCCACGGGGGTCGACTTCGGCCACACGGCGAGCAAACGGGATCCCGAGCTTGGCGCAGAGCCGCGCGCAGAAGGCCGCGTCGTCATGGGACTCGTCGCCCCTCAGGCGGTGATCCACGTGGACGGCAAGCACCTTCGGGCGCGACTCGGCGCGGGCCAGAATGTGGAGGAGGTAGACACTATCTGCGCCTCCGCTCAGGGCCACAGCGACGGGGGTTTGCGGAGCGAGGCCGAGCCCGTGGGCGAGGCGGCTCCATCGAGAGGCCCAGGGGCCGGCCGCGGGCGCAGCGGGGGACAGGGGCTCCGGCCGGGCCTCGGGGGCGCGTTCCGGCGCTTGCCGCTCGTCCGCCCCGGCAGGAGCCGCGGGGTCGGACCGCCTTCCGCTGGCGAGGTCCAGCTCTCGCGCCCGGTCGAGGGCCCCATCAGGGCCCCGGTCCAGCTCGCGGGCAGGTTCATTCCGACGGGCCTGAGCCTCGTCGGCCAGGGTGTCGTCGGTCCGGGCGGGTTGGGTGTTCTTGGCGCTTCCAGTCACTTTGCAGACGGCCCGAGCCGTCGGGGCATGGGGTGGGACGGAGCCGCAGTCTCAATCACCAGTTCCAGGTGCGCCAGTGGGCACTTGGGCGGAAGTGAGAAGCGGTCGTCAGGGGCGCATGGCTGGTCCCCGGGGCCTGGGAGGGCGTCCTGGAACCTGCCAGAGCAGGGTTGGGGGAGATGGAATCGGAGCGACATGGGGGGAGTGCGGCCCGCTTCCGTTGATCCATTCGGTAGGCGTGCGTACTCTCTGGCCGCCAATTTGGTCGGAAATCGTTCTCCCCATCCGATCCGGCCTCTTGTGGCAGCCTGGGCGGTCATGCCCGGTTCGCCAACCCGATGGGGTGGCGGCCGCGGAAGCGCTCGCCACACGATCTCCATAGCTCAACTCTGGCCCTCGTCCTGGAGGCCAGGGCCCCTCTTGGTCCGGGTAGAGGACCTCTCCAAACCACTCATCATGCGCATCGCGATCAACGGCTTCGGCCGCATCGGAAGGAACGTCTTCCGAATCATTCAGAACACCCCCGGCATGGAGGTTGTGTCCATCAACGACCTCACGGACGCGGCGACTCTGGCTCACCTCCTGGCCTACGACTCGGTCCACGGCCGCTACGACGGCAAGGTCCGCGCCGGCAAGGGCGCCATCACCGTCGATGGGCAGAAGATCACCATCACGGCCGAGCGTGACCCGGCGAACCTGCCCCACGCCGCCAACAAGATCGACTTTGTCGTCGAGGCCACAGGCGTCTTCGCGACCCGCGAGGCCTGCTCGAAGCACCTCGAGGCCGGGGCCAAGAAGGTCCTCCTGACCGTCCCGCCCAAGGACGCGATCGACGCCATGATCGTCATGGGGGTCAACGAGGAGACCCTCAAGGCCAGCGACCAGATCATCTCCAACGCCAGTTGCACCACGAACTGCCTGGCCCCGGTGGCCAAGGTCCTCGACGAGGCCTTCGGTATCGAGCACGGGCTGATGACCACGGTGCACGCCTACACCAACGATCAGAAGATCCTCGATCTCCCGCACAAGGACCTGCGTCGCGCGCGCGCCGCGGCGACGAACATCATTCCCACGTCGACGGGGGCAGCCCGCGCCGTCGGCAAGGTGCTGCCGAAGTTGAGCGGCAAGCTCGACGGCATGGCCATGCGCGTGCCCGTCCCGGACGGCTCGGTGGTGGACCTGGTCGCGCGTCTCAAGAAGAAGGCGACCGCTGAGGAAGTCAACGCGGCCCTCGCGGCCGCGGCCAAGACCAAGGGGTTCAAGAACGTGCTGAAGTTCAGCATGGATCCGCTGGTCTCCACCGACATCATCGGCGACCCGCACAGCTCGGTCATCGACGGTCTCTCCACCATGGCGATCGGCGGCCGCACCGTGAAGGTGGTCTCGTGGTACGACAACGAGTGGGGGTACTCCAACCGGGTGGTCCAGCTCATGAAGTTCTCCCACAAGCTGCGCGGCAAGAAGCCCGCAGCAAAGAAGGCCTCCAAGAAGTCCTGAGCGGCGCCCTCCTTCGATGAATCTCGACGTCCCTGGCCTCGAAAGCCTCGGCGACCTCACCGGCAAGCGGGTGGTCGTTCGGGCCGACTTCAATGTTCCGGTCAACGAGGCCGGGGAGATCACCGACGACACGCGCATCCGCGCTGCGCTGCCGACCCTGCGTGACATCCTCGCGCGGGGCGGGCGGCCGGTCGTCTTGGTGCACTTTGGTCGCCCGAAGGGGCAGATCGTCGAGAGCCTGCGCGTCGGGCCCATCGGTGTCCGGCTCGCCGCGCTCCTCGGGTCGGAGGTCCTCACGCTCAAGGAGAGCGTGGGGGCGGCCGTCGAGGAGGCCGTGGCCGCTGCGCCCGCGGGTTCGGTGGTGCTCTGTGAGAACGTCCGGTTCCACCCGGGGGAGACGAAGGGGGACCCCGAGCTGGCCGCGGGCTTCGCGCGGCTCGGGGACCTCTTCGTGGGGGACGCCTTCGGTGCCGCGCACCGCGCCCACGCCTCGGTCTCGGGGGTCGCTGGGCTGCTGCACTCCGCGGCCGGCTCGCTGCTCCGGAGCGAGTGCGCCGCCTTCGAGCAGGTCTTGAATGCCCCCAAGAAGCCTCTGGTGGCCATCCTCGGCGGCGCCAAGGTGAGCGACAAGCTGACGGTCATCGACAGCCTGCTGGATCGCTGCGACGCCATCCTCGTTGGGGGCGGCATGGCCTACACGTTCCTCAAGGTTCAAGGGCACTCGGTCGGGTCCTCGCTGGTCGAGGATGACCGGCTTGACATGTGCCGCGCGGCGCTTGACAAGGCCGCGGAGCGCGGCGTGGACCTCCTCTTGCCTGTGGACCACGTGATTGCCGATCGCTTCGCAGCCGACGCGGAGGCCCGTGACGTCGGCGTGGACATTCCGGAGGGCTGGATGGGCCTCGATATTGGACCCAAGACGCGCAGCCTCTACGGCGAGCGCGTCAGGACAGCCCGGACCGTGGTCTGGAACGGCCCGATGGGGGTGTTTGAGATGGAGCGCTTCCGCAAGGGGACCGAGACCATCGGGGAGGCGATGGCGGCTTGTGAGGGCACCACGGTGGTGGGCGGCGGCGATTCGGTCGCCGCGATCCACCTCCTGGGGCTCGCAGACGCCGTGGATCACGTGTCCACGGGGGGCGGCGCCTCCCTCGAATTGCTGGAAGGGAAGGTACTCCCAGGAATCCAGGCCCTCCGCGCCTAGGATAGACGGCATGGGTTCTCCTTCCCCCGAAGCGCTGGCCGGCGCCGGCCCGATCATCGCCCCCTCGCTCCTCTCCTGCGACTTCGCTCGCATCGGAGAGGAGATGGCTGCCATCGAGTCCGAAGGGGCCGACTGGCACCACGTGGATGTCATGGACGGCCACTTCGTGCCGAACATGACCTTCGGCCCGCCCATCGTCGCGGCGATGGGCCGGGCAGCCAAGCGACCGCTCGACGTGCACCTCATGGTCTCCAACCCCATGGAGTACGCGACCGAGTACGCCGCGGCGGGGGCTCACGTGCTCACGTACCACTGGGAGACCGTCGGATCCGGCACGGTGCGCGGCGCCCGCCTGGCGAATCGCGCCTTCCGGGAGGCAGGGGTGCCCAAGGTCGGCGTCTCCATCAATCCCAACACCCCGGTCGAGCCGCTCGGTGAGATCCTAGACGAGGTGGACCTCGTGCTCGTCATGAGCGTGTTTCCCGGCTTCGGCGGACAGTGCTTCATGGAGCACGTGCTCGAGAAGACGCGCTGGCTGCGGGCGCAGGGGTTCCAGGGGCACATTGAGATGGACGGCGGGCTCAACGCTGAAACGATCCCGCTCTGCGCCGAGGCTGGCGCGGACGTGTTCGTCGCGGGCTCAGCCATCTTCGGTGCGCCCGACCGTAAGGCGGCGATCGACGGCTTCCGAGCCAGCGCGATCGCGGCGTCCAATTCAGAGGCCAGGGTCGGATGAGCGATACGAGCATGTCAAAAGACGCACCCAATTCAGGGGAGAGCGAGGTCGGCGGTGACGGACGGATGAACCGGCTCCGGTTCCGCAAGAAGGACATGCCCGGCGGGCTCTGGCTCAAGTGCGAGAGCTGTAGCGGCACGATCTACCGGAAGGAGGTGGTCGAGAAGGCCTACACCTGCCCCGCATGCGGCTTCCACTTCACGATGCCGGGCGCCGATCGCGTCCGTCACACGCTCGACGAGGGGACCTGGGAAGAGCTCTTCCCGGAGATCGAGGCCATGGACCGGCTCGGGTTCGTGGACTCTGGCCCCTACGGAGACAAGATCGAGCGGACCGTCCAGCGCACCGGGCAGAAGGAGGCGCTCATCGCGGGCCGCGGCGAGGTGCTCGGCCGGCCGGTGATCCTCGGCGTCCTCGACTTCAAGTTCTTGGGCGGCTCAATGGGCGAGGTGGTCGGCGAGAAGATCGCCCTCTGCTGTGACGTGGCGCGGCAGGAGGGGAAGCCGCTCATTCTGTTCACCGCTTCAGGTGGCGCGCGGATGCATGAAGGGATGCTCTCCCTCATGCAGATGGCCAAGACCTGTTCGGCGCTCTCCAAGCTCAACGAGGACGGCGGCTTCTCGATCTGTGTGCTCACACACCCGACCACCGGAGGCGTGACGGCCTCGTTCGCGATGGTCTGTGATCTCACCCTCGCCGAGCCCGGCGCGCTGATCGGCTTCGCGGGGCCGCGAGTGATCGCGAGCACCATCAAGCAGGAGCTCCCCGAGGGGTTCCAACGCGCCGAGTTCCTGGTGGAGAAGGGGCAGGTGGACGTGATCGTCGCGCGCGATGAGATGCGCAGCATGCTCGCTCGTTTGCTCGACTTTGGTGCTTGTCGGCCTGCAGCCAAGGCGGCGCCTGGCCCCGCGCCAGCGGCCGGGGAAGCCGCCGCGTCGCCCGCCGCGTCGCCCGCCGCCGAGTCCGCCGCCGAGTCCGGCGCCGCGCCTCCGAGCTAGTGAGCGGCCCGGCGCGCTGAGGCGCACCCTGTGGCCGCTCCGCGCTCACCCCGAGCGGGCCCTGCGCCAGTCGGGGCTCAGCCGGTCGTGGGCCGGCGGAGGTGCATGACCCAGGAGTCGAAGTGGTCCTGCATGGGAGAGCCGAAGGACGCGTCGATGAACGTCGCGGCCCGGTTGGCGAGCAGCAAGGGCTGGGTCAGGACGCCGCCGAGTCGGGTCTCATTGACGTGCATGGCCTCGGGGACCGGGCGGGAGAGCTGGTAGGCGCCGCTGCGTAGGTGGACCAGACCGCGAGCCTCGAGCTCGCGACGGATCTCTTCGCGGGGGCGCGCGTTCATCTCGCGCACGGGCAGCAGGGGCTTGCGGCGCCGCCGGCGCTCGAAGCCCCGCGAGTGCGGGTTGATGTCTCCGATGATCAGGTCTGCGCCCGGCGCTAGGGTGCTCGCCAGGCCGTCGAGCCAGCGGCTGACGTCGGGCGAGAAGCTGACGACGCCGGAGCTGATCACCAGGTCGAAGGGGTCCTCACCTTCCGCAGGAAACGGCGGGTCCTCCCCGAAGCCAGGGCGCCCTTGGAAGTGTTCGATGCCGACCCGCGCTGCGTTCTCGGTGGTGATGCGCACCATCTCGGGGCTCGGATCGAATGCTGACAGGTGCGCCCCGGGGGAGGCTTTCGCCGCCTCAAGTCCGGTCCAGCCGGCGCCGCATCCGAAGTCAAGGATCCGAAGCCTCTGGTCGCCGCTCTGCCGCACCTTACGCGGCGCGATGAAGCGCCCAACGTGCCGCCGCATCCACCTGAAGTGCGGGTAGCCCGGACTGCCCGGGCTCCCATCCCAGCCCGTGGCGTTCTGGTCGAACTTGGTGACGGTCTCGCCCGCCGACATGACGTGCGTACGCCGTCTGGCCACGAGGACCGATGCCTCCAGGTCCGAGGGGAAGGCCGCTTGCCGTTGGTGTCCGATTGTTCTGACCGTGGCGGTCCCCCCCCCAGTGGTGGCGATCTGGTTGACGTGGAGGAGGGGCCAGAGCGCGTTCCGCCAGAGGGAGATCCGCCCGTGCTCGGGGGCGCCCATGAGGATGAGGTAGAGCGCGTCGGACTCGCCAAGCTCCGCATCGAGTGTCTGCAGGCGCTTTCCCACGAGCAGCTCGTCAGGTCCGACGACATGGAACCTGGGCCCCCCCGGGCTGGGGGTGCCGAGGGCAGGGACCTTGGAGGCCTCTGCCCCTACCAGCTCGAGGACCGGGCCAAGCTCAGCCTGGGTCGGGAGCGGGCCCATGATGGAGTGGGGGCCACGGATCGGCGCCTGCGGGGGCGATTGTTCGATGGAGTCGACCATGCTTCGTGGAGAGGATACTCCCTGAAGAGATCGGCCGTTCGCTGGCGTGGAGTCGAGCCTCGATCTAGTTCATCGGCGCCGGCTCGATCCGGGACGCCCGCGGCCTCTGCGAGAGGCTCCGCGGCGGCGGGCTCCGCCGCCGCGCCGTGTCGCCCCTCGGCGGCGCGCTCCTGCGCCCCGAGACCCGCCGGCCGAGCCGGCCTTTTCCTGATCCCTGATCGCCAGCGAGAGGCTGAAGCCTTCCTCGTCCCCGGCGCAGAACACCGAGTGCATGCAGGTCAGGTTCAGGCCCTGGTTCGGAAGGAGCATGACGTCTCCGGCGGAGACCACGTAACCGTGTCCCGCGTCTGCGAGGAGGGAGGTGAACTCCGGGCCTTGGTCGATCAAGCGGGCGAGGGCCCCTCCCCCCGGGGCGCTCAGTGAGGCTCTCGCTTGGTCGGGATCCTGGAGGAGCCTGAGCCAGGCGCTGAGGTCCCCGGCAGCTGGGGCGATCTGCGCTCGGACCCACGGGAATTCTCCCTCCTCCAGGAGCTCGACAAATTCCCGCGCCCGTCGAATCAGGTCCTCCGTTGAGAGGGCCAGCCAGGCCGTTGCGCCGGTCAGCTGAGCGTACAGGACACCTCGCTGGCGCCCCTTGAAGGGCTCATCGAAGGCGTCGTGGTGGAAGCAAGCGCCACCGTTGGGCGCGTTCCAGTACGCGATCGCCTGGGTGAGGAGCGGGCGCGCACGGGTCCACTCTCCGATGAGGCCCATGAGCTCACGGTCGGCGTTGAGCGCCGCCACCTCGGGGAGGACCCGGTTCGCGAGCTCGCTGAGTACGCGATGGCGGGCCATGTCGCGGCTGGCGTCCTCATTGACCTCGTCCCCGAAGGAAAAGCGTAGGCGGAGAGACCGGTCCTCCGCGTGCGTCGAGAGGCGCTGAGTCTTGAGCCAGAGGTCGTCGATGGCCCCTGGCCCGCGGGTCGGCCGTCCCTTTGGGGCGCGCCAGGAGAGGCCGACGCCCTCCATGTCGCGCTCGTCGGGCACTGCAGGCTCACGAGGGCCTAGCACCCTGTACTCGGGTGCGAGCTCCCCGGCCCGCTCATGTAGGAGGCGCTCCAGTCCGCCGGGGCCCCTCAGGTCGTCGGCCCAGCGGTCCGTGGAGACATGGTCGAGGAGGTCCTCGTCCAAGGCGTCGTGCAGGACCACCGGGCGGGCTTGCTCCCACCGCTCCGCCATCGCGGGGAGCGGGTCCCGCGGGAAGAAGCCGTCCGTGTCATGGAGCTCGGCCCAGTCACCGTGGAAGGCGCCGCGGCGTTCGAGGCTCGGCGCGGAGACGCAGCGGCCGTTGACCTCGGCGATGAAGGCTGGATCGTCCTCGGGGTGGACCGAGACGACCGGGCGAGCTCCGGGGCAGCGGTCACGGTCTGGGGCGTCGAGGAGCGCGCGAAGCTGCCCCTTCGAGGCCAGCTCTGGGAGGTCGACGCCCTCAGCCTCGCCATCCTCCGTTCCCTCATGCTTGTCGGCGCTCATGGGGTCTGCGGCGCCCAGGCCGAGAGGGCTTTGATGCCCTCGGTGAGGTTGTTCCGGACGGCCTTCTCTATCACCAGTTGCGGGCGGACCGTCGAGTCCATCTCCTCAAAGGAGGTGATGGTGGCGCCGGTCTTGATGGACCTGGTCCAGGAGGTCGAGGCTCCATCACTGCTCTTGAGGGTCCAGCGCGTCGTGACCTCGCAGGTGGAGTCAAAGCCGAGCTCTGGCTCCACGAACTCCTCCACGGTCACCACGAGGAGGTGCTGGTTGGGGGGGGACTCGGTGACCTCGTCGAACATGCCGCAGGCCAGGAGAGCTTCGGTGATGGCCGCCTGGAGGCTCTCCCCTCCGATCACGCTCGGGCCGAGGAGCGCCTGCCGGCTGGAGCCGCTCGCGATGACCCGTGCGCTGCCTCCGATGGTTCGGGTGACCGAGACCTCCTTGGGGACCATGAGCGACGCAGAGACGCTGTGGCAGCCGGTGAAGGTCGGGCCGAGTAAGACGAGCATGGCAGCTTGGAGTGCGAACTTCATGGGGAGGCGGTGTGCTGGGCCTTGAGGCGGCTCGCGCGGGCTGCGCGCCGCCCGCGTCAGCCTGAGCATCGGCCACGGGGGTGGGGCGCAGGACCTCAAACGGAGCGAACTGGCCTCCGGATCGGGCGGCGTCGACCTTAGACTCCTGTCGACGAATGGGCATGGCTAGCGGCGCAGAACAGGGGGAGCGGGGATGGGCTGCGTGGAGGGTCTCAGGCCTCCGGCAGGAGCTCCAGGAGCCGGACCGCGAGGTGTTCGCGAAGGCGGCGAAGGCCGTGGGCGCCCACCCCGCGGCCGTGAAGAGCCAGCGCTTCGCCCGTCGGTCGATCGACGCCCGGGGCCGCGGTCGCGACCTCCACTTCGTGTGTCAGGTGGACCTCGTCGTGCCGGCTGGCCCCACGCCGCCGCGACTCCGGCGGTTGATCCGCTCGGGCAAGGTCTTGTCGACGCCGGTTCCGGAGTCGCTGGAGGTGCGGGGGCAGGCCGGGCGGCGACTGGTCGTCGTGGGCGCCGGGCCGGGAGGGCTCTTCGCGGCCCTCGCAGGCGCGCTGTCCGGCGCCGAGGTGACCCTCGTCGAGCGGGGCGAGGCGATTGAGCATCGGGGGCGGAAGGTGGTGGCGTTCCATCGCGGGGGGGCTCCGGACCCAGATAACAACCTGCTCTTCGGAGATGGCGGAGCGGGCACCTACTCGGACGGCAAGCTGTATACGAGGGTCTCAGACCCTCTCGAGACCGCCGTGATCGACGAGCTTGTTCGGGCGGGGGCGCCGGCGGACATCGCGTTTGATGCCCGCGCGCACATCGGAACGGACGTGCTGCACCGCATGTTGCCCCGGCTGCGAGCCCGGCTTGAGGACCTCGGCGTGCGCTTTCAGTACGGAGTCCGGGCGACGGGAATGGCCTGCCGTGACGGCGCCGACGGGCGGCGGGTGCGGGCGCTCCTCACGGACGGCGGAGAGCTGGAGCTCGACGCCCTGGTGCTCTGCATCGGTCACAGCGCGCGGGACACGTGGGATTGGCTGGCGGCTGGCGGCGTGGCCATGGAGGCGAAGCCCTTCCAGGTCGGCGTTCGCGTGGAGCACCCGCAGGAGCTCATCACCCGCGGCCGGTACGGCCCGGACCCTCTCGCAGGAGTCCTGGGCCCGGCCTCGTACAACCTCCAGAGTCGCGGGGAGGTGCCCGCGCACTCCTTTTGCATGTGCCCTGGCGGCCGCATCGTCGCGAGCGTGAGCGAGGCGGGGGGGCTCTGCACCAACGGGATGAGCAACTCACGGCACTCCTCGCGGTGGGCGAATGCCGCCCTCGTCACGACCCTGGACCCCGCGGCGGTCGGGGCCCTTGGGCACACCGGGCCCATGGCCGGGGTCGGGCTCCAGCGCGAGCTCGAGCGACGGTTCTTTGACGCGGGCGGCGGGACCTACGCCGCTCCGGCGCAGCGGGCCTCTGACTTCCTGCGGGGAGAGCGGTCGTCAGGCGACCTGCGGACGAGCTACGGGTTCGGCGCCTCGCCGGCGCGCGTGGATCAGTTACTCCCCGAGCGGGTGCGTGACGCCATCGCCGGCGCGCTGAGTCGGTTTGACCGTGCGATCCCCGGGTTCGCCGGGGAGGACGGCCTGCTCGTCGGGATCGAGACCCGGAGTTCGGGACCAGTGCGCCTCCCGAGGGACCGGGGCTCCTTCCAGGCGCAGGGCTTCGCCAACCTCTTCCCTGCGGGCGAGGGGGCCGGATACGCCGGCGGGATCATGAGCGCGGCCATCGACGGGGCTCGCGCGGCGCGTGCCGCTGTTGCCGGTGCGGACCGATCCGAGACCTCTCCTGAGGGCTGAGGGCAAGGCGCTGGGCCCCTCCGTTCGCGGAGTTGGTACAACCTCGTCATGTCCCAGCACCCGGAGCAAGGAAACGCCGATTCGACGGTGTTCAGCGACCGAAAGGTCACGACGAACCTCCTCACCCAGATGAAGGAGGCGGGCACGCCCATCGCGGCCCTCACGGCCTACGACTACACCATGGCCCAGCTGCTGGACCAGGCGGGGGTGGACCTGATCCTCGTCGGGGACTCGGTGTCCACGGTGATGCAGGGGCTCGAGACCACCGTGACGGTGACCATGGAGCACATGGTCTATCACGCCTCACTGGTCCGGCGCGGCGTCGAGCGAGCCCTTGTGGTCGCCGACCTGCCGTTCATGTCGTACCAGGTGAACTCGGACGAGGCGCTGCGGAACGCGGGGCGCATGGTCAAGGAGGCCGGGGCCGAGGCGGTCAAGCTCGGGGGCGGCCGGGTTGTTGCTGAGACTGTCGGCCGGATCGTGGACGTCGGGATCCCTGTCATGGGGCACCTCGGGCTGACCCCGCAGTCGATTCACAAGTTCGGCACCTACCAGGTCCGAGCGACCGACGAGAAGGAGGCGGACGAGCTGCGCCGTGACGCCAAGCTCCTCGAGCAGGCGGGGGTGTTCTCCATCGTCCTCGAGAAGGTCCCGGCTGCGCTCGCCCGCGAGGTGACCGAGAGCGTCAGCGTCCCGGTGATCGGGATCGGTGCCGGCGGCGGCTGTGACGGCCAGATCCTCGTGAGCCACGACATGCTTGGGATCTGTACGCGCTTCAACCCCCGCTTCGTGCGGAAGTACGGCAACTTCGCGGACGAGATGCGCGGCGCGTTCGAGCGCTTCACTGAGGACGTCCGCGGGCGTGACTTCCCAAGCGAAGACGAGTCTTACTGAGCGTGGCGGCCCCGTCGCCGGGGTTGGGTGATCCAGCCCGGGACGCATCGAGCTGCTTTCTGAGGGGGGAGACGGGGAGCTTCAGGTCCTCTGCTCGAGGCGCCGATCACCCCAGGGTGTTGATCAAGAATTCAGGCGAGCAGGGCCCGGTCGTGGCGGCGCTGTTCCAGCGCATCGCCGACGACCTCACGATGATCAGCGGCAGCGCGGTCGAGGTGAGCGGCGTCACGCTGGAGGAGCGGTTCGACCGCCCTGCTGGCGGTGGAGGAGTCCATGTCTCCTTCAGGTTCGACGTGGACTCCGGGGGCTCCGCCAGCCAGGGGGCACTCTTGCTCCCCGTGGCCGAGGCCATCGCCCTGGGGTCAAAGCTCATGATGGCCGACGACGCGCAGGTCGCCGAACTCCAGCGGGCCGCCCGAATCGATGGCCGGCTCCGTGAGGCGGTGTTGGAGGTCGGCGCCTTTGTGAGCGGGGCGCTGCAATCCGCCCTCACCCACTGCGGCGCCAGGGCCGTCAGCGTGAGCTCTGGGGGGTGCCAGGGTGTCCCCGCGGCGGTGCGGCCAAAGCTCCGGTATGAAGAGGGCGCGCCTCTGCTTGTGAGCCGCGCCGCCTTCAGCGTCGGATCGGCCAAGGCCGTCGAGGCGATCCTCGTCCTGCCTGCCGCTGCAGTGCTGACGCCAGCCTGAGGCTCAGCCGTCTCCGAGGGCCTTCTTGAAGAGGTCCCCGAGGTTCGTGCCGAGGTTCCCGCGGGAGCTGTTGAGCGCCTGCTGGATGGTGGAGGTGTCTACCGAGTCCTCGGAGCCGATCTGCGCGCCGCGCGGGTCGAGCCGGGAGAGGCTGATCCGCTGGGCGCCCGGGTCGATCGCTGTGATTCGAACGGTGACCTCCTCGTCCACCGAGAGGACCTTCTGGAGGTTGACCACTCGCTCGGTCGAGATCTGAGAGATGTGGAGCAGCCCTTCAACGCCGGGGAGCACCTCGACGAAGGCGCCGAAGTCCATCAGGCGGGTCACCTTGCCTGTCACCTGGCCGTCGATGTTGAGCTTGTGGGGGACCTCGTCCCAGGGATCCGGCTCGAGCTGCTTCATGCCGAGGGCGATCTTCTTTCCGCCCTCCTTCAACTCCAGGATCATCACGTCGACCTGCTGGCCCACCTTCAGGAACTCTTCGACCTTCTCGACCCGCTTGCGGGAGATCTGGCTCACGTGCACCAGGCCCTCCACGCCGCCAATGTCGACGAAGGCACCGAAGGGTTCGATTCGCATCACCTTGCCCTTCATCTTCGCGCCCGGCTCGAGGCCGCCGACCTTCTCGGCGATGGCCTCGAGGCGCTCGCCCTCCTCGACGCGACGGCGGGAGAGCAGCACACGGTTCCGCGAGCGGTCAATCTCCATGACCTCGCAGATCAGGGTCTGCCCGAGCATCTCCGAGCCCTCAACGTCACGGCGAATGGAGACCTGGCTCATGGGCATGAAGGCCTCGTGAGCGCCGATCTTCAGGGTGAGACCACCTTGATTCTGGCCCGTGACGCGGGCCTTGGTCCGCGAGCCGACCTGGAGCTGTTCCCAGGCCTCCAGTTCCTTGGCGGCGCGCATGGAGAGCAACCACAGGTCATCCTCCCTGCCACGGAGCATGAACCGAAACTTGGCTCCCACGCTGGGCGCCTCGTCGAACTCGACCAGCGGGCAGACGCCTTGCATGCGGGGGCCGAGGTCCACGATCACGTCGTCGCCGCTGATGCCAGCGACCGTGCCAGGCATGAGGTCGTCCTTGCCTCTGCCAGCCTTGCTGCCAGAGTCCATGCCATCCTCCTCGGGGCTGTTTCCGAGGGCCTGGAGGTCGACGCCATCGAGGGCGGCCTGGATTTCCTTGTCGAGCGAGTCTTGGGACATGTCTGGGGTTCTTCTTCTTCGGATCGGCTCAGTGGCCGTTGCGGTGGACGTCTCGGGTGCTGGCCTGTTCCGTGGGCCAGAGGACGATCTCACCGATGTTCACGTGGGGCGGGCGAGTGACGGCGTAGCGGATCGCGTCCGCCACGTCTTCGGGGGTGAGCGGGGTCATTCCATCGTAGACGCGGTCGGCGGCGTCCTGGTCGCCGAGGCGTACCAGGCTGAACTCGGTCTCCACGAGCCCTGGGTCCACGGTGGTGAACCGAATGCCGGAGCCGAACTCGTCGAGGCGCAGGGCCTCGTAGATGGCGCGGACCGCGTGCTTGGAGGCGTTGTAGACGTTGCCGCCGGGATAGACCTGGCGACCCGCCACGCTGCCGAGCAAGACCAGGTCGCCGTGGCCCGCGGCGCGCAGGGCAGGGAGCGCGGCCCGGGCGGTGTGTAGGACCCCTTTGACGTTGGTGTCGATCATGTCCGCCCAGTCGTCGGTGTCGCCCTCGTGAAGGGGCGCGACGCCCTTGCCGAGGCCCGCGTTGGCCACCACCAAGTCGTAGGACTGGCCATCGAAGATCTCGGACACCGCCTCCGCGTCGCGGACGTCCGCGGCGGAGCAGGAGGCGCATGCCCCGAGCTCCTCAACGAGCTCGAGGAGCCGCTCTTTGCGCCGCGCCACGAGGTGCACGTTGGCGCCGGCGGCGGCTAGGGCGCGGGCCGTGGCGCGTCCGATGCCGGACGAGGCGCCGGTGACCACGGCGCGGCGCCCCGAGAGCGGAAGCTGGTCCTGCTGAGCGTTCATGGGGAGGAGTGTAGCCTCCAGCGGGCCCTCGATGGGGGGGCCACAGCCGCGCAGACCTTGCGCTCCGGGATGTTGCCGGGGCACGATGTCCGCATCCTGGAGCGTCTCGCTCCGCAGTCTGGACCGGATTCTCTACATGCGACAACGGCTCCGGCTTCCCTCACGACTCCTCCTCATCCTCCTCGGGGCGATGGCGGTCAGCGCCCAGGGGGAAGCCAGGGGGCGGGGGGCGCAGGAGGCGGGGACGCTCTTCACGGGCGAGAGGGTCTTCGCGGGCTTTGACGGGCGCCGACGGGAGGCGCTGGCGCGCCAGCGGGCGCCCTCGGCGATCCTCGTTGTGGGCGGGCGAGTCGTCGCGATCGGCGCGGTGGCCGAGCTTGCCTCCACCGAGGCGGGTCGACGGGCTCGAAGGGTGGACCTCCCCGGGGGCTTCATCTACCCGGGGTTCCAGGACGCCCATGGTGGGCTCGAACGTCTTGGGCGGGACCTCGAGCACGTGGACCTCGCGCAGTGCGAGAGCGTGGGGGACTTGATCCAGCGCCTTCAAGCGGGCGCCGCGGCGCTCCCCGCGGGCCGCTGGGTGCAGGCCAGCGGGTGGGACTCCGCGCAACTCAGCGGCGCCTCGGAGGAGGGCCGAGCGGCGCTCGCGGCCGCGGTGTCCAGGGCCATGCCGGACCACCCTGTGTTGCTCCGGGAGGTGTCCGGCGACGGACTTCTTCTCAACGTTGCCGGCTGGGCACAGTGCGGACTCGTGAGGGGAGGCGCGGGCGCAAAGGACGCCACCCCATCAGGCGGATGGCTCAGGGGAGAAGCGGCGCAGCGGGCGCTCGCGACGCTCCAAGCGCCGACCATGAAGGAGCGGGCTCGGCGAGTCCTCCGCGGTCAAGAGGTACTCCTCCGGGCAGGCTTCACCTGCGTCCATGTCTCGGACCTCGACGCGGACATGGCCCGGACGCTGGCTGCGCTGCGCGCGGACGGCCGGCTCCGGATCCGGGTCGTGGGATACCTCGACGCCAAGATCGAGGCCTCGCCCGAGGACTGGAGTCGCTGGGAGCGGGACCCGTCTGGAGCGGACCGCTTCGAGCTGGTCGGGGTCTCCCTCGGCCTCGATGGATCCCTGGCGACGCGGGGGGCGGCGCTGGAGAGGGCCTATGCGGATGACCCTGGGGGGCGCGGGGCCGTCTCCGTCGGCTTCGCCACCGCGAGCGACCTCGTCACCCAGGCGGCGAGGCTCGGGCGTCAGCCGGCGCTCCGCTGCTCCGGGGATCGCGCCGTGAGCCTCGCGCTGGACATCTATGCCCGCACAAGCGCCGACTTCCCCGCCTTGATTGGCCTGCGACCTCGCCTTGAGGGGCTCGACCTGGGGAGCCGGACGGAGCGCGGGCGCCTGCGTTCGCTCGGGGTCGTTTCGTCTGTGCAGCCCGCTCGGCTCGGCCGTCAGACGGGGTGGGCTGCCGAGCGCCTGGGGGAGGGTCGGGTCCTGGGGCTCCAGCCTTGGAGGAGCTTGCTCGCCGCGGGGTCTCAGCCCCTCGCGCTCGGGAGCGGGAGCCCCGCGGTCGAGGCGGACCCCAGGGTGACGTTCTTTACAGCCGTGAGCCGCCGAGCGGTCGCCGCCCCGAAGACCTCGGGTTTCCTCCCGGGGCAGAGCCTGACGGCGAACGAGGCCCTCGGCGGGATGACCTCGGGGGCGGCCTTCGCGGCGACCCAGGAGGATCGTCGCGGCTTGCTCGCCAGGGGCTATGGTGGCGACCTCACAGTCCTGGACATGGACCTCACCCAGCTCGGGTCGGGTGACGCGGGCAGGGCATTGAAGGCCACGGTCCTCATGACCGTGGTGAACGGAGAGATCCTCCACGACGCGCGCTGAGCGCCCACCTTCATGACGACGATCAAGAGCAGCTATCGCGGTGAGCTTCGGACCGAGGCGAGCCATCTCCAATCCGATACGACCCTGGTCACCGACGCGCCGGTGGATAACCAGGGACGGGGCGAGTCCTTCTCACCCACGGACCTCGTCGCCACCGGGCTCGCCTCCTGCATGCTCACGATCATGGGCATCGTCGCGGAGCGGCACGGCTGGGACCTCACGCGGGCGACGGCCTCCGCCACGAAGGTCATGGCGGCGGACCCCGTGCGACGTATCGCCCGTATCGAGGTGACGATCGAGATCCCCGGCGCGTTCGACGGCCAGGCCCGCGCGGCGCTGGAGAAGGCCGCGCTTGGTTGCCCGGTGCATGCGACTCTCGGTGGGAAGGTCGAGATGCCGGTGCGCTTCGTCTGGGACGAAGCCTGAAGCGGAGCGCTCCCCGAGCGCGAGGTGGCACCGCGGCGCTGCGGGGGCGCCGGGCGGGGTCTCCGGGCGAGGCACGGGGGCAGCGGAGCCCTGGGTCAGGGCGCGCGGCAGCCCCCTGGGGCGTCAGTGAGTGGAGAAACGCGCCCTGGCGGGTCGTCTCACGGTCGCCGCATTGGCTATCCTGCTCGCCCGTTTTCCGGATCCTCGAGCCCCCTCTGAACTCTCATGTCCAACCGTCCGACCATCTTCATCGCCGGTTCTGGCGGCATCGGCCGTGCCCTCGCCCTCATGCTCCGTAACGACGCGGGGCTGGCGGCCGAGGTCGTCCTCGGGGACCTCTCTCAGGAAGCGGCCGACGAGGCGTGTGCCTTCGCCAACGTGGACCTCCCCACGGACGCGCCTGCAGCCCGCGGCGTCGTGATGCCGGCGAGTGGCAGCAATGACGAGCTCGGCGTGATCTTGGACGGCGCGGCGGCCATCCTCGACTGCCTCCCGGGAGCTCAGGCGCCCCGCATGGCCCGCCTCGCGAAGGCGCACGGGTGCCACTACCTGAACCTCACGGAGTATGTTGCCGAGACCAATGAGGTGCTCGGGATCGCGGAGGGCGCCGACACCTGCTTCGCCCTGCAGTGCGGCCTTGCGCCCGGCTACATCAACATCCTCGGGAACGACCTCTTCCGGAAGGCCACGGCCGCCTGGGGGGTCGACACGGTGGACAAGCTCGAGATGCGGGTCGGGGCGATCACCCGACACGCGACCGAGCCCCACTTCTATGGCTGGACGTGGAGCCCTGTCGGTGTCGCGACGGAGTACGTCAAGGACGCCATCGCGGTCCGTGACTTCAAGACGGTGGAGTTGCCGTCGCTGACCGAGTGCAAGACGGTCCTGTTGCACGGCTTCCCCTTCGAGGAGGCGCTGACCTCCGGCGGCGCGGCGGACCTGCCCGAGGCCCTGGCGGGGAAGGTCCGAGACCTGGACTACAAGACCCTGCGCCACCCCGGTCACTACGAGTGGGTCGAGGGCGTGCTCGCGGCGATTCCGGACGGGGACGACCGGCCCGCTCGCCTGCAGGAGGCGATGGAGGCCCAGATCCCACACGTCGAGGATGACCTCGTCGTGGTTTATGCCTCCGTCGAGGGACGTGACAAGGACGGGGCGCTGCGCGCGGAGCGAGCCGCCCTCTTCTGCCCGAGCATCGAGGTCGGCGGTCGACGCCTGCGGGCCATCCAGTCCACCACCGCGGCGGGGATCGCGGAGGTCCTGCGGATCGTGCTCGCTGGCGGGCACAAGGGCGCCTTGCTGCAGTCCCAGGTGCCGACCGAGACCTTCCTGAACGGGCCCTTCGTCTCGCTCGCCTACGTGGACGAGCAGGCGCGCGGATGAGCCTCGCGCTGGGTCCCCGAGGAGGGGCTCAGCGGCGGGCCGCCTCGAGCGTGTCCATAAGCCCGAGCACGTGATCCGCGACCCGCAGGCGCGCGGCCTCGGGGACGTTGCGGTTGATGGGCGGCATGTACTTGGACTTCGACAGATGCGGGGCCTTGCGCTTGTAGGCCTGCGGGTCGTCGAGGTACTCCAGGAGGCTCTCGCGGGTCCAGTACTTCCGCTTCCCCAGGTAAGTGCCGCCCCGGCCCTGGAGCGCGCGTCCCGAGTCGCCGTGGCAGTGAGCGCACAGCCGTGTGTAGATCTCCTCGCCTGAACGGTCGGCATAGGCTGAGGCTCCGTCGCACCCCGCCGCAGAGAGGCCGACCCAGAGTGAGAGCGCCGCGATGACGGCGCCTCTTTGTTGCTTGGGACGGCTCATGGGCAGAGATGTAGGCCCCCGGCGGGACGGCGACAAGGAGAACCCGCATCGATTCGGCGCTTGACCCGCCCTGGAGCTCATCGCCGGCTCCTCGCCTGCTCGAGGGCTGCTCTGGCGCGGTCGTCCCCGGGGTCGAGAGCCAACGCTTGTTCGAGGGCGGCGCACGCGCCAGCGGAGTCTCCTGACTCGAGGAGCGAGCGGCCGAGACCCCGGTGGAAGGCCCCGCGCCCGGGCGCGAGCCCGACGGCGCGCCGGTACTCTGCTGCGGCCTCTTCGTGGGCCCCTGCGCGCAGGAGGACGTTACCGAGGTTGGCCCGCGCCACGGGGTTGTTGGGACCCGCGGCCACGGCGGCCCTCAGCTGAAGTTCGGCCTCGAGGAGGTCCCCCTCCGAGAGGGCAAGGGTGCCCAGGTTCGTCCGGGGGCGGCTGTAGTCCGGGTCGAGCTCGATCGCGTGCTCGAAGGCCGCGCGGGCGGCGAGGAGGTCCCCGCTCTCGCGCGCGGCGTTGCCGAGGTCGTTCCACACCCGAGGGTCCTCCTCGTGGGCGGGCAGGTGGGCGCGCCAGAAGGAGGCGCGGCTGTCATAGGTCGAGGCCGCGTCAGGGATCGAGGCGACGCAGACGCCGAGGATCGCCAGGCGCGCCGCCGCCCGGAGCCACGTCGAGGGGAGGCGGCAGAGGCCTGCCTCGAGCAGCGCCGACGACGCGTAGCAGCCGAGGAGCATGGGCTGGTAGAGGAAGCGCGGTGCGAAGAGTTCGCCGGCTGGAACGATCTGCACCAGCGGGAGGAGCGCGAGGGCCACCGCCCCCAGGCTCACAAGGCCGGCGCAGGCCGCGGCGCCCGCGGGCCCGGTCCGCGCCGAGCCGCGGACGGCAAGCGTCACCGCGGCGGCGAAGCCAGCGGCGAGCAGGGCCGCGGCGCGGAGCCAGGGGCCGGGGCGCGCCTCCAGATCAGCGAGGTGAATCGACGGCGGCCACGCCCGCCACGGGGAGAGGAACTCGCAGGCCCCAGACCACCACGCGGCGAGCCCGAGCGGGAGCCTCTCGAGGAGGGGCAGGGCAGCCAGCGGGGCGGTGGGAGACGAGGGGATGGGGGAGCCGAGGGCATGCTGCCTGAGGGCGGCCACGGCGAGGAGCGCTGCGGCGCCGCCGAGGACCCCGCCGATGGCTGCTCGGCGTCCCGAGCAGCGCGCCAAGAGGAGGGGAAGGAGCGGGATCAGCACCACGCCGTCCTCCTTGCCGAGGAGCGCAATGAGGCAGGCCGCGAAGGCGACGGCAGCACCGCGCAGGCCGCGGCCCCGGCTGGTGGGCGAGAGGGAGGCCGCGCCGAGGAGCCCGATGGCGGCGCCCATGGCGGAGACGAGTGAGGTGCGGCCGGAGATCCAGGCCACCACGTCCGCGGCGGCGGGATGTAAGGCGAAGAGGCCGAGGCCGAGCCAGGGAAGCGGGAGGCCATGGGACCGATCGAGCCGGATCAACGCGGCGCCGGCAAGCAGCACGATCAGGGCGTGGAGGACCACGTTGGTGCGTCGAAAGCGGATCCAGTCCGGCTCGGTGCCTCGTCCCTCCGGGCTGGCGCTGCGATCCCAGCGCAGCAGGAGGGCGGCCAGCGGGCGGTAGTGGCCGGCGTCCTCGATGTGGTGCCAGTAGTCGCGCTGGAATGCCGAGCGCGCGGGCAGGGATCCGTCCACCACCGGATTCCCGACGACGGCCTCCCGGTCGTCGTACGAGGGGCCGACCGTGGTCGGGATCGACGCGGGGCCCCAGGCTGCCAGCGTGACCAGGAGCAGGCCCAGGAGCCACGGCCAGGGGGAGCCGCCGCGGGGGGGCGGGGTCGGGGGCCGGCTGGGGGGCCGGCTGGGGACCTGGACGGGGTGGATGGGCTCGGGCACGCGGAGTGGATGGTAGCGACGGGAACGGGCGGGGCCGATTCCGTAGGCTCGGGAGCATGGTTCGCATCCTCGTTGTCCTCCTCCTGGCCTATCTGGGCGTTCGGGCCCTGATGGTGCTCGCGCTCGGGGACGTGTTCTTCTACGGGGAGGAGTTGGAGAAGGGGACGGTGTCCCTCGGGCTGCTCGGGGGCAGCGGGGTCCCCCTCTTCAGGTGGCCGTACCATCCCTACGAGGGGGGCGGCTTCGTGGCGAGCTGGTTCAAGCTCCCCTTCTTCTGGCTGCTCGGCCCGTGCGTCCTGGCCCACAAGGCGGCGGCGATCACCTGGGGCCTCTTGCTGCTCACGGCGACGGTGGGCTTCGTGGGGCGCCACGCCGGCAGGGGCGCCGCAGCGCTCGCGGGGGCGCTCCTGATCTTCGGCCCCGCCCACTTCCAGCGGGAGTCACTGCTCCACGTCGGCATTCACTTCGAGAGTCTGTTGTGGATCGCGGTGATCTTTGACCTCGGCCTGCGGGTCGCCGCGACGCCCGCGGATGAGCGCCCCGCCCGGAGCCTGCTGGTCGGCCTCGGGCTCGCCGCAGGGTTCGGCTCCTACTTCAGCTACCAGGTGCCCCTCGCGGTCCTGGCCGTGATCGCCCTGCTCGCCCGCTCCGGGTGGCGACGCATTTTCTCTCCGGCGCTCATGGTCTCCACGGTGGTGGGGCTCCTCCCGCTCCTCTGGATGGCACTCTCTGTCGGGATCGAGGTGGTGGACATTCACGGCGCCGAGGTCGGCGAGGAGGGCGGCACCACGCGGCTGTTCGGCGCCCTGCGAGTCGGGTTGAGCTCAACAGCGGCACGCGTCGGGGTCGGTCTTGGAATCGTCAGCTCCGTGGCGGGGCTGCTCGCGGTGCCGCCAGGGCCTGAGCGAGCGCGTGCGCTCGGGCTTGTGTCCGGGTTCTGCGGGCTCTGGCTGGTCTTGGCGGCGGTGTCCGGGATGGTGCCCCCCGCCTCAGCAGAGGGGCACTGGATCCAGCTGGTTCGTTTCGCCCCCCTGGTCTTTGGCGGGCTCCTCCTCGTGGCGATGGCGGCCGGTCCGGCCCTTCGCATCGGGCTCAGCGACGGGGCGACGCACCAGGTGGCGCGCCTCGCGTCGGCCGGGTTGCTCGCTCTCGGCGCCGTGCACGCCACGAAGAACATCTCCGCTGGCGACCTCGGAAGCGCCCGGGCGAACCTCGGCGTCCTGAGGCAGACCAGCGGCGTGGAATTGCGCGGCGCCTTCGTCAAGCTCGCCCCGCGCCTGGAGAACCCCAGCGTCCTTGACCCGGCCGTGCGCGCGGCGCGGTCGGTGGCCAGGCTTGGCCAGCTCGAGGAGCCCCGCAGGAACCTCCTCACCTCGGAGCTCGCGGCGGCGGCGGCCCAGCACGCAGTGGGCGCCACCGCGGTCGAGCTCCTCGAGGCGCTCGCCGTCGAGTTGGGGGAGGGCCACGCCCGTGATTCGGTCTCTCTCGGGCTTGGGCCTGCGGTGTACCGTGATCATGGTGGTGACGTGCGGGGGGCCCTGGGGACCGCGGACCTGACCCCGACCCTGGCCGAGGCGCTCGGTCGCTACGGCAGCGGGTGGGTCAGCTACCCGGGCTTCGTCTCGGTCGAACTCGAGCAGGCCGCAGGGACGAAGTGGGAGGTGCCGTTCCTTCGCGGCCTCGGGAGGCGCGTCTACCGCTCGTCTGTGCTGCAACCGTACTGGGGGGGCTTGCTGGGCGTTCCCCTCATGCTCCGTCCGGAGACGTCGAGGCTCAGGCTTGCCGAGGTGCTGGACAGCGCCGGCGCGTCGGAGCTGGCTCGGGCGGCGGTCCTCGCCGGGTTCGACGGCGCCGAGGGAGACTTCCGCGCCCCGGGGACTACACTGCTCCCATGAGCGCGAAGCGTGGCACCAAAGGGTCGGACGAAGCTCCGGCGATGTTCGACGAGAGTCTCGGCCGCCTCGAAGAGGTCGTCGCGGAGCTGGAGGAGGGTGGCCTCGGCCTCGAGGAGTCACTTGAGCGCTACAAGGAAGGCGTGGGGCTCCTCAAGGGCTGCCGTGAGCGTCTCTCGAGCTTCCGTGCCCAGGTCGAGGAGCTCACGGCGGAGGGCGTCATCGACCACGACGGGGACCCCGATGCCGCTGGTGGTGAGGGCGGCGGCGCCACGCCTCCCTCCGGGCCGGTGGGCATGGACGGGCTGGACACGCCCTTCTGATCGCGGAGCCCCATTGGAACTCAGCTCGAAGCTCGGAGACGTGGAGGACGCTCGCCTCTGGCTGGAGGGCTCTCGGCAGTGGTTCGAGACGTCGCTCGAGCGCTTCTTGGCTCGGACCGACCTCGGCCCCGCTGCCCTGTCGGGTGCCGTGGAGTACGCGCTGCTCGGCGGAGGCAAGCGCGTGCGCCCCGCGATCGTGCGCCTGATCGGCGGCGACTGTGCGGCGGCCTCCACGCTCGAGGCCGCGGCGATCGCCGTGGAGTGCATTCACACCTACAGCCTCGTCCACGATGACCTCCCCTGCATGGACGACGACGACCTCCGTCGCGGCCGGCCGACGGTTCACCGTGTCTACGGCGAGGCGACGGCGGTCCTCGTTGGGGATGCCCTGCAGGCCCTGGCCTTCGAAGCGGCCGGTGGGGCGGGCCGCAGCGCGGCAGCGATGACGGTGGCTCTCGCGCAGGCGAGCGGGCCCGCGGGCATGGTGGGCGGGCAGGGGCTGGACCTTGCGGGAGAGGGGCAGGACCTCGACGTGGCCGCGGTCCAGGACGTTCACCGCACCAAGACCGCAGCGCTCCTGGGGGCGAGCGCCGAGCTGGGCGCGTTGGCTGGGGGGGCTGACGATGACCGAGTTCGGGCGGCGCGAGAATTCGGCCGGTCGCTCGGGATGTGCTTCCAGGCCACCGATGACGTCCTCGACGTCACCGGGGACGCCCTGACGCTTGGGAAGACCCCAGGGAAGGATCGGGGGGCTGCCAAGGGCACCCTGGTGGCCGCTCTGGGTCTCGAGGGCGCCCGGGTCGAGGCCAGCCGGCGTGCGTCCGAGGCCCGTGACCACGCGAATCTCCTCGGGCTCGGCCCGCTGGGACTCGGTCTCATCGAGCTGCTGCTCCGCCGGAAGTCGTGATGCTGGCTGCATCTACGGCTCGGTGCGGCCTAGGCTATGAACTCGAGACCTGCTCACCGCGGAACCGGACATGACGAACCAGGACGGAATCACCGACGAGACCCGCTCAGACGCCTCCGAGGCGGCGCCGCTCCTCCCCGGGATCGACGGCCCCGCCGACGTGAAGGCCCTCGGGCGGGAGCAGCTCCCGCAACTCTGTGAGGAGGTGAGGGAGTTCCTGCTCGAGAGCGTCCAGCGGACCGGCGGCCACCTCGGGTCGAACCTGGGGGTGGTGGAGCTGACGACGGCCCTGCATCGGGTCTTTGACTTCAAGCGGGACCGGGTGGTGTGGGACGTCTCGCACCAGGCCTACCCGCACAAGATCCTCACGGGCCGTCGGGACCGCTTCGACACCCTCCGGCGGACGGACGGGCTCTGCGGCTTCACCCACCCTGACGAGTCTCCGTACGACCTCTTTCACACCGGGCACGCGGGCACGAGCATCAGCCTCGGCGCTGGTCTCGCGGCGGGCATGGCGCTCGAGCAAGACCCGCCTCATGTGGTCAGCGTCATCGGAGACGCGTCCCTCGGCGCAGGGGTGGCCTTCGAGGCGCTCAACCACGCGGGCGCCAGTCGCCCGAAG
>JAQWJQ010000197.1 GCA_029248265.1 Planctomycetota bacterium
GCTGAGGAACTGGCTGAGCTCGAACTCAAGTCGGTCGCCCACCTGAAGCGGCGCACCGGTCTTCTGGTTGAAGTTGAGGCTCCGGGTGTAGTGCTTCACATTCGACCCCGGGACGTTCAGGCTCGGGACGGGGCTCATCACCCCGTTGTTGTGATACTCCGCCACGGTCCCCAACCCGCGATAGAAGAACCGCAGCTCCGCCTCGAGGGGGCTCAGCTGCCACTGCGTGGCCACGTTGAACGTGATCGTGTTGCCCCCCTTGCCGATGGTGTCAACGATCTCCACCTCGGCCGTCCGATGCTCCCAGTAGTGCGCGAGGTAGTGGTCGTACTGCTGGAATTGATCTTCCCTGGCGTGTCGATCTCGCGCGCGGTCCGCGAACCTCGTGATGAGGGCTACCGGCGTGTCCTCCTGCAGCGGAGGATCCAAGGAAGTGGACGCGTCATAGAGCGGCGTCAGGACCTGCGTGAAGGGGACGAGCCACCACTGCCCCCCAACACCCTGGCCGGCAGTATCACCCGGTGCAGCATCACCCGTGAAGAAGTAGAGCGGGCGCCCCTCGTAGGTCACCTGGGACGAACCATCCGCGCGGGACACGGACCCCAGCCCTGGGACACCTGAGGGCACCCCATCCGAGAGGACCAGCGGGGGCCAAGCGGTCGCGCACCCGCCGTTACATGTGCTCTGACCCGGTTGGGCGAGGTCACCGTCAAACACGTAGAGAGTGTGCCCCGGGAGCGAGGAGTCGGCGCCCCCAACGAGGATCCCACCGGCTGCCGTGACCTCAGTCTCCGGAAGCACCACCTCGCAGCCCGCGCCGTCCACAGCCACCCCCGGAGCGGTCCCGGGGCATTGGTCCATGGTGTCGTCCACACCATCCCCATCGAGGTCCTGGGGGCGAACGCCCATCACCTCCATTTCCCAGATGCTGTAGCCCCAGAAGTTCCCTGCGCTACGCGTCAAGCCGGTCATGCGCAGGTAGCGATAGACCCCCTGCAGCCGGACCCGATCCAGGCGATCACCGAAGACGCCGCCGGAGCGCGAGGTGATCGTGCTCCAGGTGACCCCGTCCAGGGACCCATCCAGCGTGTAGGTCGCCGCGTTCGCGGCCTCCCAATGGATCCGGGTCCTCAGCAGCGCAAACGCCGCCCCGAAGTCGAGCACGAGAGTGCTCGGGTCGACTTGGTGGGCGGACTCCCAGCGCGTCGCCAGATCACCGTCCACCGCCAAGGCAGCGCCCCCTGCAGCCCCTTCAGAGCTCGCAGTCGCGGTGGCAGCCAGCGCCCCCGGGACCGCCCGCTGCCTCGCCTGGGTGGCCCCAGGCGACTGCTGCGGGCCTGCCGCGAGCCCAGGGCTCGCGATGGAGAGGAGGAGCGCAGCAGCGAGGAGGTTGGGGGAGGCCATGAGCAGAGTTTGCACCACTCAGCCCTCCCCCAATTGCTTCACCGCCATGAACTCTCCAGGGTGAGCCATAAGACCGCACCCGGGGGTAAACCCGAGGTCCCCGCAAGACCCCGAGGCCGTTCCGTTATGCGACAGCTCACATCATCTGAACGGGTCCATTACGCACGAAGGCCGAGACCACGCCACACTGTCGATGTCGCACGTGGCCTCGGGGGCCCGTGCACTGCCATTACCGAGCCCGGATCCGCGCTCCACTCCAATTCAATCAATGCGACTCTCTCCCCTACTGCTCACAAGCACGGCACTCGTCTCTGTTGCATCTGCGCAGATTTCCCCCAGGCAACTCACGGCTCAGGGCAACAACATCGTCCTGATCAACGAGATCAGAATCGACCAAAGCGGCGCCGACAACGACGAATACGTCGAGTTCCTCGGGCAAGCGGGCGACGACCTCGACGGCCTCACTTACATCGTCATCGGTGACGGATCTGGCGGCTCCGGGGTCGTGGAGTCGGTCACCGACCTCGCGGGGTCCTTCATCCCTGCCGACGGCACTTTCCTCTGTGCCGAGAGCACGTTCACTCTGAACGGTGCAACCCCCGACCTCACGACGACGCTCAACTTCGAGAACAGCGACAACGTCACCCACCTGCTGGCGCTGGGCTTCACCGGCGCCCTGGGTGACGATCTGGACACCGATGACGACGGCACGCTCGACGTCACGCCCTGGATCGTCGTCATCGACGCGATCTCCCTCGTCGAGGATCCGACTGGCGGAGAAAAGTACTACGCCACAACGCTCGGCGTGCCCTTCAACACCGCCGTGAACATCGGACCTGACGGGACCTTCGTTCCCGGCCACGTCTACCGCTGCACCGCCGGTGGGGCCACCACGGATGTCCGGATCGGCAACTTCAGCCCGACGCTTGACACCCCGGGGTCCCTTAACGCGGCGTGCCTGTACGGCGAAGCCCCCTTCTGCGACCCCGGCACCGCCAACTCCGTGAGCGCTTCCGGAGGGAAGATGAAGCTGGAAGGCTCGCCCTTCCTCTCCACCAACAACGCAGTGCTCGTCGCTGAGGACATCCCCGACTTCTTCGGAGTCTTCGTCCAAGCCACCGGCGCCGGGAGCGGCACCACCTCGCCGCTCGGCGGGACCTTCTGCGTCAACGCGGGAACGCAGCGCCTCTCCGTGGTTGCCGCCTCGAGCAACCGCGCGACGTACAACTTCGACTTCCAGGACATGACCCGCCCCGAAAGCGCGGCAATGGCCGGTTCGACGCTGTACTACCAGTTCTTCCACCGGGACACCCCCGCGCCTGGCGGCAACTGGACCAACGGCATCGCCATCACCTGGGCGCCCTGAGAGCGCGTCAGGATCCAAGGCTCGAGGGCGGGGGCTGCGCGGTGCGCAGCCCCCGCCCTTCTGGTTGAGCCAAACTGAGGCCGCGGGACGCCGCAGCACCGGCGCCGCCATGAGGGCAGAGCCCCCCCCGGGGCAAGACCGGGGCGCGCGGCCGGATCTCCTCCCGATCAGCGCCCGCTGATGGCCGCCTGCCACTGCCCGAGGTGGGCCCTCCAGGAGCGAGCACCGTCTTCGAGTGAACTGCTGAGAAGGGGGACGAAGATCGCTTCTGCGAGCTCCTCCGGGCGGAGCAGCCAGAGCGCGCGCCAGACCGCCCACCGACCCGGGGCATCCACAGGGATCGCCTCCGAGGTCTCCAACGCCGACCGGGAGCTGACCGCTTCCCCGTCCCCAAGGAGCCCTTGTAGTCGCCGCGCCTCATGAAGCCCGGCCATCTTGAGACCAAGGAGCATCAGCTCGAGGTCATCGCCGTCGGCGTCTCTCGCCACCGTTGCCTTGAGCTCCTCATGCAGCGCCACTTGCTCGCGGCAAAAGGCGCTGAACAACTCTGCGGCGTCTGGCGGGCCGATCTCCGAGAGCGCCGCCGAGCCCCCCTCGAGACCCCCGGCGGCCTCCAGACCGCTGTCTGCCACGACGGTGGCCCACAGCAGCGTCACCAGATTGGGCGCGCCGCGCTGCGTGCGACGCGTCCACGTCAAGAGTCCGACGACCTGATCAAGGGGCCGCTCCCCCAGCCCGGCACTCAGGCGGGCCCAACCGCCGACCATCTCCGAGGCCCCCCCGAGGAAGGGCGGGCAGGACGCTCCGTCTGCGAGAGCCTCGTAGAACGCGTCCGCGCCGCCCGACTCGGAGGCTTGCATCGCCCGCTGCAGCGCCGACCCCTCCCATTCAGGTCCACCCTCCTCGGTCCCGGACGCGGCAGCCGTAACGAGCGCCGCCCAGTCCTTCTCGATCGCCTGACGCTCGTCCGGCGAGGCGCCACCAAGCAGCAGTGGTCCGGCGGCATAGCCCCCCAACAAGGACCCGATCAACACGGTGGCGACGGTAAGTCGACGAGCGAGCACGCCTCGAGGCGCGCTCTCCTTCTTGGAATTCAACTGCATGATCTCGTGAATGAAAGCCGTTCGCCCGTGCGTCCACGGGCAGCCTTGATTGCAAGGCGCTTCACCTTCGGGCGAGGTGGGCCCGTCAAGAAGCGTCCGTGACCCTAGAATCAGGGCATGCACCTTTCCACCCACAACTGGATGCGCGCTGAGCCCCTCGAGGTCACCCTCAAGAGAATCAAGCGCCTTGGCTTCGAGAGCATTGAAATCAGCGGCGAACCGGGGCAATACCCCCCTGCGGAGTGCCTCCCGCTGCTCAAGCAATACGGCATCCGCTGCTGGGGAGCCGTCACCCTCACCCTCGGTGACCGCAACCTCGCGGCCAAGGACCCCGCCCAGCGCGCCGCGACTGTGGAGTACATGCGCTCGCTCGTGGAGATGGTCCACCAGTTAGAAGGCCACGAGCTCACCGTCGTCCCCGCCACCGTAGGCAAGGTCGCCCCCGACGCCACCCCTGAGGAGGAATGGGGATGGGTGGTCGCGGGCCTCCAAGAGGTCTACGAGCTGGCTGAGGACCGAGGCGTCCGCCTCGCCCTCGAGCCCCTCAATCGCTTCGAGACCTACTTCCTCAACCGAGCCGACCAGGCCATGGCCCTTGCAGAAGCCGTCGGCCCGAACTGTGGTGTGTGCCTGGACGTCTTCCACATGAACATCGAGGAGAAGGACATGCTCGCCGCGATCCGCGCCTCCAGCTCACGCCTGGTCGACGTGCACGTCGCCGAGAACAACCGTCTCGCGCCGGGAATGGGGTCCATCGACTGGGCCTCCTTCGTCAAGACCCTGGATGAGGTGGGCTACGAGGGCGCCCTCACCATGGAGGCGGTCGCTCCGATCGACCGCACCCCCGTCTCTCCGTGGACCAACCAGGTGGAGAAGAACCCCGTCGACATCTCCCCCGAGCAGCTGAAGTTCATCGAGGACCATGGCTCGAGCCTCCTCTCGGAGGAGTACTACACCATGCTCTACGAGCGTGCCTCCGAGACGTTGCTGCCGCTCATCAAGGGCTGACCGTGAGCCCGATGAGTGAACGCGACGCCCACATCCACCACATCAACGTGAACGTGGATGGCCTCGAGACCGCGGTGCCCTTCTATCGGGACGTGCTCGGGCTGCCCTTGGATCCCACCCCTGAGCAGGGGATGGTTTCCCAGTTCTTCCGCATCAACGACCGGCAGCAGATCCACATGAATGTCCTGGAGGATGCTCGGGCGTTCCGTGGGCACTTCTGCCTCGAGGTTCCCGACTTCGAGGGTGTCTTCCGGCGGGCGAAGGCCGCCGGCGCCATCGACACGAAGCCATGGGGCCGCGTCCGCGCCCTCCCCGGAGGCAAGATGCAGATGTTCGTCCGAGACCCCCACGGGAACCTGATCGAGGTCGCCAGCCAACCCGGCGCCAAGATCGACCAGGAGCTGTTCGAAGATGAGCTCGTTGAGCCACGGCAGGGCACTTACCGCCTGATGCCCGGCGAGGACGTTGGCGAGCATGTCCCTGTGGACAGTCCGCCTGCCTAGCACGTCCCACCGACCCTCTGCGCTCTCCCCTTGAGGCCCGAGGGGCGGCCGCGGGCCCGGCGCCAGAGCGCCGGGCGCCGCACCGTCCCCGTGGCACCACGGCGGGGCCTAGGCCCCATGGGTCTTCTCCGTTGGCGTCCTGAGCCGCTCCAGTGGCGCCCCCGTCCCGCCCCCTTGATGCCGTACCACCCGCCCCATACCCCGGGCCACCTCGCGTCCCCAAGGGGCCACACGGCAGACGGGTCGGCCGACTCACCGCACCCCGAACCGCGGGTCGTCCAGCGCGCTGACAGGGTGGCCCCCGGCGGCCCAACAGGCGTCCGCCTTCGTCGCCGCACACGCGTGATCGGGACCGCGTGGCTCCTGGCGAGCGCCCTCGGCATGGGCATCGCGCTCACCCAGCCAACCATCTGGTACCAGACCCTCGGATACCCCGAGGAGGTCTACTCGATCCTCGGCGGTATCTCAGCCCTCTGGCAAGACGGGACCCCGCTCCTCAGCGTCGTGGTCTTCGCGTTCTCCATCGCCCTGCCGCTCTTCAAGCTTTGCGTCGCCGGAGCCACCCTGATGCATGGCACCACAAGGCCTCGCGGGGCCGCCATCCTCCGACGCCTGCATGACGCGGGGAAGTGGTCGACTCTCGACTTCTGGGTGGTCGGGCTCTTCGTGTGCGCCGTGCAATTCGGTGTCACGCGCAGCGAGACTCGAGGAGGGATTCACCTCTTCATGTTGGCCATGGTCGCCGGCATCCTCGCAACGCGCACCCTGGCTCGGGCCCTCCCGGGTGCGCGACGACCGCCAAGGCAGCGCCCCCGCGCCGGACCTCCTGCGCTGGGTCGCGCGGTCCACCTCGCCGCGACGCTCTCCCTCATGGCGTCGACCAGCCTGCTCATGATCCGCCTCAGCAAGACCTCGTTACTCAGCAACGACTTCTCCCTCTTCACGGCGACCTGGCAGCGCCTGACCGGGGGCGAGCTCTGGCTCGCAGGGGGGCTTGGAGTGTTCGTCATCCTGATCCCCATGGCACGCGCCGCCGCGTCCGGGTTAGGGCACTGGAGCAGGCGAGGTCCCAGCGAGCGCCTCCTCCGCCTGGAGCGTGGGCTCCGCCGTTGGACCATGACGGACGTTCTCGGCCTCGCCCTCGTGATCGTGGTCTCCAAGCTGGAGGACCTCGTCACCGTGGACTTCGCGCCCGGAGGCTTCGCCTTGATCGCCGCCGCGCTGCTGCTCCACGTGGACGCCCACCTCCTCCACGCCCGCCGCGCGCGAACGAGGCCACGCGAGTTCTGTCCCTAAGTGGGATCTTCTGAGGTCCAGGGCCACGACTTGGACAACACACTGACACATAGCGCGTGTTTGAGGGCGCGAAGTACGCGCCGTGCCGCGCGGAGCGAAGCCCGGCGCTAACATGCTTCCATGCTCGCTGTGACGTCTCCCTTCTGCACCTTGCTCCTCGCTTCGGTGGCGGCGACGCTGACCCCGCCGACCTCGGCGGCAGCACACTCCGGCGAGGGACAACAGCCCAACGTCGTGATTCTCCTCGCCGACGACCTGGGCTACGGAGACCTCAGCTCCTACGGGGCCGCCTTGATCGAGACCCCGCGCCTCGACGCCCTCGCAGCCGGCGGCGCCCGGCTCACCTCCTTCTACGTCAGGCCTCGATGCTCACCGACCCGTGCGGCGCTCCTGACCGGCCTCACTCCTCAGCGCGTGGGGATCTTCTCCGCGCTCTCGCAGTGGAGCGAGTACGGGCTTAGCTCCAGCGAGACCACCTTCGCCGAGCTGATGCAGGGCGCTGGTTACCGCACGGGCTACTTCGGGAAGTGGCACCTCGGTGACTCCCCGTCCCAACTTCCGGGCGGGCAAGGCTTCTCCCATTATCTCACGACGCCCTGGGGCCACCTGGCCCGGCCCAATGCGTACGTTGACTCCGAGGCGACAGAGTGGGAGTGGAATCCGGACGCGCGCATGAGCACCGCACGCTTCACCGAGCGGACGCTGGAGTTCATCGCGGAGGCGGAGGGCGACGAGACCCCCTTCCTGGCTATCCTCTCCTACTCCACCCCCCACCTGCCTGCCGTCTCGAGCCCAGCGTTCGACGGCGTCAGCGCTGATGGCCGCGAGTACGGCGACGCCGTTGAGGAACTCGATGACAGCGCGGGCCAGGTGATCGACCTCCTCCGCGGCCTGGACCTCGAAGATCAGACCCTGTTGATTTTCCTCTCGGACAACGGTCCAGCGGGCGGCGCCAACACCTACCAGGCTGGCTCAACCGGCGGGCTCCGAGGCAGCAAGGGGAGCACCTTGGAGGGCGGGATTCGCGTGCCGTGCATCGCCTCCTGGCCCGGCGTCATCCCGGCAGGCCTGACGCTGACCGCCCTCGGCGCTGACGTTGATCTCGCGCCCACAATCCTCGAGGTCACCAACGTCACCGTCCCTCCGGCGGTCAGCTTCGACGGGGTCAGCCTCTTCTCCACGATGACAGGCGGCGCCCCTCCCGCAACCCGGCCGCTCTTCTGGGGACCGGGGGCGAGCCTCGATGCGGTCCGCTCTGAGCAATGGAAGCTCCGCAACGGCGCGCTCTACGACCTCGCCATCGACCCGTCGGAATCCACCGACCTTGCCCTGCAGTTCCCATCGGTGGTGGCCTCCTTGCAGGCGGAACTCGACGCCTTCGAGGCCGACGTCTCCGCCAACTCGCGCCCCCCAGAGGCTCGCTCGACCTTCATCGGCAACTGGGCGCCCAACGTCGGACTCCAGTCATCTGGCTTCCTCGTGGACGGGCAAGAGTGGACGTCCACGCAGCATCCGTCCCCCTCGTGGCGAGTCGTGGACGCGGATCCATCGGTTGCCTTCGAGGTGGTGCCCCGCACTGGCCCCGGACCTGGCGACCAGACGCCTATCGTGCTGCGGGCGGAGACCCCGAGCCCGTCCCTCCGGCTGGAGCGAAGCGGGCTCCCCGTCGAGGCCATGAACGGGTTCAGCGTCGGCCTCTGGACCCGGAGCCTGGAGACCTTGCCCTCCACCGAGCTGGTCTTGCTCGACGCCGGAGGCCCAGCGGAAGGCCTCTCGATCACCATCGGAGACGGCGGAGAGCTCGGGGACGACCCCTCCCCCGGTCGGGCGGATGACCTCCGCGTCCGCGTCAGGAGCGGCCAGACCGGCCAAGCGACCACGGTGACCGTGGACCTCCCGGCGACCTGGACCACGGAGCTCACCCATGTGGTCGTCACCTATGACGTGGGGGGCGACCTCGTCGTCTACGTGCAGGCCTACGAGGCTGGACGCGCCCAAGCGACCGCCGGCACCATCCCGAGCTTGCCGACCACAAACTGGGCTCTCTTCGGGAGAGACGGCCCCATCGCTGCGTCCGCTGGCCCCGGACCGGCGCCCTTCAACGCCACCGCCTGCTTTGGCGAGCTTGGCAAAGTGCTCATCCAGAGTCGGGCCATGTTTCGACCCGAGGTCGAGCGGAGCCACTGCCGACACGTCCAGTATCCGTTCTGCAGCTCCACACAGAACGCAGCCGGCAACTACGCCGAGATGGAGCTGATGGGCCGCTTCCACCTCGAGGCCGAGGACCTGAGCGTCAGGGTGAGCAAGCTCCCCCCCGGCACCTTCGGCTTCATGATTGCCTCCCGCGCCCAGCGCCGCCTCCCGGTGGCGAGCGGCTACGTCTGCCTAGCGAACCCGATCTTCAGGATCAGCCGCCAGGTGGCTCAGAGTGACGCCACCGGGACCGCGACCTACGTCATGGATCCGCTGCTCGCGCCGCCGGCGCTGAACCTGCAGAACTCACCGTTCATGAACTTCCAGTTCTGGTTCCGTGACGGCGCGAACTCGAACTTCACCAACGCGGTGAACGTCCTCTTCTGCCCCTGACGGCGGAGCGGCGCCTCGATCAGAGACTGAAACCCGGCGCGCAGACGACGGCGGCTCCTCCACGGCAGGGGCCCCACAAGTCCAGGGTGCGAGCGTGACGATAGGAGGGGCTCACCTCCAACCGTGCCTCACCATGCCCCACAGCTTCACCGAGAAGAACGCGCCCACCGTCCTCGTCTCCACGGAGGGCGCTGCAGAGATCGCGGGCTGCGTGGTGGACGCCTCGTTCGCGCAGGTCCACGTTCGCTTTGAAGGCCCCGTGCTGCCCACCTTCGCCATCACCGACGCGGTCACCCTGCGCTTCTGCTCCAACGGCTCGATCGAGGGCGTCGAGGCGCCCGGGCGCGTGATCGAACGGCGAGAGATGGACGCCTCTCGCGCCTACGTCATTCAGGTGCCGCCTGAAATCTCGCGCAAGGTCCTCCAGGCCGATGGCCTTCGGAACGACTTTCGACTCGAGACCGCGCGTCACCCGGAGGCTGGGGCCCGCGTCAGGGCCCCCCATCAGGAGTGGACGCCCGTGATCTTGAAGAACCTCTCCATCTCCGGGGCAGCGGCCCTCCTCAGCCCACGAGACGAAGCCGCGCTCGCCGAGACCGTCCTGGTCGAGATCGAGCTCAGGCTCAGCCCTGAGTGGGTACAGGTCCTCCCTGCCCGCATCGTTCAACGGCGCCTCGAGGGACCCAGGACAAACTGCGGGATCGTCTTCGAGTGGCCCATCGCGAAGGGGGCGGTGGAGCTTGAGCGCCAACTCCGCGCGTGGATTCATCGTGAGCAAGTCCAGGCCCGCGCGGACCGCAAGCACTCCGCCTGAGCCGCGTGAGCGCTCGGACCCCAGGACCCGGGCGGCCATGTTCAGGGACCCCAGGCTCTTGCAGTAGGCCGCCTCGGTTTGGTGGACTAGGGCACGCGGGGCCTGTGGCTGGGCCACGCGCAGAGCCCACATGCCCCAGAAGACACCCTTTCACTCCAGACTCTCCGCCGCCAACCGCACCGGCATCTGGAAGCACTGGGCCGGGCACCTCGTCGCGCCCGCCTATCAGCACTCTGTCACGAGCGAGTACTACGCGATTCGCAACTCCGCGGCGCTGCTCGACACGTCCCCCCTCTTCAAGTATCGCTTCAGCGGACCGGGCGCCGAGGCTGTCCTGCGCCAGGCGATGGTCCGGGACATCAGCGCCGTCGCGGCGGGTCGCGCGCAGTACACCTGCTGGTGCGATCAGAACGGCTTCGTCCTGCAAGATGGTGTGATCCTCCGGCTGGCCAAGGATGACTTCCTCCTGACCGCCGCCGAACCCGCGCTCCGACACTTCCGGGGCATCGCCAGCCGCCTCGGGGTGGAGCGAGAGACCGTCCAGGACATCTCCACAGACCACGGGATCCTCGCCCTGCAGGGTCCACTGTCCAGGCGCATTCTCTCCCGGCTCACCGGCGCCGCCAGGGGCCTCCGATACTTCGGCGCCACGCGCTGCGTGATCGAGGGTCACGAGGTCGTCCTTTCCCGCACGGGGTATACCGGCGACCTCGGCTACGAGATCTGGATCCCCAGAGCCGGGGCGCTCGCGGTGCTCGACGCCCTCCTCGAAGCCGGCCGTGGGGACAACCTCACGTTGATGGGCACCACCGCGCTGAAGATGGCGCGGGTCGAGGCCGGCCTCCTGTTGATGGACGTCGACTTTCATTCCGCCCGCCACGCCTGGGTCGACGCCCAGCGCGAGACCCCGACAGAGCTCGGGTGGGGATGGATGCTGAGGGGGCTCGAGAAGGGCGACCGAGCCTTCGAGGGCCGCGCGAGCATCGAGCGAGAGCTGGAGCGGGGGAGCTCCCGATGGACGACGCTCGGGTTGGCGGTGGACGTCCACGACTATGAGCGCGTGCACGACGCCGCGGGCATTCTGGCCCCCCGCCATGAGGTCTACGCCGAGACCACCATGAGCCTCTACCGTCGAAATGACACGCCCTGGGACCACGCGGGCTACGCCACCAGCTTCCACTACTCGTCCCTCCTGAGGCGCCCCCTCGCGATCGCGAAGGTCCCCATGGACCTCGCCGTGAGCGGCACCGAGGTCGACCTCGAGTTGACCGTGATCCGCCGCCCCCACAACGTCCTGGCCCGGGTTCAGCGGGCAGCGTTCTTCAACCCTGCGCGCAAGACCTCCAGCGCCGAAGAGGACCAAGGCGCATGAGCGACCCTCCCCAGTACGACGCGATCGTCATCGGCGCGGGACACAACGGCCTGGTGCACGCTGGCTACCTCGCGCGCGCGGGCAAGAGGACCTTGCTCCTGGAGCAGAGGCCCATGGTCGGCGGCGCCGCCATCACCGAGGAGCTCCTGCCCGGCTTTCAATTCACGACGTTCTCCTACGCGATCAGCCTCCTTCGCCCGCAGATCGTGGCGGACCTCGACCTGGTCAGGCACGGGCTGATGGTCCTCCCGCTGACCAGCACATTTCAACCGGGGCTGAACGGCGAGTACCTCCTCCTCGGGCCGGACGCGGACGCGAACTACCACGAGATCGCTCGCTTCTCTGCGGAGGACGCCGAGGCTGCCCGCGACCTCGACCACCTCATCGCGCGCCTGTGTGTGGCCCTCAAACCCTGGATGGATCGCATCCCACCGAACTCACGCAGTGACGACCCGGTCGACCGTGAGGCCATGGATGAGCTGCGCGCCTTCATGGCCGGACTTGACCCCGAGGTGAGGGCCCTCGGCGAGCGGTTCGCCTCCGAGAGCGCGGCCGAGATCCTCGGCGATTACTTCGAGCACGAACTCGTGAAGTCGCTCTACGCCTCGAGCGGCATCATCGGAAGCATGGTCAGCCCGAGAGATCGGGAGTCCGGCCTCATCTGGCTCTTCCACAAGATGGGTGAGTACGACGGCTCGCCTGGCGCCTGGGGGTTCCACAAGGGTGGCAACGGCGGCTTCACCCAGGTCTTGGCCCGCGCCTACGAGTCCTTCGGTGGAACGACCCGCACCGAGGCCCGGGTGGAGCGCGTGCTCCACGAGGACGGCGTGGCCCTCGGCGTTGAACTCCAAGGCGGGGAGAGGATCGACGCCCCGGTCATCGTCAGCGCCCTGGACCCCAAGCAGACCTTCACACGACTGGTGGACGCCGCCGACATGCCCGTCGACCTGATCCAGCACCTCGAGGGGTACAAGTACCAGGGCAGCGCCTCCAAGGTGAACTTCGCCCTCTCAGCGCTCCCCACGTTCCCCGGCCTCGAGGGCCGGGACGACCCCTTCCTCGGCTTCATCAACCTGGGCCCGTCCATCGACTACCTGCACCAGGCCTTCGAGGAGGCCAAGGGCGGAGCCTTCAGCCGGCGACCGTTCATCGACTGCTGCATCCAATCCACCGTCGATCCGGACATGTCACCCTCTGGAAAGCACGTCATGTCGTGCTTCGTGATGTACACGCCGTACCAGCTAGACGGTCCCTCCTGGGACGACCAGCGAGA
>JAQWJQ010000211.1 GCA_029248265.1 Planctomycetota bacterium
ACCGAGGCGATGTTCTCCATGGTGGCCCTCGCGCGCATCTGCGGGAGGGCCTCCACGGAACGGGGTCAGACCGCGCGCACCCTGCGGCAGCTGCTGACGCGGCTCGCGATCGACGGCTCCACCGCCCAGCAGGCGCCCGCGCTCCTCGCCCTTGGCGTCGCGGAGGACCGTGGCCAGGCTCTCGGTCGAGCTCCAGCCCTGGGCACCCGGGCGTTTCTGGCCCGGCGGGCCACCGCCGGCTCCCCCTCCCCGGCCACCGCCGCGGCGGTCGCGCTCGGGCTGACGGGTGAGCGCTCCCTTGCGCCATCCCTGCGGGCCGGGCTGACCCAGGGCGACTTCCAGGACCGCGGCGCGCGCGCGATCGCGGTCGCCATGCTGGGCGACGAGGCGGGCCTGGCGCTGATCCGGGAGGAGCTCCGGCGTCCACTCTACCGACCCTACCTGACCCGGGACTTCGCCACGGCCCTGGCCCTCAGCGGGGACCCCCTGCTCGGGCCCCTCCTGGTGGACCGGTTGGTCCACGCCACCTTCATCCCGGAGCGGGTGGCGGCGGTGCAGGCGTTTGAGTGGAGCACGGCGCCCGAGTCCGCCTCTGCCATGCTCTTCGTCCTGACCGAGCCCCGGCTGGGCAGCAAGCGCATCGACGACACGAGCCGGGCCTTCGCCGCCTCTGCCCTCGGCAATCTCTGCGCCCGCGAGCCCCTCCCTTGGAACACCCGCCTCGCGCTCGATGTGGTCTGGAATGCCGCGCCGCCGTCCCTCACGGATGCGAGGAACGGCGGCGGAGTGCTCGACGTGCTGTGAGCGGCCAGGAGGCCGCGAGGTCGATCAGAAGTTGGCGCCGGCCGCGATCCAGTCTCGGATCACGTTGACGTCACCGGAGAAGGTCCCGCCAAAGGGCATCTGGCTGCCACACGAGGGCGTGGGTGAGGCGAGCTTGTCGTACAGGAGGCTGTTCTGGAAGTCTCCGGGGACCACGTAGATGCTCCCCTGGCAGTTGAAGCTGCTGGAGGCAACGTTGACCAGCGCCGCGTAGGCCGAAGCCGGCGTGGAACCGAGGTTGAGGCCGCCGAAGCTCCCGTGGCAAATGATGCACTCGGGGGCGTTGATGTTCGGCTGCGACAGGAGCGGCCAGACGTCCTGGGAGAAGGTCGGCCCAGCGCTGTCGAAGGTGATCTCCAGCCCGGGGCTGAAGTTGGAGGTGACGGAACCGCCCACCGCGTCCCGGTGCCAGAACTGGAAGTTGACCGTGTCCCCAGGCAGGGCGGCGTAGTTCCCAGTGGGCGCGGGGAGGGCCGCCACGTTCACCGTGAGGCTCACCGAACCCGTCGCGCCGGAGGAGACGATGTTCCCCGCGTAGCGCCCGATGTTGCCGCCGATGCAGAGGTTCCCGGAGGAGCCCCCGGGCCCGGGGATGAACGCCTGCGTCTGACTGGTCACGAAGTACCCGAAGGCGTTCAGCGGCAGCGCGCTGCAGGCCAGGGTCACATCGTTCAGCGCCACGTCCGTGCTGCCTGTTGCAGAGATCACGGACGGCCCGCCGGTGGAGTTGGAGTTCGCCGCGCAGTAGGAGTTGCCGATTTGTGCGGACGAGGTCCCGGCGAGGGCGAGGAGCGCGAGGGCGCCGGAGTAGATCGCGGAGGCGTTCATGGAGGGCGTAGCTAGATGAAAGATGAAACTGAGGGTGGTCGACCCCCGTCAGGACGAGGCGACGTGTGCGTGGGTTCCGCCCCAATCGGACACCGGAGAAGGATAACGGGCTTCAGCGCCGCAGGAGCGCGGCGATATGACGCCGTCTCAGACCGCGACTCGGTGCGGGGATGGGAGCCCTGCTCCCGCTGCCCCGGCCCGCCGCAGCCGCATCCAGAGCCCAAGCAGAGACCCCACGATCATCAGCGCCACTGCCGCCACGGTGCCCCTCGCCCGGGTCAGAGCCCCCGCGGCTCGCGCCCGCCGCAGCGTCGCGACCTCGACGGCGGAGCGCCGCGAGGCGATCTGCGTGGCGAGCTCCGGAGAGGGCGCCTCGAACCCGGCGGCCGCCTCAAGGTCCACGAGCCTTGCTCTGGCGAGGCCGTCGGCGCCCACCACGAGGGCGAGGTCCACGACCAAGCTGAGGAGCTCCGAGTCCGCCCCCGCCTCGGCCATCGAGCGCTCCACCTCCTCGATCGCTGCCTGGGGATCCCCCGCAGCCCAGGTGAGGTAGGCCGTGAGCGCGGCCCCAGCGACGGGGTCCTGGACCTCCTTGGCTGCCTGAGCCGCACCCGCGAGGTCACCGGCCGCTGCCAGCTCCCGCGAGGCCGCCATGAGGTCCAGGTCCGCCTCCGACGGCGTGGCGGCGACCCTGCGCACCCGGAGGGTGCCCCGCCCATCAAGGGCTTGCAGGCGCCCCTCCGCCGTGGCGATGGAGCGCGCCTGGAGCGCCTCCATGTTCGAGCGTTGATCCCGCAGGACCGATGCGGGGTCCACGGGTTCGACCACGCGCCAGGCCCCATCCAGCTGGAGCGTCGGCAAGAGCACGCCCAGCCCCCCCACCAGCGGGGCGCCGAGGGACCCAAACGCACGGGTCCCCGGTTGCGGGACGTCGCCCCCCTTGCGTGCGTGCAGGGTGAGGTTGCGAGCGAAGGGCACCCTGGCCACCGAGACCTCGGACTGAAACGCGGCCGCCACGGCGCCGGCGATGCCCTGCACGACTGGATCCTCGACACCGAAACCGCCCACGTTCACCGTCAGCCATCCGCCCTCACGGAGTCGTGCATGCGCGAGCGCAAACGCCTCGACGCTGGCGAGGTGGGGTGGGATCTCCATGTTGTTGGCGTACGCATCCATGATGACCTGGTCGTACACCTTGGCGTCCAGCGCGAGCGCGGCCCGCCCGTCCAGGCCACCGACCACGACGCGGTCCGGGGTGGTGGTCTCCAGCTGGAAGTACTCCACCGCCAGCTCCACGACCCGCGGGTCAAGCTCAACCCCGGTGACCGCCAGCTGCGTCGCGGGCTCCAACACTCCCTCGAGCACCCGCACCGCGGACCCAGCCCCGAGGCCCACGATCATGACGTCCCACGTCTCCGGGGTGGCGCCCTGCTCCCTCGTGGCCCACCCGTAAGGCAAGGCGAAGTGGTTGTAGTAGAAGCCCGGGGGGAGGAGGCCCAGCTCGGGGGACCAGACCGATTGAAACGAGTCCAGGCTCTCATTCACCTGGAGCTTGCGGAGGCGCTGTGGGCCCGCGCCCAGCTCGGTTACACGGAGGCTCTGGTAGGCGGACTCGGCCCGGGCGAGGACTCGCTCCTCCGCACCTCCGCCGCTGCGCGTGGACGTCGAGGTCGCCGACAGGGACGCGCCCACGCCGAAGGTGCCGAGGGCCAGGACCAGCAGCCCTCGCGCGGCGTCGCCTCCATGGCCCTCCGCGCGCTCCAGACTCCGGGCGGCCCACCGGACGAACAGCCCGCAGCACATGAGGACCAGCCCCGCCAGGAGGAAGGTCCAGGCCGTCCCGAGGACGGGCACGAAGAGGTGCGTGGTCCCGAAGGTTCCCGCGAGGCTGCCCAGGGTCGAGGCCGCCAGGACGTGGCCCCCCGCGTGCCCCGCCGCCCCACCACGCTGCCGCTGGAGGCTCTCGACCGCGAGCGGACAAGCGCAGCCAAGGCACGCTGCAATCGGAAGGAAGAGCACGAGGGCCGCTGCCAGGCTTCCCCACACGAGGAGGCGCGACGCCCCGGCGAGGGCGACGCCGTCCGGCATGAAGGCCCCCGCCACCCAAGGGGTCAACCCGGGCAAGGTGGCGGCGAGCGCCGCGCCGACCATGAGGACCACGCTCAGCCTTGCGAGGGGACGGGGCCCGGTGGCCAACCGCGCGCCGACCGTGTACCCCACCGCCAGGGCGGCGAGGACGACCCCGATCACGTTGGTCCAGACGCTGCTGGACGCTCCAAACCACGGGGCGAGCAAGCGCACAGCGCCGAGCTCGACCACCATGGTGGCGCCGCCCGCGAGCGCGACGACGAGCAGCAGGCCCCTCGGGCTCATGCCAGCAGAGTCCCTGGGTTCGGAGGCGACGCCCGCGCGCCCTTGCGGCTCAGTAACCAAGGCCCGAGGTGATCCCGATCAACCGTCAGACTCGGCGACGGACGGGAGGAAGTACTGCTTGGAGGCCACGAAGACCCGACCGGGATCCACCTTGCCGGCGTACAGCATGTCGAGGAAGACACGGAAGCTGCGCTCGAACTGGTCCTCGTAGCGCTTGCCGTTGGCGATCACGATCACCGGCCGGTCCATGTCGACGATGGAGTCGGACAGGTAGAGCGTCGCCTCGGTCAAGCCAGCGCCGTTGAGGGTGATCGTGTTCTCCTCGCGGTTGACCTCGACGTCCACGCGCACGCCCTCCACGTCCGCCAGCCGGGGGACCTGGAGCCAATAGGCGTTCGTCGGGAAGGTCGCCCCCGGGATCAGGGTGAAGGCCGTGGGATAGCTGTTCCGCGTCACGGTCGACATCCACGCGATGATCTCCGCCTCTCCTCCGCTGGGCGCCAACGTCACGGTCTCGATCCCGACGGCCTTGGCCCGCTCCTCGAAGTCCGTGGCGCGGCTCCCCCCACCGGAGATGAAGATCGGCATGTGCTTCAGGTTCTCCACCGGCACGCCCTCGCCAGCGTCCGCGGCCCAGCAGAAGGCTCCAGCGAATCGACTCGGGAACATGTTGGCGATCGCAAGCGCGGCCTCACCCCCGAGCTGCCTGCCGCCGATGAAGACCTTGTCGAAGTCGAGCGCGTAGATCTCGGAGACGTTCCGCAGCGTCAGCATGACCGCGGTCAAGCCCTCCACCTCGGACCACTTGCTGGAGTCCCCCGGCATCTTCGGGGAGGCGATGATGGTGGTCTCCCGCAGCCCGCCATCGATCCAGTGGTTGGTGATGTGCGCCTTGGGGTTCTCACCCTCCTCGGGGAGGGTGATGATCAGCGGGTAGGGCCCGGACTTGGCCTTGTATTTGGCCGGAGACCACAGCGCGTAGTCCACGGTGCCGCGGGCGCCGTTGTCGACCGTGCGGTCCATGACCTTGCCCGCGCCGCGCTTGGGCTGCTTCCGATCGAACTTGTTGGAGAGGTACACCATCGCCCCAAGGTCCTCGGGGCAGGCCAGCAGGGAGGTCCCCTTCAGCTTCCGGTTCTTGCTGTTGAGCTTCTCGAGCTCCTCCCGGATGT
>JAQWJQ010000231.1 GCA_029248265.1 Planctomycetota bacterium
GCCGCAGTGGCCCGTGAGCTCAGCGCCCGCCGCGGTCAAGGGGCCTCGATAGAGGTGATCGAGCTCGAGAGCGGCGCCTCCCTCAGCCGTCGCCCCGTCGCCGCCGACGACTCCCCGCGCCTCGATGGTGGCTACTTCCCCTTCTTTGGGTTTCACCCCGCCTTGCGCCCCCACGTCCAACGGCTCGGCGCAGGCGTGGCCCAGCGCCTCGCCGCGGAGCACGGCGCCGACCCGTCGCGGATGTTCGATGACCAGTACATCTCGAGCGGCGGCCAGCTCGCGCTCCTCGCCCTCGGCCGATACCGCTCGATCGTCGACGCGCGGGGGCTGGTCGGCGAGCGGCTCGGGGAGCCCCAGCAGACGTGCAAGCCCTACGACATGGCCGGCGCTGCCCTAATCGCTGCCGAGGCTGGGTGCGTGGTGGCCGACCCGAACGGCGAACCGCTGGATTTCGAGCTCAACACCTCGACCACGGTCGACTTCGCGGGGTTCCACAACCGCGCCACGGCCGACGCGATGCTCCCCGCGCTCCGCCGAGCCCTCGATGAGTTGTAGCCCCGAAGCCAGCTAGCGGAGGCTGCTCCCTTGGCGCCCCGAACGCGGCAGCCCCTGGGCCACGGCCCCACCACGGAGACCGCCCGAGGCGAGTGCACAGGGCGTTGCTCCGAGGCCCACTACTCCAAAGCCCGCGAGGCGCTCGGGCTCCCGAAACAGAGCACGCCCCGCGGTGAGGGTCTCACCGCGGGGCGTGCCGCCTGACAGGCCGACTCGCTAGAACGTGAAGGCCGTCCGGGCAACGGCAGCCGGGACACGAGTGCCGAGCTGCGCGAAGAACTCCTCGTAGAACGAGGAAGGCACAGCGTCGAAGCTGGCCTCGATCGGGCTTCCTGAGTTGCCCTGCATGTTCTCTGCCTCAAGCTCCACAAGCGTGCGCGGGGCGCGCTTGTGGTAGTCCACCTGACGGACCTGGACCCCGACCCGGAGCCAGGATCGACGGCTGAGATCCCCCTCGGATCCCTCCTCCGTCGCGCCAGCAGACATGCCACGGTGGGCGATGATGTAAGTTCGATCCTCGGCGTCTGAGTAGACCTCGAAACCCTGGTCTCGGAGCGAAGCGATCACGGCAGGCCGGACATCTTCAGATGTCCCGACAAAGGTGCGCGCCTTGAAGCCCCGATAGGCCTCGTAGGACGTCCCGAACGGCGGCGGCGCGGTGGCGCACGACGCGAAGAACGGGAGGCCGAGGACCGCCAAAGATAAGAGAGTCAGTTTGCGATTCATGTGCGGTTCCTCCGGCCAGCATCCTTGCGATCGGCGGGCCCGAATGGAAGTGTCGGGTCGGATGAACCACGCAGACTTGCAGAACCAGGAGGCCCTCCCCGGGGGCCGGCCTGCTCCAAGGACCCCGGTGAGCGCTGAGCGCGCGGCGGGCTCGGAGGTCGACGTCCTGGTCGTCGGGGGCGGAATCCAGGGGGCCGGAGCCGCGCAGGCGGCTGCTGCGGCCGGCTTCAAGGTGGCCCTCCTGGAGCGCCGAGTGGCCGCTATCGGCACCTCCAGCCGCTCCAGCAAGCTCATCCACGGGGGCCTGCGATACCTCGAGAGCTACCAGTTCAGCCTCGTCCGGGAGTCCCTCGCCGAGCGGCGGACGCTCCTCCGGGTGGCCCCCCACCTGGTCCGCCTGGTGCCCTTCCATATCCCCGTCTATCGGGACACCAGCCGGGGCCCCCTGATGATTCGAGCAGGGCTCAGCCTCTACGCGGCCCTCGGTCACCTGCGCCCTTCAGCGCGCTTCGAGAGTCTCCCGCGCCGAGCGTGGGACGGGCTCGACGGATTGGAGACCGACGGCCTGAGGGCGGTCTTCCGCTATCAAGACGGCCAGACGGACGACGCCGCGCTGTGCCGGGCCGTGCTCGCCTCCGCCGTGGAGCTCGGCGCCCTGGTCGAGGTCGACGCCGAGGTCTTGAGGCTCGAGCAGCTCGCCAGCGACGGGCGCTGGCGAGCTCATTATCGGCGCGCTGGCGCCGAGGAGTCGCTCACCGCACGGACCGTCATCAACGCCGCCGGCCCCTGGGTGAACAGGGTCGCGTCGCTCGCCACCCCGGGCCCCCCGCAACGCGAAGTGGACCTCGTTGGCGGCACCCACATCGAACTCGAGGGGACGCTCGAGCGAGGGATCTACTACACCGAGGCTCGGGCCGACCGGCGCGCGGTCTTCTCGATCCCTTGGCGTGGCCGCGTCATGGTCGGGACCACAGAAGCCCCCTTCACCGGCGACCCCGCGGAGGTCGCCCCCACCGAGCCGGAGGTGCAGTACCTCCTCGACGTCCACCGACGCCACTTCCCTCGGAGCCGGGGTGAAGTCGTCGAGGCCTGGGCTGGCTTGAGGGTGCTCCCCCGAGCCGCTGGGGCCGCCTTCAACCGCCCGAGGGATGTCACTCTGGTGACGGACGCAGCGCCAAACCCCACCTGGGTGAGCGTCTACGGAGGGAAGCTCACGGGCTACCGCCACACCGGCCAGCGCACCCTCGGGCTGATCGCGCCAACCCTCGGCCCCGCGACGCGCCTCGCGGACACGGAGACCCTCCGACTCCCCGAGCTCGAGCGCGTCGACGTCTGGGACTGACCCGCCGACTCTCACCCGCACGGTTCAGCGGGCGGGGATCAGCGGGCGGGGATCAGACGTCGGCGGCGCGAATGGTGACGTCGCAGTTGACCACCATCAGGCAGCCGAGGCGCGCGCCCTCTTCGTCCGTCGCCATCTCGACCGTCTCCGCCTCTTCATCACCCACCGGCGCAAGGCTCTCCCCTCCGTCGGTGACCACGAGGGAGCAGGTCCCGCAGCTGCCGACGGTGCAACCGAAGTCGTGCGGGAGGTCGTTCTCCTGGCAGAAGTCGAGGAAGCGGGTCCCTTCCGGGACTTCACGTGACTCACCGGTAGAGGCGAAGGTAATTTTGGGCATCGATGTGGCTCCCGTGGCGGAGCGCCGTCGTGGACGGCTGCGCGATTCAAATTCAGGAAGGCCGGCCGGGTACCCGTCGGCTGGGAGACATGATGGGTCCCCTGAGCCGCCAAGAACACCCGGCGGTCTACGATTTCGTTCGATGCTTCTCTCCCCCCCCTCCCCGCCGGCAGGCCACGTGACCGAACCCGAACGAGCCCCTCGGGCGTCACTGGGAACCGGGTCCCTCGTCTGGCTCGTCCGGCACGGGCGAGTGACCGCCCCCGACGTCGCATACGGAGACGCAGACATCCCGCTCTCCGAGGAGGGTCTGCGCCAGACGGAAGCCGTGGCGCGCTCGCTCTCGGCGCTCCCCGTCCGCGGCGTCCGATCCTCCCCACTCCAGCGAGCGCGCCTCCTCGGCGAGGCGGTCGCTCGAGCCTCGAACGCGCCCCTCGAGGTCTCCAAGGACCTCGCAGAGCTCCACCGCGGTGACTGGCAGGGGATCCCCCGAACCGAGTACGCCAGGCGCTGGGCCGAGGAACGAGAGGCCTACTGGCTCGCGCCCCTTACCTGGCGAGGCCATGGCGGGGAGTCAGAAGCGGATCTCGTTCAGCGAGCCTGGCCGGACCTCCTCGCTGCCGCTCAGATGGCGCCGGGCGAGGCCGTCGCCGTGACGGCCCACCGCCAGGTCATCCGTGCCCTGACGGCGGCCGCAGTGGGGATCGGCCCCGGCGCGAGCCACCGGATCACCCTCGACCCCGCCCACGGGATCCTGCTCCGGGACGCACGCGGAGGCTGGATCCTGGAGCGAACCAACGCCCCCTGCCCCGGCGCTCCGCACGCCGCGGAGCCGAGGGATGGGCCTCCCGAAGACGTTGTCACCCAGCTCCGCTGACTCGGGTCACCCAGCTCCGCTGACTCGGGCTCGCCGCAGAGACGAGCGGCGCGCCGCGCTGGACGTCAGCGCCCAGGCGTCAGGCCTTGCATGGCTCGCAGCTCCTGAAGTCGCTCTCCAGCGTCCACCCCGATCCCGAAGTGAAGGGCGCGGCGCTCGGCTTTCACGAGGCGCTCCCAGCGAGCCCAGAAGGTCTCGACCTCGCCCGAGGTGTCCTCGAAGGCAGCGGCTCCGGACCAGGTACGCCGAGCTGGAGCGACCGCCCGCTCGGGGTGGTAGACCGAGGCCCGCGAGTCACGCTCGATGAGCGCAAACCCAGGGATGATGGACGAGCGAACAGGGACGAGCTCTCGCACGGCGACCTCCTTCCCCTCCAGCAGGCCCCTCAAGGAGGTCCCGAGGGTCGGGCCGCTCGGCGCGGCGCCAATCAGGTCCACGAGCGTCGGAGCCAGGTCCGTGGAGCCCACCAGCTCCTTGACCCGCTGCACCGGCGGCGCGCCGTCAGGCCCCCACCCGAGCTCCGCTCGGAGAGCCCGCGACGGACGGATCAGGAGCGGGACGTGGAGGTCCGCCTCTTCGGCCAGACCGGCCCGTAGGTACAGGCCGTGCTCTCCCATCGAGGTCCCGAAGCTCCCGAGGAGCACCACCGTGAGGTTGTCCGAGCGGCCGAAGTCCTCGACGGACGCGAGGATTCTCGCCACGCTGGCGTCCACAGAGCGGACCGCATGGTCGTAGCGGAGCTCGTACTCGGCGAGGGTGACCGACCGTGCCAAGTTGGCCCGCGAAGGCGGGAGCGTGTGGAAGGCACTCTCCACGAGTCCACGCGGCGGCACAAACGCCAACTCCTTGCGGGCCACCCACTCGCTGAGGCCATTGTCGGCGCCTCGCAGCTGAATCTTCTGCCGGTGGCTCTTCCACGAACGCTCGAGGTCGTTCATCTGGAGGTACGCGAACCAATCCTCATCGAGGTCGCGCTCGTTCACCCACTGAATGAAGCGCTTGCCCACGCCGAGGGCGCCCTCAGCTCGTACCTCGTCGTCCGGCTCACCACGGTGGGCCACGAACTCCCGGAAGCCGCGGTCGAACCCGCGCAGCTCCGCGATCATGGGGTGATCCACGAAGGCTGCCGTGCTCCACCCGAGCCCGAGGAAGTGGCGCCCCAAGAGATTGAGCTCTGGCGGCAGGAACCAGCTGTCGATCAGCCCAGTGTCGACGTCACGCTGGGAACGCTCCGCGGAGCCGACCTCGGGCGGCAGGGCGAAGCTTGGATCACCTCCAGAGAGGATGGCCACGTGCGACCCGACCAGCGTTGGCGTCACGCCCCATGCGTTCTCGAACACCACGCTGTTCCGCGCAAGCTTGCGCATTCCAGGCGTGGTGTCCCGGTCATATCCCGCGAGCGAGGTGTGGTCCCAGCGAAGCCCGTCGACAGCGATCACGAGGACGCCTTGCCCGGTCACCTCGACCTCCCCCGAGCGGACACGCCTCAGGTCGCCCCCTGGCTCCCCGCAGGACCCCAGTCCAACGAGGGCGAGCAGCATGCCGCACACCAGGCGATTGGGTCTTCGTTGGGTCATCGGCAAGGTCGCGCTCATGGGCTGAGTGCGCAGGGCATGGTGATTGCGCACCCCGAGAGTATCGGAGGTCCGGGGCCAGCGTCACAAGCGAAGCGCGAAGAGGGAATCTGAAGCCACCCACCGGGCTTCTCCGTCGAAACGGATCTTGGTCCACCCTGGCAGCTGGTCCAGGTAGCTCACCACGGTACCCGCCGGGAGAGAGCCCACTCGCTTCGCGCCGTCCTCCGGCGCGGCCCTCAGCGGCACGCCTCCCGTCTCGATCACCATGAAGGGTTCGGCGCCGCGCTCCGAGAGGTGAAGCGCGAGCGGCGCCAGGAGCAGCGGCTGGGCGGCCGCCACCACGAGGAGCAAACGCCCGGCGAGGCGCCCGCCCCGCAGGGCCTCCAGGAGTCCCGCGCCGGCGAAGAGCACAGCTCCCAGAACGGCGAGCCACTCCGACTCCGCCGGCGTCACCGTCCGCGCTGCGGCCTCCAGGGACTCCGCCAGCCCGTCCCCTGTCCGCGGGCCGAGCCCGGCGTCGGCGCGGGCGAGGCCCACGTTGAAGTGGGCGTCGTCCAGACGAGGCGCCGCACGCAGGGCGGCCTCGAACCAGGCGACGGAGCGCATGGGCTCTCCCCGCTCAGCTGCCGCCACGCCGAGGTTGTAGGCGATCCGCGCCCGCTCCGCCGGCGGGGCGCCGCCAGTTTGGGCCCGCTCGAGCGCGTCGACCCAGGCCGCCACGGCGCCCTCTCGGTCGCCGGCGCGCCAGAGTTCTCCGCCCCGATCAGCGCCAGATTCAGCCCGCGCATCTGGACTCCGTACGGCCTCCACCAACCCCTGTGGCGCCGCGGCCGCCGCCACGCACCACCCGAGCATCAGCGCAACGGTCCGCGCGGTCGCCCACAACAGAGAGGCGCCACGTTTCATCCAGCGACCAACCATCAGAATCCCTCCTTGACTGCGTCCCTTGCGAAACCAAGGACGCTCTCCACCGACGCGAGCGGGTCCGCATCGCCCCCGAACAGCGCCCGGTCCAGGCCCCGCCGCAGCGCGACGAAACGGCGCTCAAGATCTGGCGACACCGCCGCCCCCCCAGCCTCAAGGAGAGTCGACCGACCGATCCAGGACTCGGCGGAGCGCCCACTGCGGCGCGCAAGGAAGCGCTCCAGCAACGCCGCGATTTCCTCCGCGCCGCGGGCGCCTCGGAGATCCCGTCGCAAGATCCCGAGGGCACCTCGCCGCCGCCGAGCCTCGAGAGATGCGGGGTCCCCCCTGCGACGTACGATCGAACGGAGCGAGGCCCACCCCAACGCGGCGCCTGCCAGAGAGAGCACCCCGAGGAGCGGACCGGGACCTTCGCGGTCAGGCCTGGCCTCCGAGCGGACACGGATGTCCCGCATGACCAGCGGCGCAGCCTCGACCTCTTCAGGGCCGAAGGGGTCGTCGCCCGCTGCCGCTGTGGAGGTCACACGGATCTCGAGCGGCGCGGTTGAGGTGGTGATGAAGCGCTTGGTTGCCGTATCAAACACGGAGAGAGGGAGGCCTGGCACCTCGTTGACCCCTTCGTCGAGGGGCACGAGGTCGTAGGTCACCACCCGCTCATCGGGGGACTTGCGGTCCTCGACACCGAGCACTCGGAACCGATCGAAGGCCTCGAGGCGGGACAGATCGGGCGGGTCGAAGAACTCAAGGTTGCCCTCCCCGTACCAGCGCACCTCGAGTTCGATCCCATCTCCCAGGTCGATGTCGCGCCGAGGCACGCTGCGAGAGGCCTCGATGCGCCCCACGGCGCCGCTCCACTCGAGCGGCCGCCCCTCCTCGGGAATGGGGAGCACCTCGATCTCGAACGGCTCTACCGGAGCGTAGTAGTCCCGGGAGGCGCCCCGCGAAAACACGCCGCCGCGCCCGACCAGCTCGGAGAACTTGAACAACGACCGACCAAACTGGACCGCCCCGGGCCGCGTCGCCACGAAGCGTCGCCGAAGCCGATAGACATCAAAGCGGCGCCCCTCACGCTCCACCTGAGGGAGCTTCTCGATCGACGCGGCGCGCCGACCCGGACGAATCGGGATCTCGTAGGCCCCCGCCTGGGTGTTCCCAGAGGTCACCTCGATCACGCCCTCCTGCCGCTCCCACCACGGAAGCTGGAGCTCCGCGTCCGCGAGCTTGCGGGTGACGTCCCAGCCGAAGCGTAGCTCCAAGGTGTAGGGCTCACCCTCATAGACCGCCGCGGGGACCTCACCCCGCTCAAACAGCAGGAGCTGGCTCGCCGCGATGTCCTTCACGACCTCGAGGACCATGGCCGCGCTGGGCGCTTGAACGGGCTGACCGTCCAGCTCGAGCGCGAGGGGCGGGATCGAGTACTTCCCCACGCCGCTCGCCTGCACGCGGACCTCAAAGGTGGTCCGCTGCTCCACCACAGGGCGGCCCCTCGAGTCGTAGCTCACCGCCTGCTGACGACCTGTCCTGGTGACGTCCGACAGGCTCAGCCCAGGCACCTTCGGGAGCGGGTCGAAGCGCACCCGGTGGTCGCCCTCGACCCGGATCACGATCCCCACGGGTTCGCCCAGCTTGACGAGGGCGCTTGAGAGGGACACCTGGAGACCATCGGGCGACGCCTGCGTCGCCCGGAGCGGCGCCATCAGCGCCGCGACGGTCAAGAGGAGCAGGACCATACGAGCCATCACCAGTCCCTCCTTGCGGGCTCTTTGCGCCCTATTCGGAGTTTGCGTCGAAGGCCCTCGCCCTTCTCCTGGTGCTCGCGGTTCCGATCCAGGATGCGGCTGAGCTCCTCTGCGGTCATGAGCTCTTCGCCCTCGGGCTCCTCTTCAGGCTCCCCCTGCTCTCCCTCCTGTTCTTCGTCGGGGTCCTCCTCGAGCTCCGGCTCCGGCTGCTCCCCTTCCTCCGGCTCGTCCTCCGGCTCTTCCTCCTGCTCTTCCTCCGAGGGCTGATCGCTCTCGGATTCCTGGTCGCCATCTTGCTCCTCGGGCTCCTTCTCGGAGTCTGAGGGGTCCTGCTCCTCGTCCTCCGAACCCTCGTTCTCCTGTGGGTCGTCGGACGTCTCTCCGTCGTCCTGCTGGTCCTGCTGGTCCTGCTGCTCCTCCCGCTGGCGCTGGATTTCGTCCAGCTCGCGGAGGCGGCGGAGGGCAAGCTCAACGTTCGCGCGAGCGTCGTCTCCCTCCCCCATACGCAGTCGCTCGATGAGGTCCTCCCGGGCAGCGAGGTATGCAGCCCTCGCGAGGTCTAGCGGGTCAGGCTCCTCCCCGCCGCTCGCTGCGTCCTTGCCCGACGGGGGGGGCGGGGGCGGCCCACCCGAGACCTCAGGGATCGTCGCCCGGATCGACTCGGCCAACTGGAGATCGAGAGTGCCCAGGTCGTAGACCGCGTCCAGGCTCACTTCACCACCTGCCGCACGCGCGCGCCCGAAAGCGAGGATCGCGCGCTCCATCCGGCCCGCGGCGTCCTCGCGGGCCTCAGCCCCGTCGTCGCCGCCCGCCGTGGACGCCTCCACCGAGGCCACGGAGCCCAACAGCGCGAGCGCCCGGGCAAATTGGACCTCACCACGCTGAGGCGCGTTCAGCGCGGGAAGACCCAACGCCGAGAGGCTGCGGTCGAGGGGCGCCAGGAGGTCCTCCGAGGCGCCCCCGGTGATCTCAGCCATCCGGCCTCGGAGCTCAGCGAGCCCCCCGGTGTGATCCAGCCTGTCCGCGACCGCCAGCGCGTCGTCAAATTTCTGCTCGGCGGCGAAGGCCTCCATGGCAGCGAGGCCCTCGACCAGGGTGCCGGGCCAGGGTTCGAGGTCGGAACCGTCTCCCTCTGCGCAGCCCGCCATGGCCCAGGCGCAGAAGAGCAACGGGGCCACGGCGAGCCGCCCCCACGCTGATGTTCGCTGAGGATTCTTCATGAGAGTTCTTTCGTCGGCGGCGTCGCGCCGGTGGCCGGGGTCCCGGGCGAGAGGGCCTCGCGTCGCGCCCGGCTTCTGGTGGTATCCAGCGCGGCTCCCTCCACGAGGAGGAGCAGCAGGGCGAGGGCCAGGGGCCACTGGTAGCGATCTCTAGGGACGCGCTCCTTCCCGTCGACGATGTCCCGCCCCTCCATCGTCGCGATGGCGCGCCGATAGAGTTCCTCCAGGGGCAGCACGCGCCCGCGCGCCTCGAGATAGATCCCCCCGGTGGCGTCTGCGATCGCCTGGAGGGACTCGGAGCGGAGCTGCGAGACGACCTCGCCGCGACCGGCGACGGCGTCAGGGTCGACCACGAAGCCACCCTCCCCGTCGGGGACCTTCCCGCCGCCCGCGGTGCCCATGCCGAGCACGTGCACCCGGACCCCGCGCTCGCGGGCGACCTCCGCCGCCGCCAAGGCCTCTCCCGTGAGGTCCTCGCCGTCGGTCACGAGGACGACCGCCTCGCTCGAGCCGCCGCCATTGAAGCGCTCGAGGGCCAGGTTGAGCGCGGCGCCGAGGTCCGTCCCTCCCCTGCGGTTGTCCTCTGGCGAGAGCCGCTCGAGGAAGTAGCGCACCGTATCGAGGTCCGCGGTGAGCGGCGCCACGTCACGCGCGCCGCCGGCGAAGGCCAGCAGAGCCACGCGCTCCCCCGTCATGGCGTCGAGCAGCGCGCCGATCTCCACCTTGGCGCGCTCGAGCCGGTTGGGCTCCACGTCCTCCACCAGCATGGAGAGGGAGGTGTCCAGGGCGACGACCACGTCGATGCGCCGCTGCTCCACCGGAACGAGCGCGAAGCCCCTGATCGGTCCCATCCACGCGAGGCCGACGAACGCGACGCCGCCCGCGACGAGGCTCGCGCGCAGCCAGGCGCGGCGTCGGAGCCAGCCCAGCGCGTCGTCGCCCGTGCCTGCGAGCCCGGGGAAGAGCCGGCGCAGGTGCCGCGGATCCGCCACCAGCCGCAGGGAGCGGAGGCGGCGCGGGAGCTCCCAGAGGCAGAGCGCCAGCGGCACGAGGGCCGTGGCCAGCACCAGCGCGAGCTCGGATCGGAGCCAGTCGACGCCCATCACGGCACCCTCCGGGCCACGGTGGCCCCGGTGACAGAGGCGAGCAGCAGGAGCACGAGCGCGGGACCGAGCAGGAGCGGGTAGAGGTCATAGCGCTCCGCGAAGCGCTCCTCCGAGCGCGGGGTCCGCTCGAGCTCCTCGATGGCGGCGTACGCGGCCTCCAGCTCCTCGCGGTTCTCCGCATGGAAGAAGAGCCCCCCCGTCAACTCCGCGATCTTCGGCAGGTCCCCCACGTCCGCGCGCATCCGGCGCGCGCCGCCAAGCGGCATCTGGATGAGCTGGACTCTCGGTCCGGCGTAGACCGTGTAGACCCGGATACCCAGCTCTGACGCCACCTCCGCCGCCTCCAGGGGCTCGATGACGTGGATCGTCTCCTCCCCATCGGTGAGGAGTACCGCCACGCGAGAGCGCGCGTCGCTCTCGCTGAGGACCTCGCACGCCTGTGCGAGGGCGCTGCCGATGGCCGTGCCGTCCAGTCGCTGCTCGGTCTCGATGTTCGTCTCGTCCAGCACGCCCCTGAGCGCATCGACGTCGAGCGTGAACGGCACCAAGAGGTCCGCGAACCCGGCGAAGCCGAAGAGGCCCACGCTGTCACGCGCTCCCTCCTCGTCCGTCATCCGGCGCCGCGCAAAGTCAGCGATGACCTCGGTGACGATATCGAAGCGGCGCGGCGCGCCAGGGCGCGCCCGTTGGTCCATGGAGCTGGAGCGGTCCAGCAGCAAGGCGATGTCGATCCCCTCGGTCTCTCGCGCGGTGGAGACGCGGCCCTCGAGCGGCCTGCTCAGCGCCACCGCCAGGAGCGACACCGCGGTGATCCGCAGGGCGGCGGGGAGCCAGGCCAGGCTCGAGCGGGTCCCAGCGGCGGCGGACCCGAGGCCTGGCACGCGGGCCCCAGCCTGGCGTCGGCCTTCACGGCCCCGCCACATGATCAGGGCCGCCAGAGGGATGATCGCCAGGAACCAAGGGTCCGCGAAGGTGAGGCCGCCGACCTCGAGGCGCCCGGTGGCCGTACTCCGCGTGAGCTCTTGCAGCGCGACGGGGAGCATCAGGCCTTCCCTCCCTCGATCGCGGCGGCGCCGTTGCGCAGCGCCCGCACGTGAGCGACGGCTCGCTCTACAGCCGCCCGGGCCGCGAAGGAGCTCGGCTCCGCCCCGCCAAAGCGGGCCAGGCTGAGCTCTCCTATGAGCGCCGACAGGTCCGCCCTCTCCTCGGGCGAGATCCCCGGCGCGCCGGCGAGGGACTCCGCCCACTCTCCGTCCGTGAGGCTGCGGAGGTCCGCGCCTCGCGCCTCGTCGACGGCGCGTCGCAGCAGGGGCCCGAGCGACCCCATGGTGCCCGCGGGGCCGACCGCAGGGTCCAGCGCGAGGATCTCCTCCAGCAGGTCCGGCTCGACGCACTCGGTGATCGCACTCACCGCACGCCGGCGCCTTCGAAGCCACCACGGGAGGCACGCCGTCAGGAGCAAGGCCGCCCCCGCGAGGAGGGCCAGGTGCGCGTCCCCGACGTCGGCGTCGTCCACGTCGCGGAAGCCCGCCAGCGGGCGCGGCGCGTCCTCGGCGTCGAGGAGCGCGCCGGCGAGTTCGATGCGGACAGGAGCGACGCTGAGGCTCTCTTCCCCCTCGAGGCTGAACTGGAGGGCCGGCGTCTCCAGCTCCCCGGACGCCAATCCCATGAGCGTCCAGCGCAGCTGCAGACCGGCACGTGACGCCGCGGGCAGGGCGCTGTCCACCACCGCCGTGGGCCCGTCCAGCACCGCCCATTCCGGGCCGAAGTCCGGGGCCCCGTCCACGACCGCGGCGCTCGCCTCCCGGCCGGTCAACGTCACCGTCCAGAGCAGAGGCTGCCCCGTCGCTGCGGTGGCACCGGCGCGTGGCTCGAGCGTCGCGGCGGCCTCCACGCCCTGGACAGCGGGCGCGAGCGCGAAGGTGAGGAGGAGTGCGATCATGCCCCGGCACCGCTCCTGCGCGGGCCCCGCGCCTGCGCCCGGCGCTGGAAGAAACCCACGAGCGGCGCCGCGAGGTCACCGTCGGTGCGGACGTCAATCCACTCGGCGCGCGCCTTGCGGAAGGCCTTGCCCAGCGCGCGGCGGCGCGCCGAGGCGTGCGCGCTCCAGGCCTCGCGCTCAGCTTCGCGGCGACCATCGACCTCTGCCACCTCCCCGTCCTCCATGCGGACCAGCCGGAGGAGCCCCGTGGCCGGGAGCTCTTCCTCAAGGCGGTCCACGAGGCGCACGCAGATCACGTCGTGGGTGCGTGAGAGCCGCGCCAGACAGTCGGCCCACTCGGAGCTCCCCGCCTCCTTCCCCTCGCTGTCGATGCTGGAGAAGTCACTGAGGACGAACACCATCGCGCGCCGCCGCAGCGTCGACTCCTGGGCCCTGAGCACCTCGAGCAGGCTTGAGCCTCCGGGGGTCACCGGGGCAGCCTGGATCTCCCGCACGAGCCGCAGGATGTGGCGCGACTGGCGCCCAGGCCCGAGGTGCAGGCCGGGCTCAGCGCCGAACAGCGTCAGCCCGACCCGGTCCTGGTGCCGCACTGCCACGAAGGAGATGAGGGCAGCGAGCTGGGCCGCGGCGTCTCGCTTCGTCTCACCAAAGGTGGCGAAGTCCATGGGCAAGGCCGTGTCCACCAGCAGGTGCAGCGTCAGCTGGCGCTCCTCCCGATACGACTTGACGAAGGGCGCGCCCGTTCGCGCGGTGACGTTCCAGTCAATGGCCCGGATCTCGTCCCCTGGCTGGTACGGGCGGACCTCCTCGAACTCCACGCCCTGCCCCCTGAAGGTGCTGCGGTACCCCCCGGCGAGCGCCGTGTTCACCAGGCGATGCGTCCGGATCTGGATCTGCCGTACCCGCGCCATGAGCGCGGGCGGAAGCAGGGGCGCACCCTCAGCCTCGTCCGCGCTGCCGCTCCCCGTGTTGCCCTTGAGCCAACCCAAGGCGCCCCTCTAGCGGTCGAGCGGGACGCGCTCGAGCACCCGGGTCACGATCTCATCCGTGGAGACGCCCTCGGCCTCGGCCTCGTAGGTGGGCAGGATTCGGTGCCGGAGCACCTCATGCGCCACCGCCTTGACGTCCTCCGGGGTCCCGTAGGCTCTCCCCGCCATGAAGGCCGAAGCCCGCGTCATCAGCGCGAGCCAGATCGAGGCCCGCGGTGAACCACCGCACTGGATCATGTTCTCGAGCTCGGGCATCCCGTGAGCCGCGGGAGCGCGAGTCGCCTCCACGATCGAGACGATGTAAGACGCGAGCGCCGGCGCGATGGACACCTGGTCCACGAGCTTGCGCGACTCGAGGATGTCGTCGATGGAGACCACCTCTGAGACCGGCTCCGGCGGCGAGGTGCGCGCCATCATGTCGAGGATCTCCAGCTCCTCGTTGCGGCTGGGATAGTCGAGGTGCACCTTGAGCGCGAAGCGGTCGAGCTGGGCTTCGGGGAGCGGGTAGGTCCCTTCCTGCTCGAGCGGGTTCTGGGTGGCGAGCACGAGGAAGGGCCTCGGGAGGTCAAACGTCTCCCCCCCGATCGAGACCGTGCGCTCCTGCATCCCCTCAAGCAGGGCGGACTGCACCTTCGCGGGCGCGCGGTTGATCTCGTCAGCCAGGACGAAGTTCGCGAAGATGGGGCCCTTGCGGACCGTGAAGTTCCCGTCCTTCACGCTGTAGATCTCGGTGCCCACGAGGTCCGAGGGCAGCAGGTCCGGCGTGAACTGCAGGCGCGCGAAGGAGCCCCTGACGCCCTTGGCGAGCGCGGCGACGGCGAGGGACTTGGCCAGACCTGGGACCCCCTCGAGGAGGATGTGCCCCCCCGCGAGGAGCCCGAGGACGAGGCTCCGGGTGAGCTCGCTCTGGCCCACGAGCACGGAACGCATCGCCCCCGTCAGCTCTGTGGTCCATGCGCTCGCACGCTCGATCTGAGCCTCGAGGGAAGCGTTCGAAGAGGGGGTCGTGTCGGTCACGGTTCGGCGGTGGGGTCAGTGGGGCGAGCGACCCTCAAGGGCCTCCTCGCTGGTCGGCGGCCCATGCTACGGGATCAACCGGCCCGTGTTAGCGGCTCCATGTCTGGTCCGCGTCAAAGGCTGCCCCGCTCCTCGAGCTTGTCCCGAGCCAGCAGCACCTCACGCGCGTAGGCCAGCGCCCCGGAGGTCGGGCGGCCCTCCGCCCGCGCGACCTCCTCAGACCGCACCCATCCCCCGTAGGAGCCGTGATCCTCGATCCAACCGAAGAGCCGCGCCCGGCCCGCGTTGTAGGACACAAGGACCGCCTCGAGCGTCCAGTCCCCCTGGTGGTCGAGGAGCCAGCGCAGGTGGGCCGCGCCGAGGCGGATATTCAGGTCCTCATCCTCGAGGAGCGCCCGTTCGAGGGCCGCCGAATCCTCGGCCAACGTCACCCCCAGGCGACGGGCCGCGTCCCTTGCGGCGACTGGCATGAGCTGCAGCAGTCCAAGGGCGCCCGCCGGAGACTTCTGGCCCTCTCGACCTCGGCTCTCTGAGAACATGACCGCCCCGAGGAGCAGCGGCGGGACGCCGGACTCGGCCGCCGCAGCACGGATCGACGAGGCGCGCGCCTCGACGTTGTTCAGCCCACGCTCATCGTTGATCTCCCGAAGTGGGCCGAGCAGGCGCTCGAAGGAGCCGGGCACGTGCCCCCCATGGGCGACCCGAAGGGCGCCAGCGGCCAGCGGGACCCCGACCAACGCGATCAGGATGAACAGGCCTCCGAGAAGGGCGTCTCGATTCATCCCACGCTGGAACGCGTCGCCGCGCTCCTCAACGGCCCCCCTCAGGATCTTGGCCGACGCCGTCCTCCGAGGCGTCACCAGATGCCGGCGCCACGGCGACGAGCTCTCGGGTACTGGCCACCCAGTCCTCAAGCGCGTTCATCCCCAGGGGAAGCGGGGCCAAGACCTCACCATGCAATCGCTCGAGTTCGCGACGCGCCCGCTCCGCCAGGAGGCGGTCCGGGAGCTCCGCGATCAGCGAGAGCAGGAAGAGCCGCGCCTCCTCGGTCCCGCCGAGATCGAACTCGGCGCGGGGCGGATACCCGAGGTTGCGCCGCTCCAGCGCCGCCAGGAACCACGAGAACGGGTCGCGCCGGTCCACCTCATCCCACCATTGGAACCACCGCTCGGCGGGGAGCGCGTCTGCGCGGTAGTCCACGCAGGTGAGGATGACAAGCTCTTCACCCGCCCGCACGTCGTCCGGCTCCTCAGCCAAGGAGCGGGTCAGCACGCTGACCGCCCGCGGCTCGAGCTGCCGCGAGAGGAGCAGGGCGGCCTCCCGACGCAGGCTGCTGTCCGGGGACCTCATCGCGCTGAAGAGCTCGTCCGCGGCTGCGGGGCCGAGGCCCAGCAAGCCTGCCCGGGCCTGGGCTCGGATCGTCGGCCGGGGGCTGCCCCGGAGGAGGGAGACCAGCAGTGGCCCGGCCTCGGGGTCGCCGATCGTCGCCAGCCCCTCAGCGGCCGGCAGATGGAAGCGCTCGTCCGGCGAGGTGATCCCCCGCACCAGGGCATCGATCGCCCCGGGGCCGCCGATGCGACCGATCGACCGCAGTGCGGCCACCCGGAGCGGAGGGCGTTCGGAGTCGGTCAGGGTCAGCACTCGCCCCTGGGCAGCGGTCGCCTGGCGCGCTCCAAGGGCCAGGATTGCGGCGACCTGGACGTCCTCGTCACGGTCTCCCATGAGCCCGATCAGCAGGTCGATGTCCTGCTCGTCTTCGCCCGAAGCCAGCGCCCCAGCCGCCGCCACGCGCAAGAGCCCGCGCCGGTCCACCGCCGCGATGAGGACGGCCTCACGCCCCTGGTCGCTGAGCAGGCGCTTGATGGCCGGCAACCCCGCGGGCCCGAAGCGGTCGTGCAGCGTGGTGACGATCTGTTCTGTCACGGCGGCCGAGAGTTCGGCGGTGCCTGAGGCGGCCGAGACGCGGAGCAGGTCCACGACGATCCGGGAGCGCTCGTTGAAGCGCGGCTCGGCGACGAGCAGGTCCAGGAGCGCGGGGATGTCCCCCACGACCAACGCGTCCCCAGCGCCTGCGAGGCCCTTGAGCTGACCGAGGCCGGCGTCCCTCGCCGCGGGGTCCGCTGCAGCGAGGTGGCGCAGGAGCAGGTCCTTCATGCGGGCCGTGCGCTCGGCCACCTCGTGAGGCTCGCTCCACCAGTCGACGTCCTCGAGGAAGAGGGCGTGAGCGTCCGCATGCACGCCCGCCACGGGGAACTGTTGCCAGCGGTTCTGCTCCCGCAAACCCTCGAGCCGAACGACGGTCCGATCGAACCACGCGGAGGTGCGGCCGGTCCCGAAGCGGAAGCTCTTGCTGCCGCTCCCTGTGGCGACCTGGAGTTGCCGACCCTCCGCGCCGATGGCGCCACGCGGCCCCGGCAGGAGGTCGGCGCCGAAGACACCCTCGTCACGGAGGAGCGCGCAGAGCTCGGTCGATTGCGCGGCGGTGAGGAAGCTGACCTCCCCCGACCGCGCGAGCGCGGGGTAGCCCGGCTCACTGCTGTCCTCCAGGGCCATCCACTCGGTGTCGGAGGCCAACGCGCGACCCGCCAGGATGTACCGGGTCCCGTCCCCGAGGTCCTCGAACGTCACGACGATGCGCTGCTCGTCCTCCTTGGAGACCTCGATCACGGACCGTGCCGCCCGGAAGCCGATCTTCTCGTCACTCCACCAGCGCGCCCACGCGGGGCCGTTGCTCCCGTGGCTCACCCCGGTGATCCGCCGCAACCGCCTGAGGGCCGGGTCGCGGACGACCTCAAAGCCGTCGAAGAAGGTGAAGCCTGCCGCGACGCCGACGAGCACCGACGGCACCGAGACGTCGAGCCAGCGGGTGGACTCGTTGCGGGCGCTGCGGAAGCCGACCCCCGCGAGCGCGACGGCGCAGGAGGCCTGAACGAGGGGGAGGGGGCTCTGCAGACCGCGAACGAGGGGCCCGGTGTGCTGGGGACCGAGGATCGCGCGGGCCTGGCGGTCCTCTCGCTCTGTGATGGCGATGAGCAGCATCGCCTCTCGCCGGAGAATCTCTCCTCGCTCCATCGCGCGCCGCAGGAGCTCGAAGTCGATCAGCTCGCTCTGGCGCCCCCGCAGCGAACGGATCGCGATGGCGGCCACGCTGGACGAACGGTCGCTCACGCAGTTCACGAGGAGGCTGTCCACCTCAGAGCCCTCGAGGCCCGTGAGGAGCTCGGTCGCAGCGCGGCGAACGTCGGACCGTCGGTCTTCGAGGGCTGGGACCAGGAGCCCAACATCCTCGGCCTCAAGGCTCGCACGAAGCGCTCGCCTCGCCGCCCGGCGGAGGGGTCCGCTGTCATGCCGGAGGAGAGACGCGAGCAGCTCGATGTTCCCCCTCACCGGGTCGTTCTCGACCAGGAACTCGAGGATCAGGGGCGCCGACAGGCCAGGCATCTTGCCCTTCAGGAGCCGCACCACGTCGTCGCCGTCGCTCGCGTCCCCCGCGAGGATCAACGCACGCGACCCCGCGTAGGCCAACACGTCGCTGTCCTGGCGGACCGCAAAGCGCGCGACCTCAATCCCGTCTTCGCCCAGGCGGGCGAGTCGATCCGCCGCCTCGGCGACGGTCGGGTCTCCGATACGGGACGCGCCGAGCAACTGCTCGTAGAGGAACTTTGCGGAGTTCCGATTGGAAGGAAAGCCAACCGGGGCAGGCACCGACGACAGCGGCTTCGCGCCCGGTCGTGCCTCCGCGGGCGTGGGCGCAGCCGCGGGCTCAGGGAGCGCCGCCGGCCCGCGCCGACCGGCCGACGGAAGGCTGAGCGAGCCGCGCCCCGATTGGGTGCGACCCGCCGCGTTCACGGTCCGCGTCACCACGGTCCCACCCTCAACCGGGCGCCCGTTGCCGTCCACCAGCGCCTTGACCTCGACCTTCTCCGCGGACGAGGGCTTCGAAATATCACCGCGGCGCGCGTCGCCCTTCGGCGACCCGACCCGGCCGCCCCCAAGCTGTTCGGCAGCGGAACGCTTGGAGGGGAGGTCGAGCTGGGGCGCAGCCGAGAGGAGGCTCGGCGTCCCGAGGAAGAGCGTGAGGAAGAACAGCTGGCGCATCATGGGCTTGTGCAGGGGGTGCGGTGGATCCGCTACCCCTCTGGGGGCCAGAGGATACACCCGAACCCAGGGCTCCGGCGGGATCGCGGACCGGATCGACGTCAGCCTTGGTACAGCCCACACCATGGGTGGCAGGAAGGCACTTGCCCCTCCTGAGCCGCCCGGTAGGAGGAGCTTCTCAACCACGCGATCAGATTCCGGCGGACCCCCCGCTGGATCGGGTCCACCCGGTGGCGCTGACGCCCCGCGTGGATGACCGCCTGCCCTGGCTGGTGCTCGATCTCGATGACCTCCGACTCGGTGACGGGGCTCTGTCGGTGAACATCGCAGCGCGCGCCGAGCAACAGCAGCTCGGCACCAGAGAACTCCTCACCGAGGCAGAGGTTGACCGTGACCTCGCTGTCGTCCACGTGAAACCCCAGGTCCTCATCCAGGCCTCGGCCGTACTCGACCAGGTAGCTGTGGTGGTGATCGATCGCCTCGCCACCCTGAAGCGGGAAGTGCGCGCTGATCTCCGCCGAGAGGTGTTCGCGGACCTGGTCCACGAGCCCGTCCATCCCTATGCTGCCCGTCATCACGCCGTGATCGTGCATGGAGCTCGGAGGCCGACGGACGCCGAGGGCCTCCCGCCGCGCGCTGATCTCTTCCAGCAGCCGCCGGCAGGCGGCCGGCGTGAGGACCGGCAACAGCAGCACCCCAGGGGCGAGGACCGTCGCCGGCTCACGCACTAACTCGCTCTCGCTCAACCGGTACGCCGAGGAGCCACCTTCAACGCTCATGGAATCACCTCAACTCCCGAGGAAGTGCTGGACGAGGTCAGGGCGCTCCTGGAACAGGTCACGCGCCGCGATCAGGAGCGGGAGATCACGCTCGGGGTCGATCAGGCCTTCCAGGTTATCACCCGACTGACGCAGACCGAGCAGGTCTCCCATGCCCCGCTGGCGCAGGTCCTCCTCCGCGAGTTCGAAGCCGTCACGTGAGCGCTCTAGCAGGCGGAACTTCTCTTCCGCCTTCTTGTCTCCTAGCAGGAAGCAGTAGGACGACTTGCTACCCCGTCCGACACGCCCCCGAAGCTGATGGAGCTGGGCGAGCCCCAGGCGATGGGCGTCCTCGATGACCATGACCGTCGCGTTGGAGACATCGACCCCGACCTCCACCACCGTGGTCGCGACCACGGTCCCGACCTCACCGCGACGGAACCGGTCAAGGCGGTGCCCGCGTTCAGGGGCGGGGAGGCGCCCGTGGACCAGCTCGATCCCCGCCGCAGCGAACCCGGGTCGAGCTTGAAGGTCCGCGTGGCGGCGTTCGGCACTCACCGCCGAAGCGGCCTCCTCCCCCTCTCCGTCACCGCCGATCCGCGGCACGACCCAGTAGATCTGCTCCCCGGCCTCCAGTCGCTCGCGAAGGAAGCGAGGCATCTTGCGCCGATCATCACCGCGCGCCCAGCGGGTCACGATCTCGCCACGCCCCGGCGGTAGGCCGTCCAGGGTCGACACCTCGAGGTCACCGTAGATCGTGAGGGCCAGCGTCCTCGGGATCGGCGTCGCCGTCATCAGCAGCACGTGTACCTCATCGCCCTTGGCCGCCAATTGGTCGCGCTGCGCGACGCCGAAGCGGTGCTGTTCGTCGATCACGGCGAGGTCGAGCCGGCGGAACTGGACGTCCTTTGAGAAGAGCGCGTGGGTCCCAAACGCGACATCAATCTCGCCCGCCCGCAGGCGCTCCACGGCAGCCCGCCGCTCGCCCGTGCGCATGGCGCCGGTGATCAAGCAGGTCCGCAGCCCCTGGGCCTCGAAGAGCGGAGCCAGCCCGTAGGAGTGCTGTGAAGCCAGCACCTCGGTCGGCGCCATCACGGCCACCTGCCCCCCGTTCTCTGCGACGCCCATCGCCGCGTACGCGGCGACCGCCGTCTTGCCGGCCCCCACGTCCCCTTGCAGGAGCCTCCGCATCGGGCGGGTGCGCCCGAGGTCCGCGCGGATCTCCTTCACGACCCTCGCCTGGGCCGCCGTCAGCTCGAAGGGAAAGCGGGACAGGATGTTCTGATGAACGGCGTCGCTGATACGGGCGGCGCGCGCGGAACCCGACAGCGCGCGTCGACGGGCCTGGCACCGCGCCTGCAGGACGAGGATCGGCTGCAAGCCGAAGCGGCGCCGGGCCTGCTCGAACTCAGCCACGCTCTTCGGTCGGTGAAGGATGAAGGCGGACTCCCTCGCGGGCAGCGCCGACGCGCGCTCCAAGAAGATGTCGGGGAGCGGCTCCGTGAGCTGGTCCCCGAAGCGCTCGAGGGCGTCCTGGATCAGGCCCCCCACGACCTCCCCCGAGATCCCATCGCCGCCGGCGTACTCGGGGGCCAAGGTGCCGGGCGCGGGAAGCGGTCGCTCTTCGGTCGCGAGGCGCGGGGAGGCGAGCCCCGGGCCGCGGACATCGACGACCTGACCGTGGGCCGTCACCTCCGTGCCCGGCGACAGCTGCTCCTTCATCCACGGCTGGTTGAAGAAGACCAGGTCAATCTCCGCCGTGCCGTCGTCAAGCGTCGCTCGAACGAGGGAACGCTTGCCGCCGATCCGCTGGAGGACGGAGCGCCGGACCGTGCCCGCCAGGGTGACCCGCTCGCCCTTCTTACCTCGGGCCGCACGGACGGAGTCGTGGTCGGGCCAGACCACAAGGCGGACCGGCTGCGTCAGCAGCAGGTCCCGGATGGTGCGGATCCCGAGGCGCGCGAGCCTCGCCGCCTTCGCGTGCCCGACCCCCTTCAGCTCCGTGAGGGGGCCGATCGATTCGACATCAACGGCGTCGCTCACCCCTCTCCCCCCAGCCCTTCGGGCGAGCCCTGGGCGGCGACCTGCCGCTCCACGCTTCGGAGGAGTGTCCAGGTGAGGGCCGCAGCGAGGAGGTAGAAGCCGACCGTCGTGCACATCAGCACAGCGTAATCATCCGAGGTGGCATCCAGCACCCGCCCCGCCACCAGCGGCCCGATCACCCACCCGACCCCCCACAGCGTGGCGTTGACGCCCGTCTGAACCTCACGCGCGCCGGCCGGCGTCGCCTGCATCATGAGGTTTTTGATGATCGGGTGCGTGGCGTTCATCAGCGCCCCCCGCATGAGGAAGGCGAACATGGCCAGCGGCAGGCTCGTGGTGTAGGCGAGCGCCAGGAAGAAGGGCAGCGAGGACAACTCGATGGCGACCATGCTCTTCACAAAGCCCAACCGAGTGAGAATGAACGGCGTCATCAAGAAGCCGCCCGTCATCAACACCTGCCCGCAAGCGAAGAGGTAACCCCACCCGTCCGGGCCAACGCCGAATCGCTCCTGGAAGTAGGTGGGCAGGAACGGGATGCAGAAGCCCGCGCCGCACGCGATGACGAACTGCGGCGCCGCGAACCGCATGAGCAGCCCGGCGTTCTTCCGGACCACCGGCAACACCCGTGCCCCCACGGGCATGGACGGCTCCGGGTCGTCGATCCTTGCGTAGAAGATCGCCGCCATGAGCGAGCAGACACCGGCTGCGCTGATCACCGCATTCGTCGCGGGGATCTCCCCGCCGAGGGGCCCCGACAACCGCGAGACCACGAAGCCAGCCAGGCCTGCGCCGACGACCGCCGCAAGGGTCCTCGCGGCCTCCGCCAGGGAGAAGACACTCGCGCGCTCCAGGTCACCGGTGTGCCTGAACAAGAACGGCGCGATCGCCACGTAGTGCACGGTCATCGCGAGCCCCGCGATGAAGTTGGCGGCGTACATCCAGCGCAGCGAGGGGAGCTGCGGCAGGACGAGGTAGACCACGCCCGCGATGAGGGCCGAGAGCACAAAGACGCCCCGGGCTGGTCGACGGGCCAGGAGGAACGCTGCGGGCAGCGCCACGACGACCTTGCCCCAGCTGTCCAGGGACTGAAACGTCCCGATCTCTGTCTTGCTGTAGCCCTGGACGTTGAGCCAACGGGTCAGAAACGACCACGTGACCGCCTGCGCCGCCCCCATGAAGGCGGACCCGTAGAGGTAGGCACGGGCCGCCGGCCGGAGCTGTCGGAAGGTCTCGGGGATGGACACGGGGCGGTTCAGGTCAAGACCGATGAGCTCCCCTGTCGGGCAACCGGGGCGTCAGGACAAGGCGCCCCGCGGGCCATGCGGTCGGAGTCCGACCGGGAATGGCTCGCGGATGCAATTCAACTGCGGACTTCCGCCCAGCCCGGAGGCGGGTGGCTCAGTCGTTGCTGCGCTGCCAGTCGCCGCCGCCGCCGCCACCG
>JAQWJQ010000241.1 GCA_029248265.1 Planctomycetota bacterium
CCTGACGTGGTCAGTCGCTGAAAATCAGCCCTGTGATCCGCCTGAGTCGCGGAGCTGGAGCATCTCCTTGCGGAGCTCCTGGGCGTGGGCCTTGATGTCCTGCATCGCCTTGCGGACGCGGGAGGTGGCGGCCTTGTTACCGGCCTCGGCCTTCTCGACGTCGTCGCGGCAGGCCGCAATAGCCTCCACCATCTGGTCGTAGTTCTGGCTCATCGTTGAGTATGGGGCTAGGGGGAAAGGCTTCCGTGCAGGGATGCCCGGGAGCGGGAGGGAGAGTCCAGGAGAAGCGCTGGAACGATGGGGCGGGCCAAAGGAGGCCGTTCCCTGACACCAAGGGAGACACAGAAAGCGCCCAGGATCAAGGGAGAAGCGCCTCCAGGGGCCCCTACGGGGGTGCGACGATCGCCCCACATGCGCCCTAACCCTTTCCAGGAAATGACTTACAGCGAGGGTCTCAGGCCACCGACAGGAGGCCGCTGGAACCCCTTTCCTGGGGTCTCAAGACAGGTCAGCGCCCTTGAGGCCCCCCATGCGGAGCACCTCCCGGAAGTGTGCAGCCGCCACCGGCTGCACCGAGAGGCGTTGGCCACGCTGGACCACGGCCATCTCCGCGAGCTTCGGGTTGGCCTTGATGTCGTCCAGGGAGACATAGGCCTTCAGAGCCGCCACGGCCTGGATGTCCACGACGAACCAGCGCGGATTGTCCTCCTGACTCTTGGGGTCGAAGTGCGAGTCGTTCGGGTCGAACTGCGTCGGGTCCGTGTAGCCCTCCTTGACGACTCGCGCCACCCCCACCACGCCAGGCGGCTTGGTGTTGGAGTGGTAGTAGAGGACCAGGTCCCCCACCTTCATCTCGTCACGCATCATGTTCCGCGCCTGGTAGTTGCGGACCCCATCCCAGAGCGTCGTCTGCTTCGGAGCCGCCTCCAGGTGGGCGTAGGAGTAGACGTCGGGCTCGGACTTCATGAGCCAGTATGCGGGGCGTCGTGCCATGGTCAGGGTTCAGAGCAGCTGGTCGTCGTGGGGCGTCACGGAGATCGGCGAGCCGAGGATCTCCTTCATGAGGATGGCGGACTGCCAGGGTGATCGTCCACCTTGGACCCGTGCAAGCGGAGACTGCCGCTTCGAGTCAAGCGCGAACGCAGCCCGCTCCCCCTCTCCAGAGAGGACCTCGAGCCCCATCTCATCGGGCGCTCCTTCAGGACCCCTGCGACGGGCGTCGTCCCTGAGGGTGAAGCGGCCCTCCTCGAGGTCGCTTTCACTCGGGATCTCGTCCAGCTCGCCGTTGATCGAGACGTCGAAGCCATCCACCGCTCCCATGGCTCTGGTGGCCCGGTCGCTCGGGGGCGCCTCGGTGGCGTCCCCCAGCGACGCCGCGACCGCCTGCGGCTCGGCCCTGGTGTCGAAGGGGTCGACCGCCGGCGTCGGCCGCAGCTGCTCCTGCTGCGCCCGCCGCGCTTGCTGCTGCTCCAGTTCGGCGGCGCGCTGCCTCTTCCTGGAGCGACTCGCCGTACGCCGCTGGCGGGCGAGCTCCTGCTCATCATCCGGCTCGCCCTCGACCAGCCCCCTGAGGAACTCATCGAGCGCGCTGGACCGACTCGGACCCGCCCCGCGCTGGGTCTTTGCCTGGAATTCCTGCCGGTTCGACTTGGCCACGTTGAGCAGGCCACGGATCACCGGCCAGACCACCGCGAAGAACACGATGGCCAGGCCGACGAGGTTGTCGACGTCAAAGCCGACGCCCCCCTGAACGGGGAGGGCACCGAGGACAGGGGAAGCCGCCTGCATCAGGAGGTGGGGTTGGAGCCTCCGCCGGCCTCGCCGCCGATGCTGCGGCGCATGGTGGTGTCGGACTCCAGGTTCTTCAGGCGGAGCATGTCCATGACCCCGAGGTTGCCAGACTTGAGGGCCTCGGCCATGGCCAGGGGCACCTGGGCTTCGGCCTCGACGACCTTGGCGCGGTTCTCCTGAACACCGGCCTTGAACTCCTGCTCGGCCGCGACGGCCATGGCCCGCCGCTTCTCGGCGAGGGCCTGGGCCACGCGCTTGTCGGCCTCCGCCTGGTCTGCCTGCAGGCGAGCGCCGATGTTGCTGCCGATGTCGACGTCCGCGATGTCAATGGAGACGATCTCGAAGGCGGTCCCCGCGTCCAGCCCCCGATTCAGCACCGTCTTGCTGATCTCGTCGGGGTTCTCGAGGACGTGCTTGTGGGTGTCCATGGAGCCAATGGTGGACACGATGCCCTCGCCCACCCGGGCGATGATCGTCTCCTCGCCGGCGCCGCCCACGAGGCGGGCGATGTTGGTGCGAACGGTCACGCGCGCCTTGGCTAGCACCTGGATGCCGTCCTTGGCGACGGCCGCCACCTCGCTCTTTCCCTTGGCCGGGTCGGGGCAGTCGATGACCTTCGGCGTGACCGAGGTGTTGACCGCGTCCAGCACGTCGCGCCCGGCGAGGTCGATGCCAGTCGCCGCCTTGTAGTCCAGATCGAGCCCAGCGCGGTTCGACGAGATGATGGCGCTCACGACGCGCGGCACGTTGCCGCCCGCGAGGTAGTGCGCCTCGAGGTCGTTCGCGGTGATCCCGTTGATGCGGGACTGGACCAGGTTGATCCGGCCCACGACGATCACGGCGGGGTCGACCTTTCGCAGGCTCATGGCGAGCATGTCGAACAGCCCCACCCCTGCGCCCGAGAGCACAGATTGAATGTAGAGCTTGGCGTAACGCAGGAACAGGACGAGGAAGCCCAGCAGAAACAGGCCAAGGGCCACGAGGCCCATGACCTCGAAGACGCTGGGCTCGTCGCCGTCTGCCAGGAGGAGCGCGATGTGGGGGTTCAGCATGGGGAGCATTAGTCTTGGGGTGTGGTCGACATCGGAGAGGAGGGCCCTTCCGAGTCATGAGAGTTTGCTGGGTCGCGGGCCACGATGACGCGGTTCCCGGAGACCTCGACGACGACGATCGGTGCGCCGCGCTCGATGGGTTCGCCCCGGCTCACCACGTCGACGCGCCGGCCATCGATGCGGGCCATTCCCGCGGGGCGCAGATCAGCCTCCACCACCCCTGTCAGGGCAAGGAGCTCGGTGTCGCGCCGATCCACCGCTCGGCCGTCCTCGAAGCTGAAGCCCCGGGCCGTGAGCTTGCGCCCGATGGGCGTCTTCGGGAAGACGCGGAGGCCGTACGTCACGATGACTGGGACGAGAACCGCCGTGGCGCTCAGCAACGAGAGGCCGAGGGTGAAGTCCTCCATGAACGCGAGGACCATGGAGGCGATCAGCGCCAGCGCCGCGAGCAGGCCGAGGACGCCGCCGCTGGGGACGAAGACCTCGATCAGGACCAGCAGGAGGCCGCCGCTGAACAGGAGGATGATCTGAGTCACGCCTGCTCCTCGCCCTGCGAAGCAGCCTTACCGGACTGGAGCCCGACAGCATGGGGTTCGACGACCAGCCGTCCGGCGTGGACCTCCACCACGGACACCCGGGCGCCGCGCTCGAGCGCGCCGCCCTCGACCCTCGCCTCGTGGTAGACGCCCTCGTCGTCACCGTCGAGGGCGACCTTGCCCACCGGGTGGAGGTCCGTGGACGCCGTGCCGAGGGCCCCGGGCTTCGCGTGCTCCCTGCGGCCGGCGTCACGGGCCTCGGGCATCGCGTCGGCTGGCCCGCCGACCCCCGCCAGAACCATGCGCCCGAGGATCGGGGTCTGGGGCAGGAAGCGTGAGAGGACCCAGATCGCGAACACCCCCGCTGCCGCCGTGGCGACCAGCTGGAAGGTCGCGTCGAAGAGCAGCTGCCGGTCCCAGGCGTCTCCCATGGAGAGGTCCGGGCCCACCTGGCTCATGAGCAGGCCAGCCACGAGGCAGGCGGCGCCGGTGAGGCCAGGCCAGATCATCCCCGGGACCACGAAGATCTCCGTACCCACGAGGACGATGCCCACGGCAGCGAGGACCACGTGCGGGATGTCCGCGAGGCCCACGAGGTACTGCCCGACGAACAGGCCGGCGAAGCAGAGGATCGAGAGGCCCCCGGGGATCCCGAAGCCGGGCACCTTGAGCTCCACGTAGCCGAAGAACAGCCCGAGGAAGAGGAGCAGGAGGCGCATGCCGTGGAGCGACGCCAACAGGTCCTCAGAGCGAGACTTGTCGAGAGGCTCCAGCTCGAGGCCGCCGAGGCCCTCCTTCGAGAGCAGCGACTCCGTGGTCTCGGCGACCGCGTCGGCGAACCCGAAGCTGATGGCCTCGGACCCCGTGAGCGCCAGGAGCGTGCCCTCGGGCACCACCGTGCCGATGAGCTCGGGAGCCTCTCCGCGGGCCACCAGGTCGTCCCACTCCGTCCCGCTCATCAGGCGCTCGAGGCCGTCGGTCCGGACGCGCCGTACCTCGGTCGCGGGGTCGATCATGGCCTCCGCGAGGAGCTTGTTCCGCCCGTGCGACTCCGCCCAGCCGCGGACCCAGGCGCGGTATGCCGAGGCGATCTTCTCGCCCGCTGGCACCATCCCCGTGGGAGTGAGCTGCACGGCCTGGGCAGCGCCCATGGTGGACCGCTCGCGCACGTACAGGGACTCACAGGCGATCGCGAGCCAGGTCCCGGCCGAGAGGGCCTCGTCGTCGATCCACCCGATGACCCGAACCCCGTCAGCCACCGCGGCGTCGATCGCCCCGGCGAATTGGCGCATGCGCGTCAGCTCACCACCCGGGGTGTCAAACCCGATGATGAGCGGAGCGCCCGTGGCCCGCGCCTCGGCGGCGGCCCGGCGGAAGAGCGCCTGGTGCCCGGCGTCGAGGGGGCCATCGACGCGCATGATAAGCGCACGGGAGGGCGCGGGAGCAGGGTCCAGCTCCCCACCCTGTGGGAGCGCGTGCGCCGTCCTCCCTGGGCAGAAGAGCGCGAATAGCAGGGCCGCGGTGCGGACGAAGGAGGCGATCCGGAGGGTGGTCACAGGGGGTACCGTGGGACACGAGATACGACGGCGCAAGCGATAGCTCGCCATCACTGCGTGAGGAACCCCACGGCCGTCCTGATGGCAGCGGGATCGCGCAAGATCCGGCGGTGTCCCAGCCCCTCGAGCTCCACCAGCCTCGCCCCTGGCCAGTGCGCGGCGACGAATCGTCCCGCCTCGACGGGGACGTCCTGATCATCGGTGGCGTGGAGCACCACCAACGGCTGGTCCAAGGTCTCCACCAGCCGGCGGAATTCGAACTCCTCGGCGCGCTCACCGAACCGCTCCTCCATGCGCTGGATCAGGTCCGCCAGCAGGTCGTCGGAGCCCGTGACCAGCTCCAGATAGCGGGAGAAGTAGACGAGCAGGTCGTCCGGGGGAGAGAGGTAGCAGGCGCGGGTCCCCCGCCACCCCTCTGCCAGGAGCAAGCTCGTGGCGAAGGTCCCCATGGAGTGAGCGACGATGCACGCAGGTCCCTGGCCGGGATCCTCCAGCGTGTGTTCTGCGACCGCCTTCAGCGCGTCGCGCATGGTGGGCAGGGAGCAGCGCTTCCCGTCGGACTCCCCGTGCCCGACGTGATCGAAGGCGATGACCTCGTAGCCCGCCGCGACCAGCGGGTCCACGAAGCCATGAAGCTGCCCCCCACGGCCCTCCCAGCCGTGCACGAGGAAGGCCGTCCCTCGGCCCTCCCTCGTCATGTGTGAGGCGGCGGGCCACCGCCAAGCGGCCAACTTACGGTCACGCTGCGGGACATCGAACCGCTCACCGCGCGCGAGCACTTTCAGCTCGCGCGCCGGCGTCCGGTGCCGCCGCGGTGTCACGAAGAGGTGCAGAGCGAGCCGGACCGCCGCGCTCCGGGAGACTCCCTTCAGCACCCTGAACCCGAGCCGCATGACGCGGAGCTGCAGGGGCAGGTCCAGCGGGTCCACGCCGCGCTGGCTCGCCGGATGTGGGTTGACCGTCATCGAGTGGTGTCGTGGATGTCCAGCGAGCAGAGATCTTGGCGGCTGCGCTCAGCGGTCACGGGGCCCCGCGCCTTCTGCCGCGGGGGAGCTCCCGCCCCCGGGGCGAAGTCACGTCCGGCGGCGAGCCGCCAGGGGCTTGGACCCGAGGACCGCACCCGCAGCTCGCCGGCGAGGGTGCCGGCCCCCCATCCGGGGACCTCGCACGCCCGCCGCGGCAGGCGGGCAGGAGAAAGAATGGCGGGAGTGCATGGGAATCGAACCCACCGGCCCCGCTGTTCACGAGGCCCTAACCGGCTTTGAAGACCGGGCGGCACACCAGCACCGATCCACTCCCGTCCGGCCGAGGTTTTAGCACACCGCTCCATCACCTGCCGGAAGAACTGCGGCACGCGGGCTCAAACGAGGTCCAGCTCGTCCCCGAGGGCGACGAGCAGACGCCGGAGCCCCTCGACGGAATGATCCCCCATGTGTCCGATCCGGATCGTGCTCTCCCGCAGAGATCCGTAGCCGGGCGCCAGCTCGAAGCCTCGCGCCCCCATGGCCCCGAGGAGCGCCGTGACGTTGAGGGAGCCCAGCGCCGCGCAGGTCACCGACGGCGAGGCGACCCCGCCTCCCAGCGGAGCGAGGCCCCGCTCAGCCAGGAAGGCTCCCGTCAGGTCGCGCATGCGAGCGTGCCGGCGGTAGCGGCGCTGCCACCCGTCGAGCCCGGAGAGCGCGCTCGGCGCCTCGTCCGTGAGCCCCGCCTCCACCGCCCCCGCGGCGACGTCCTCGAACTGCCGGAGGAGCGCACGGTGCAACGAGATCGTGGGGGTCATCGGCGGGCGAGCATCGGCGTGGGCCTCCGTGATCCGCAGGAGGTCCAGAAAGAAGCCGCGCTCGGTGGACGCCGCCGCCCGCTCGAGCATCGCCTCGCTCACGGCGTAGAGCCCGAGGCCTGGGGGCAACGCGAGGGCCTTCTGCGTCCCGGCGAAGACGAAGTCAAGCCCGTGCTCCGAGGCGTCGATGGCCGCCGCACCGAGATAGGTGACCGCGTCCACGAGCAGCGAGGCGGCGCCGCGCTCGCTCAGCGCCGCCGCGACCTCGGCTGGCGACACAGCGACCCCGGTCGAGGTCTCACTCAGGCAGACCGTGACGGCGTCGAAGCGATGCTCCTTGAGCCGCTGCCGCGCCGCAGCGAGATCCGGGCTCGCGCCCAACGGCGACTCGATCCGCTCGACCTCCTTGCCGAGCGCCTCTGCGATGGTGGCAAAGCGCTCGGAGAAGGCCCCGTGGACGAGGCAGAGGACCCGGGGGCCCGCCGCGCGTAGCGCCATCTCCATCAACCCGGTCGCCGTGCAGGAGTGCACTGCGACGCGGTGGGACGGACCCGAGACGCCGAACACGGCCTCGAGGTGAGGGTCGAGGCCGTGGATGAGCGCCCGCATCTCGGCCGACCGATGCCCCATCATCGGCGCAGCCATGACCCCGAGGAGCTCATCGCGGACCTGCGTGGGTCCTGGGATCCAGAGCTCAGGCCTCATCGATGGCCCTCCTCGATGCGCGCGACGAGCCCGCTGAACCGGTCGCCCGCCGCCGTGGTCAACTGCTGGACCTCGGCCGCGGAGAGCAGGTGCGGCAGCAGCGCTGCCAGGTCTGCCCTGTCCACCTCCACATCCGCCCCAGCCACCACCTCCGGTCGCCGCTCGACGGCCGTGAAGGCGATGAAGCGAGCGCAGGCCTCCCTGGCCTCGAGGTCGGTGGCGCCGTCTCCAACCAGGGCCACGTCCTGGTCCGGCACCAGCGCACGGAGCAGCTCCAGCTTCCCCCCAGCGCGCGCCAGCGGCGATTGTCGGTCGTAGTCCACGTAGCCCCCCGCGGCATCGAAGTGAAGATCCACCGCGTGGATGTGTTCGCTCGGGACCCCGAGGTGACGCCCGAACGGCCGCACTGCGGGGAGCAAGCCGCCGGAGACGATCCGCACCGACTTGCCGAGGTAGTGGAGCGCCGCGATCACCTCTTCGGCCCCCTGGATGGCGGTCGACTGGTAGAGCGCTCCGATGCGCTCCATGTCGGCCGCCTCTGGACCGGCCAGCTCGAGCCGCCGGCCGTAGACCTCCTCGAGCGGCACCCGCCCCTCCATGGCCTCCAGGGTCAACGCCGCGATCTGAGGATCCGAGGCCGTCAGCTCCTCAATGCCCTCGATGGTGGAGAGCGTCGAGTCACAGTCGAAGACAACGACCGCGTAGGGCGGCCCGTGGGCGTTGCGTGCCATGGGGAGAGAGCGTGACCGGCGGGCCGGCTTGATTCAACTGCGGCCGCCGATCAAGGGGCCACGGCCCCCCCTCTCTGGACGGCGGGTTTCGATGACCCCGCAGTGGAGACGCTGGACCCCATTCTCGCCCGGCGACGCGGAGGGGCCGCGACCGGGAGAGGGTGCCCCGCGGGCGGGCAGGGGCGCGGCTGCGGGCCGCCGCCGGAGGCCTCTCCTGACGGGCCGCCAGGCGTCTTCCCCGCCCACCCGGCCGGCGGGTCCCCACGCCCCCACGAGCGACCCGCGGAGTGACTTCGAGCCCTTTCCGGTGTGAGGCGGAGCGGACATGGGGGAGACTCCCGGGACCGCCGACCGCCGAGGGGCTCGATGCCGGAGGAGTGCGCCCCTTGCCCATGAATTCGGGCGAGGGGGGCGACCCGTTCGCCTGGAAGGCAAAAAAGACGGCAACTCCTCGGTTCCACGCCTCGACCGCGCCATGCCTCGCGAAGAGAATGTTCAGCGACAAGCCCCCCGCACCACGCACGCACAACGAATGAGATTCAAGGACAAGCACGTCGTCGTCACCGGCGGTACCCGAGGCATCGGCCGAGCCATCGCCCTCTCCTTCCTCAAGGAAGGCGCCATCTGTCACGCCACCTACCGGGGGAATGAGGCCGCCGCCGAGTCCCTCGTGGAGGAGGCCGGCGAGGCCGGTGAGCGGGTCCACCTCGCCAAGTTTGACGTGGCGGACCACGACGCCGCTGAGGCCTTCTGGCAGGGCCTCGGGGACACCCCCATCGACGTGCTCGTCGCCAACTCCGGGATCCGACGCGACGCGGTGCTGGCCATGATGAGCCCGGAAGACTGGAGCGCGGTGATCGGGACGAACCTCACAGGGTCGTACACCATGTCCAAGTTCGCGGTCCAGAACATGATGCGCCAGCGATTCGGGCGGATCATCTTCACCACCTCCCCCGCGGGCCGCTTCGGCTTCGAGGGGCAGGGCAACTACTCCGCCTCGAAGGCCGGCCAGGTCGGCCTCATGCGGTCCCTCTGCAAGGAGGTCGCGAAGCGTGGGATCACCGTCAATTGCGTCTCCCCTGGCTTCATCGCCACCGACCTCCTCGACGACCTCCCCGACGAGCTGGTCAAGTCCTACAAGAAGTCCGTCCCCGCCCGCCGCTTCGGCACCACCGCTGAGGTTGCCTCGGCGGTGACCTTCCTCGCCTCGGATGAGGCCAGCTACATCACCGGCGCCACCCTCGACGTGACGGGCGGCCTCTGAGACCAGCACCATGAGCGAGTCCCACACCACCCCCGCCGGAGGCTCGGTCCTCGACCGGCCCCTGACCGAGTTCCTGCCCCACCGCCCGCCGTTCCTGTTCGTGACGCGCGTCGTGGCGCACGACGGCGACACCCTCGTGACCGAGTGGGACGTCCCCGAGGACCTCCCCGCCTTCGAGGGCCACTTCCCAGGACAGCCCGTGCTCCCCGGCGTCCTCATCTCCGAGTTCTGCTTCCAGAGCGGCGCGATCCTGATCTACGCCACGAGCCAGGAAGACCAGGAGTCCACTGGCGTCCCGGTCCTGACGCGCATCGTCGACGCGCGCTTCCGCAAGATCGTGCGACCCGGGGAGCGGCTCCGCGCAGAGATCACGCTCACGGAGCGCCTCTCCAACGCGCGGTATGTGACCGCCAAGGTCACGAGCGATGGCAAGGCCGTCCTGCGCCTTCAATGCGTGCTCGCCGTCGCCCCGGCCGAGGAAGGCTGATGGCCCCCACCTCCTCGCCGTCGGACTGGACGGACCTCGCCGGCAAGACCGTGGTGGTCACCGGCATCAAGAACCGCAAGAGCGTCGCGTGGCACGTGACGCGTCAGCTGGAGGAGGTCGGCGCGGAGGTCATCCTCGTCGTCCGCACAGAGGCGCGGCGAGAGGAGCTCGCCAAGCTCACGGGTGATCGTCTCGTCCTGACCTGCGATGTGCGCGAGGCGGGTGATATCGAGGGGCTCCGTGCGGCGTTGGCCGAGACGGGCAAGACCATCCACGGGTTGGTCCACTCCATCGCCTTCGCCAACTACTCCGATGGGTGGAAGCCGTTCCACGAGACCAACGAGACCGACTTCCTCGAGGCGACCCGGGTCTCCGCGTTCTCGCTCGTCGCGCTCTCAAACGCCCTGAAGGACCTCTTCCACCGGGACGCCTCCGTCGTGACCATCTCCATCTCGAGCACCACCATGGCCGCCGAGAACTATGGCTACATGGCGCCGATCAAGGCGGCCCTGGACTCGGCCGTGGTCTTCCTCGCGAAGTCCTTCAGCGCCTTCAGCGGAGTCCGCTTCAACGCGGTCCGCGCGGGCCTCTTGAAGACCAGCTCCTCGGCTGGGATTCCCGGCTACGTGGACTCCTGGATGCACGCCGAGAAGGCCACGCTCCGAAAGGAGGGCCTCAAGACCGAGGAGGTGGCAGCGACGACCCTCTTCCTCCTCTCGCCGCGCTCCAGCGGACTCAACGGACAGGGCCTGGTGGTCGACGCCGGCATGGGGAGCAACTACTTCGACGCGGAGTTGCTCGGCGGCTGAGGGCCGCTGGCCCTGAAGGCGAAGGCCTCGAGCGCGGGGGTGGAGAACCACTCCCAGGTCCGCCACGCTCCTTGCTCAGGGGCCTCCGCGACGCCGGCCACCCTGAGCCGCGCGGAGAGTTCCCTGGCGCTCTCAAGGTCGAGGACCGCGAAGAGCCCCCCCGGGGTCGGCTCCCCTAGCTGACCGAGCAGCAGGACAGTGGGTGCCAGGGAGGGATGCTGGATGGCCTCGAGCGCCGCTCCACCATCCTCGACCATGAGGACCAGGTAGCGGCGGGTGTCTCCCCCGCTCCCGCCAGAGGCCGTGACCCGGCGCTGCTCGATCTCAGGGAGGTCTCGGAGGGTCGCCAGCGTCACCAAGGGAAAGAGCGTGGGCTCGAGCAGGCCGGCCGAGACCGCCGGAGCGCTCGCCAGGATCTGCTCCACTTCCCGCGGGTCCTCCACGTCAAAGACCAGGAGCCCGCTGACCCCGCCAGGCGTCGGCAGGAAGGGGCCAGAAACCAGCAACCGCCCGGCCTCAGCCTCGCCTTCCAGGAAGCTCCGGTGCGCCTCGAAGACCTCGCGCTCACCGAACTTCACCGCTCCCTCGGCCCCCTCCCCCTCGCTGACGAGTACGAGGGTCAAGGCGGCGAGGTCGGGACCCGGGACTGCGGGCGCGCTCCCTGAGAGGCACGCGGTGAGCCCTGGGCACGTGAGCAGGGACATGAAGAGGAGAACGCGACTCGGTCTCATGAGGGCATCGTGAGGGATCTCTGCCGGCTTGTGAATGTCGCAGTCTGATGTCTTCACCTCAATCCGCCCTCTCAAGCCACCGGCCCGCCCCACGCACTCTCGCGCCTCCATGTAGGCTGAAGCAGGTGGCCCGACTGAACCTCGCGCCTCACCCAGTCATTGTCCCCCAGCATGCTGAACCTCTTCCCCGGGCAAATCCTCGCCGTCGCCGTCACGCTGTGCGGCCTCGCGTCCGCCCAAGCTGACGGTCCCGCGCTCGGCGCCACGCGGCTCTTCCAGGCGGACCTCGAGAACGGCTCCATGACGGTGGATGAGGTCCGCGCTGAAGGCCTGCGCATCTTTTGCGCGCCCTTCAACCGGCTCGATGGATACGGCGACGGGGCGATGAACCCCGCCGACACCATCTCGCCGGGCGGGCGACCGACGCTCCAGGGCAATGGCACCTTCCTCCGGGTCAACGGGCTGGACGCCCAGTCCTGCCTCGAGTGCCACGGCATCGGTAGCGCCGCGACCATCCCGGCGACCTTCGCCGTCGGCGGCGTTGGCCTGGCAAGCAGCAACGTCATTTTCCAGCCCCGCCGAATCGATGTGACGGACGCCGCAGGGCAGGGCTTGGCGGGCTTCACAGGTCGCTTCATCAACCCGCCGTTCCTCTTCGGCTCCGGCGGCATCGAGCTGCTCGCCCTGGAGATGACCGCCGCGCTCCAGCAGGGACCCCGCGCAGCCTTCGCCGCTCCGGACACCGACATCTCACTGGTCACCCACGGGGTCTCGTTCGGCCGGATCCGCTTCGACAGCGCCGCCGGGGCCTTCGACTACTCGATGATCGAGGGCGTCTCAGAGGACCTCGTCGTTCGCCCTTTCGGCCGAAAGGGGTCGTTTCAGACGGTGCGTGCCTTCGACGTGGAGGCCATGCGCTTCCACTTCGGGATCGAGCCCACGGAGTTGGTCGGCGCCGGCGTCGACGGGGACCGTGACGGCGTGGCAGACGAGGTGCTCGCGGGCGAGATCTCCGCCATGCACGTCTTCAGCGCCAGCCTCGAACGCCCGGAGGTCCGTGACTGGACGCCAGAGGCCGAGCGCGGGCTCGACCGCTTCGAGGCCATCGGCTGCGCGGTGTGCCACGTGCCGAACCTCTACACCCGCAGCCGAGCGCTCCCCTTCCGGTTCCCCGAGGTGGAGACCGCCCCGCAGCTGAATGAGTTCCTCCGCGTCGACCTCTCACAGTCCACCGCCGGGTTCAACATGGCCCCGGGCGGCGGTCTCGAGGTCCCCCTGTTCAGCGACCTGAAGATGCACGACATGGGCCCCGGTCTCGCGGAGTCGTTCGGTCGCCCGGACGACGCGCTGTACATCACCGCGCGCCTCTGGGGCGTGGCAGACACCGCGCCGTACCTCCATGACGGCCGGGCCACGACCCTCACCGACGCGATCCTCCTGCATGGTGGCGAGGGCCAGGGCGCACGCGACGCCTTCGCCGCCCTGCCTGTGGTGGAGCAGGTCGAGGTGCTGACCTTCTTGAAGCGCCTGCGGACGCCGCTGGACCCTGCGGGCGACCTGCTCCCCTGACGCTTCTCACGTCGGGACAGCCCGGTCCCGTTGAGGGGCGGCGGGCCAGGGTCCGAATCACGAATTCGCGCAAGGCGGTCCGGCGCACGCGTCGATAGCTGCCATGCCGCGCGCCCCCCCAACCGGGTGGGCCCGCCGCACCAACAGCGCGATGAACAGGATCACCAACAAGCAGCGTCTCTCCTCCGTCCTCCTCCTCGGCCTCGCCTCCTGTCAGGCGACCACGCTGGACTCCCAGCCGGTCGCGACGCCGGCCGCGGTGGTCCGCCAACCGTTCTCCAACTCGGTCGGGCACGGGGTCTCAAACGCGATCGAGCGCTGTGATGACCTGATCCTCTGCGTCGAGGAGCTCCTCCTCGCCCTCGAGACGGGGACCCTGGACGGTGCGTGCCATGCCTACGCGGCGGCGCGCGCTCCGTACGAGGAGATCCAGGTGCTCGCGGCGGCCTTCCCCGAGCTTGACCTCGCCATCGACGGTCGGTCCTCCGAGTTTGAGGCGGGTGAGTTTGACCCGGGCTTCCGCGGCTTCCACCGCATCGAGATCCTCCTCTTCGCGCGCAAGCGCATGGGCGCCGCCACGCCCTACGCACGCCAGCTCCTGCAGGATGTACAGGCGCTGCGCGGGGTGCTCGAAGAGCGCGGTCGCTTCAGCGCGGCGGCGACCTTCGCGGGCATGCAGCGCCGCTGCATGGACGTCGCCACGCGCATGGTCTCCAGCGAGGAGGAGATGTGGAGCAACCAGTCTCTCCTGGTGATCCACCACGCCTGGATCGGCTGCTACGAGCAGTACAAGTACTTCGCCGGGGCGGTCCGCACCGAAGACGCGCTCCTCGCAGAGCGCATCGACCGCGCCTACCGCAAGGCCATCGAAGAGGTGGCCGGCGAGTTCTCCTCGGAGGGGGTCGAGGGGTCCCCCTTCACGCTGATCGACATGGGCCAGCGACGGCAGATCGCCGACTCGAGCCTGAAGCTCCGGGGGTACCTCATCCAGGCCCACGAGGCGCTCGGGCTGAAGGACGCCTGAGGCCACGCAGGGAGGCATCCGGTCGCCCGCGGCGCGCCCTTACTCTAGGCTGCGGGGCATGATCCGCGCCTTCATGCCCCTCTCCATCGCGGCCTTCGCCGTCGCCTGTGCCTCGACCTCCGCGTCCGACCGCGAAGCCGACCGCGCCGCGCAGCCCAACGTCGTGGTCGTCTTCGTCGATGACCTCGGCGCCGGCGAGCTCGGCTGCTACGGGCAGCGGCACATCCAGACTCCGCACATCGACTCCATCGCCCGGGACGGGGTGCGCTTCAACAGCGCCTACACAGGCTCCCCGGTCTGCGCCCCCTCCCGCTGTGTCCTGCTGACCGGCAAGCACTCGGGGCACGCGGAGGTACGCGCCAACTGGGAGAACGGAGGTTGGGGTCCGGAGGAGCCCGAGGGGCAGTGGCCGCTCTCCGCCGGGGAGGTCACCCTCGCCGAGCGCCTCGGCGACCTCGGGTACCGCACGGCGGGCTACGGCAAGTGGGGCCTCGGCGGTCCGGGGACCCGCGGCGCGCCGGAGCGGCAGGGCTTCGACCACTTCTACGGCTACCTCTGCCAGCGCGTCGCCCACAACTACTACCCCACCCACCTGTGGGACGACGGCGAGCGCGCGCCGATCCCGGGCGCGGAGCACTTCAAGGCGCACCAGAAGCTCCAGGAACCGCTCGCGAGCGTCGACGAGTACTACGCCCGCTTCGGCGGAGACGGCCCGCAGGGAGGAGCCGCGCGCTACGCCCCGCAGCTCATCGCCGACGACATGATCGGCTGGCTCGACGACGCCGCTCAGGAAGACGAGCCCTTCTTCCTCTACTACGCGTCCGTCATCCCGCACCTCGCCCTGCAGGTGCCCCGCGAGTACGTGGAGCGCTACCCCACCGAGTGGGACGCCGCCCCCTACCTGGGCCAGCAGTCCTACCTCCCCCACCCCAGCCCGCGGCGCGCGTACGCCGGCATGATCAGCTTCCTCGACGACCAGGTCGGACGCATCCTCGACACGCTCGAGGCGCGCGGCGTGGCGGAGAACACGGTGGTGCTGTTCACCAGCGACAACGGCGCCACCTACGTGGGCGGCGTCGACACGGAGTTCTTCGAGAGCCACGACCAGCGCCGTGGACACAAGGGGCAGCTCTACGAGGGCGGCGTGCGCGTCCCCTTCCTCGCGAGCTGGCCAGGGCACTTCCCCGCGGGGGCCCTGTCCGACCACGTCGTCTCCACCGTCGACGTGACCGCTACCGTGCTTGACCTCGTGGGCGCGCCCGCCGCGACCGACCCGCACGTGGCCACCGACAGCGTGTCCTTCGCAGCCGCGGCCCGGGGCGAAGTCGACGCACCTGCGCGGCCCTACCTGTACTGGGAGTACCGCCCCGCCGGCGCCCAGGCGGTGCGCCAGGGGGACTGGAAGCTGGTGCGCACCGGGCTGAAGAAGGGCGCCCCCCAACTCGCGCTCTATGACCTGTCCGCAGACCCGGCTGAGTCCGAGGACCTCGCGGCCCTGCGGCCAGAGGTCGTCTCCGCGCTCGAGGCCCTCATGGAGGGTTCGCACGAGCCCTCCGAGGGCTTCCCCCTGCCCACCGTCGACGGCGACGCCGCCGAGATCATGGGGCGCAAGACCCGCCCCTAGCCCCCTCGCCGCGGATGGTCCAGGCCATGCCAACACTCCTCTGTACCGTCGCCATCGCCGCCCTCGTCGCCGCCGCCCCCAATGGGCCTGCCCTCGTCATGACCTCGGGGCTGGGCCTGTCGGCGTCCAGAGG
>JAQWJQ010000244.1 GCA_029248265.1 Planctomycetota bacterium
CGCCGCCCTCTCCGGTGGCATTGGACTCGCGCAGGAAGAAGAGCAGCACGAGCACGACGAAGAAGGAGACGACGCTCGACTTCGCCACCGCCTTGTACTCCTCCACGTTGAGCAGACTCTTGCTCGCGCTGTAGAGGCCGAAGGTGTGAAAGCTCACCAGGCAGACCGCGGCGGTGATCGCGAAGACCTCTCGGTACAGCTCGAGCGGGGTGCCCTGGCTCGTCTCGAGATCGCCGCCCGCGAAGAGGCTCTCACGAGCCCACCACGCGACGACGCAAGCGGCCCCCACAACCAGCAGGTCCACCAGGACCTGGATCGAGAGGACGAGCGGCTCGAAGTTGCGCCGCGCAAAGGTACCGACGGCGGTCAACGGAGGCTCACGGAGAGGAGATGGGAGGGGATCATCGGGCGACCCTGACCGCCCCTGCTCGCAAAGGCGTCGCGACATTCAGCCGCAGAGGCGTGGGGTGGTGGGGATAAATCCTATATCGACAGGGCCACCAAGTCGGTCTGAGCCCGTTGGTCACAATTCAAACTCATGCTGATTCGGGCGAGCCGGGCTGGGCCCCGCCTCCAGCCCAACCGCGAGGGCCGCGCATAGCTGCGGGACCGAGTCAGCGGGCTTCCCACCGTGGGCACGGAGCGCCTCCTCGAAGCCTGCGAGCGTGCTTTGGGCCCCCGCGAATGCCTGCAGCCACCCTGGGCGCCGGTCGGAGACGACCTTGAGCGCGGCCCAGGGGATCCCAGCTTGGGATGCAACAGCCCCCACGGCGGCCGCCTCCATGTCCGCCACCGCGGGTCCTGGGTGAGATCTCGACACGGCCCGCGCCAGCCGGAAGCGCTCGGAGAAGCGGAGCACGGGCCTGTCCGCGGTCAGAATGGTGCCCTGGAGCCCACCTGCCACGGCACGCCAGGCGTCCAACAGCTCGGGGTCAGCCGTGAGCTCGCGCCCCCTTCTCACCGCGAGGTCCCACTGGATGGCCTTGCGGGCGTGCACGAGGTCTCCCAGCCCCTCTGTCGCACGGAGCCCGCCACAGGTGCCCACCACCAGGATCCGCGCCGCACCCTCGGCGATCAGAAGCGCCGCGGCGCTCGCGGCAGCGACCTTGCCCACCCCCGAAACCACCGCGACCACGCGCCCGCCCGCGTCGAGCCGCGTCTCGTAAATGGGCGTTCCAAGGCGAGACGCCGCCCGCTTCCGCCCCGCTCCGAGTACGCCGAGCTCACCCGGGAGCGCCGCGATCACCCCCGTGAGCGGCCCCGCGGCGGAGCCGCCACCGCCCTCGCCGTCTCCGCTGAATGGAACCATGCCATCATCCTGACCTGCTCAGGCGCACGGCGGCGGTGCCAGCGCGGTAGTCTTTTGCGCTCGCCCCCCGCGATCGACCCGCACCATGCTCATCGCCGTCACAGGATCGACCGGATTCATCGGTCAATACGTCGTCCGCCGCCTCCTCAGGGACGGACATCACGTTCGTGCCTTTGTGCGCCCCGGACGCTCCACCGTCCTCAGCGGTCAAGCGCTGGAGAACCCCGATCACCTCGAGTTCCACGAGGGCGACCTCACAGACCCCGGCTCGGTGGATGGCTTCCTCAAGGAGGCGGATTTCCTGATCCACCTCGCGAGCGCCCACGACCACCTCTCGGATGACGTCCTCCAGACGGTCAACGTCGCGGGGACAGAGGCCCTTGTCGCCGAAGCCGAGCGCAACGCGGCGGCGCGGTTCCAGTTCATCAACGTCGCCTCGGCGGTCATCGGGGTCCCGGTCTACAGCTACTACCGGGACTCGAAGCGGGTCCAGGAGAAGATCGTTCGAGGGTCCACCGTCCGCTGGACCTCCTTCCGGCCGACCCTCGTGTATGGCCGAGGCGACTTCCGTCACACGGCCCCCCTGCTCCGCAAGTGTGGCGCCCAGAAGGGGTCCTACTGGGTCTACCACGAGGGCCTCTCGATGCTGAACCCGGTGCATGTGGACGACCTCGTCGAGGCCATCGTCCGGGTGTTCGACTACGAGCGAGGCAAGGAGGACTTCCGCGTGTTCGAGATCGCTGGCCCGGCGGGCGTCTCCTTCAACGACTTCCTCGACCTGACCATCGCGGCCACTGCCGGGAAGGTCCGCCGCCGGAACATCCCTCGCCGCTGGGTGGAGCGCGCCATCCTCCTCAAGGGCCTCTTCAAGGACGTCACCAAGGAGCGGCGCGGCGCGGGATACTTCTCGCTCCACCACGACCACGACATCACCGCAGCTCGTGAGGAGCTCGAGTGGGAGCCGCGGCCGTACCGGGAGGGGGTCCTGGAGATCACCGCCGACGACTGGTGGAAGGACGACGGCGCGGGGCGCGGCGAGACCGAGAATCTGGGGATCTGAGGCTCGCGCCCGGACGGGCCCCGACTGGGTCCTCGACGTGGCCCCGGCGCGCTCCCGAGCCGAGCACCCCCGGCGCCCGCGCCCGAACCACGCCGTCGGCCACACGGACCAGCGAGAGCGTCCCCGGCCAGGGCGGGCGTTGGCCGGCCGTGACGAGGTTCCAAGACTCAGGCCCCCGCAGACCAGAGGCTTCGCCCGCCGAAGCTGGCTGAGCGGGCGGGACGGTCAGCGCATCTTGACCAAGGTGTAGTACCCCTTGGCGTGGAGCAGGTCGAGCCGGCCATCGGCCGAGCGGACCCCCGCCGCGTCGAGCTCGTGGACGAAGCCCTCGCGGAGACCGTCGAACACGAGATCCACGCCGAGGCCATCCGCGTGGGGTGTCGCCGCGCGCAGCGTCGGCTCCTCACGCGCGAGCTCTGCGCTGCCGTATCGCTGGGTGGACTGGTAGGTGTAACTCTCCATGGTGTAGCTGGAGAGGTCCGCGAGCGACTCCGCGCTGGCCGGCGAGGTGAACCGCAAGCGGAAGCCCGGCTGCCCAGGGAGCAAGCGCATGGTCTGGATTTCGAAGGGCGTGAACCCGGTCCAGTCCAGGCGCTGAATCCCCTCGGTCACCGACCCCCGCGAGCCCCAGCCGCGGTCTGTCTCGCCGAGCATCAGGGCGCCGTCCTCGGTGAACGCGACCCGGATCACCCCGCAGGCGAGGCCCTCCCTGAAGCGGAAGCAAGCGCCCTGCCACTGGGTGCCGACACGCTCGAGGTCCACCCTGAACACGGCCGCGTCGTACTGGTCCGCGACGAAGATCTGCCCCGGGAACGGGCCGAACTTGCCTTCACTCTGGTCCCAAACGAACCCGGCGGGGCTCCGCCCCATCTCCCCGTGGGGAAACCAGACGCTCGGCATCTGGAAGGCGGGGTACTCCCCTGAGGCCGCGATGTCCGAGAACAACTGCCCCTCGGGGAGCGCCGCGGGCCGGGGCCAGGGCCACTCGGGGAGGTCCGTGCTGCCGATCCCATGGGGGTGACCGTGGTAACTCCCCGGCCGCAGGAGGCTGAGCTTGCTCGCCCCGCACCACTCGCCCTGGTTGTCCGTATAGAAGACCTCACCGGCGGGAGAGGTGTTCACGCCAGCGGGTGACCGGAGCCCGGCGCACATGGGCGTGACCTCGCCGTCAGGCGTGATCCGGAGCGCGTAGCCACGCCACTTCACCCGCCCGAAGGGCTGGCTGCCGAACGGCTTGTTGGTGGTGATCCAGTAACACCCGTCGATCGCCGGCGCGGGACCGAAGTTGTACTCGTGGTAGTTACCACTGATGCGCCACCAGTCCGTCACGGAGTCGTGGGTCTCGTAGATGTGGTCGCCGTCCGTGTCCCTCAGGCGAACGAGCTTGCCGCGGCAGGCGACGAGGAGGTCGTCACCGTCACGGAGGAGCCCCAAGGGCTCGTGCAGCCCATCGGCCACGCGCTCGAAGATCGGCTCCTCGGCGACGTCCGGACCCGCGAAGCCATCGACCCCCCACATCTCCCCTCGACGGGTGACGGCGAGGATGCGCGGCCCGTCAGGGCCGGGGACGATCTCGAGGCCGCCGACCTCGAGCGAGACCCCTTCGGGGAGCGGGCACGAGGTCACCCGGTACGCGCGCGCCTCGCGCTCAGCCCGCGTCGGCAGGTCCTGCGGCGCGGAGACCGCAGCGGCCGACGGCCCGAGGAGAACGAGCCCAGTGACAGCAGCAGAAAGAAGGGAATGAATCACCACGCGAACCTCCAAGAGAACGTACCGACGAGAGTCTGGCTGCCGGGTTCTTCCGGGAGCATGGGGACAGGGATGCGAAGTTCAGCAGGGGGCCCATCCCGCCCCTCCACTGAATCAACGATGCGGGCCAAGCGGGCGCTCTGCGCGTCGAGCTCGATCACCGGCCATGGGCCACCGTCGAGGCTCCAACGTCCGACCCCGAGGCTCTCAAAGCCTCGAGCGGCGACGGGGCGCGCCATGACGGCGGTGCCCACCGGGGCGCGGACCGTGAAGGTTCGCTCCAGGCCGAGACGGGTCCCGGGCGCGGTGGTGACCCCCTCCTGGATGGTCACCTCGATGGGCTGGATGCGCTCCTCGACCTCGAGCTCTCCCACCTTGTAGCGGAAGGTCATGGAGCCGTCCGGGTGCGCCGTGCGCCCGCGAATCACCGCGCCAACCTCGAGGCCACCGCCCGCGGGCCAGGGGCTCTTCATGGAAATCGAGGGCAGCACCGGGAGCCCAGGGCTCAGGTCCACCGCGTCACCTGAGGCCGGCTGCTCGAGGCCACCCGCGCGCCCCTTCCAGGTCTTCTCCGCGTTGAGGAAGCGTCCCCGCCAGGCCTTGGCGAGACGGGCGTTCTGCTCATCAAACGCGAAGTGCAGGCCCGTGGGTGAGCCGACGCAGAGGACCCGGGGGGAGACCCCCTCCATGAACACCGCGACCGTCCGCGGCGCCTCCGTGGCGTCCACCTCGAAGGCCCATGGCCCGGTCTCAAGGCCGGGGGGCGGCGCCATGTTCTCCTCGCCACCGAGCCAGCACCAGATCGACTCGATCTGTGCTTCGATGTCACCGCCAGCCACGTTCTGAACGGGGCTCTCGCCCTCGACCCAGAGGTTGGCCATGCGCGCATCGAGGTCCACGTTCGCGGGATTCCTGAGCAGGTCATGGAACCACTCGTAGCGCAACCGCCGGTGCATCTGCCCCATGTCGATGGCCTGGACGCCGAGGCTGTCCGTGCCGAGGAAGCGGTGGCACTGCACGCAGCCGAGGCCGCGGGTTCCGGCGAGCCGCCGACCATCGGAGGTCAGGTCCATGTCACAGGCGGGCTCAGAGGCCCGCGCGGCGAGGGGCTTGGCGTCGGCCGCCTCGAGTAGCTCGGCCAGCCCATCCACGCCGCGCGCTCCCATCCGCGGCATCCGCGTGGAGAGGTACGGACGCACGCGCTCCTCACCGCGAAGCGCGGCCCGGAGCACCTCCGGTCGGAACTTGCGCCCGACCGCTGTCAGGGTCGGCGGGAACCGGCCCTGGTCTCCCAGTTCGGCTTCCTCATCGCCCACGTAGAAGGCCTGAAGCTCCGGATGGACCCCGCCGATGTCGTCCCGGCGGTGGCAGGAGTAACAGCGCCGGCCTGCGAGCCGACGCTGCACGAGCGCTCCGGGCTCCACAGCGCTCGCCGCGATCCCCGCGGGGCGAACGAAGGCGGCGACCAGCTCACCGGCCGTCTCCGCCTCGAAGCCGTAGCGTCCGTTGGCGCGGAGGCAGAACGGCTGCCCGGGACGCGTGCCGTCGAGGTCCGCGAGCGTCGGAGCACGACGGGCGACCTCCGGCGCTGGCCCGGGGAGGACTCCTGCGTGGCACGTGGCGCAACCGAGACGCGCGAAGGCCGCGCGCCCCCGCTCCACCAGCGGCTGCCGATCGGCCCCCGTGGGCGGGTCGGCGGCCGGTCGCCCGTCGGCGCCGAGCACCTTGTAGACCAGCGGCCAATGCGAGAACCGCTCCGGGGGGAGGGGGCCACGGGCCTCGCCCGGCCCCTCCCACTCCAGGGAGAGCGACTCGCCGCCCGACGCTTCGAAGAACGTCACCTCGATGGGGACAGCCCCCACCGCCAGGTCCACGCCGCCGGAGACGGTCTTGTTCCCGTGGACGCCGCCGTTGTCCACGACGACCTGGCCGCCGACCCGGAGGCGGGAGCCATCGTCAGAGGTGAGGTGGAAGCGGTACCGGCCCTCGGCCTCGATCTGGACGAAGCCCGTGAAGCGGAGCCCGAACTGATCGTCACGGGTCCGCGGCTCGATGTTGATCTCCCGCACGACCTCGGTCGCCACCGGCTCCAGGCTGTCGAGGCGGGCCAGGCCGCCACGCTGGAGATCCGGCGCCTCGTACACGTTGACCTGTAGTCCGGGGCGCAACTCCTGGCTGCCATCTCGGCGCTGGGACTGCGCTCGGAGCAGGTAAGCGGACATCGCCTGCGCCTCGTCGGCCTCGAGCCCCATGGAGGGGCAGTGGCCGGAGGGGCGAACCGAGACGGGGTCCAACAGGAAGGAGGTCAGGGAGCTGATCCGATACTTCCGCGCCAGATCGGTGGGAAGCAAATGGGGGTCCGGCGCCAGGGTTCCACGACGCACGAGGAGCGGCTCGTCGTCGTACCCCTCGTCCTCGTCCTCGATGGGCTCCCCCGCCTCCTCGGCGGCCTGGAGCTCGGCTTCCAACTCCACGAGGGTGATCTCCAGGTCATAGGCGTCTTCCAGCGGACCGTGACAGGCCACGCAGCCCACGCTGTGGAACAACTGCCGGCCGCGCTCCACCGTGCCGAAGTCGCTCGTCTCCTCGACGGGCTCCTCGACCTGACTGCGGGTGGACTCGTTGGCTGAGAGGAACGCCGTGAGGGCCTTGGCCGCTTGCCGCCGGCCCTCCGCCTCGACCCCGGCCAGTTGGTGCGGGTGGGTCGTTCCCGGGCGGGTCCCCCGCGGGTCCGCGAGGAAGTCCAGGAGCCAGGTGGTGCTCAACCGGCCCGCGACCCCGGAGAGGTCCGGTGCCGCGACCGGGTCCAACCGATGGCGCAGGGTGGACTCGGGGTCATGGCACGCCAGGCAGTCATGGCTCGCGATGATCTGGTCCACCGCGGGGAGGATGTCCGTCCGCTCCGAGGGCAGGTCCCCCTGGCTCAGGCCCGGCGCGGCCAGGGAGAGGGCGAGTGTGGCGAGGATCAATCGGCTCATGCTTTCACTCCGGCGCGAAGCTCGTCGAGGATCGTGGGATCCTCGAGCGTGGTGGTGTCTTGGCGAATCTCCTCGCCGGCTGCGATGGCCCTGAGGAGCCGCCGCATGATCTTCCCGCTGCGGGTCTTGGGGAGCCGCGGCGAGACGCGGATCTCGGCCGGCCGCGCGAGCTTCCCGATCTCCGCGGCGACGTGCGCCTTGAGCAGGGCGCCGAGCGCGAGCCCGCCGTCGTCTGCGACGTCATCGGTTGGGATCACGAAGGCCACGATGGCCTCCCCGGTGAGGTCATCAGGGCGCGCGACCACCGCGGCCTCCACGACCCCCTCGTGGCTCACGAGCGCGCTCTCCACCTCCATGGTCGACAGGCGGTGCCCGGAGACATTGAGCACGTCGTCCACCCGCCCCATGATCCAGAAGTCGCCGTCCGCGTCGCGGCGAGCGCCGTCTCCGGCCATGTAATAGCGGCCATCCCAGCGGGACCAATAGGTGTCGCGGTAGCGCGCCTCATCGCCCCAGATCCCCCTCAGCATGCTGGGCCAGGGGCGGCGGATCGCGAGCAGGCCGCCCTCGCCGTGGGGCACCTCGTTGCCCTCCTCATCGAGGATCGCGGCGTCGACACCGAAGAAGGGCGTCATCGCGGACCCGGGCTTGGTGGCGCTCATGCCGGGCAGCGGCGTCAACATGATGGACCCCGTCTCGGTCTGCCACCA
>JAQWJQ010000284.1 GCA_029248265.1 Planctomycetota bacterium
TGGGGCCTTCGTTGGGCCCCTGTGAGCTCCAGGGTGGACTCCACGCGTGGACCCGCCTGGCGACAGAGAACAAGACCTCCTCGTCCAGGTCGGCCTCGAGGCTCTCGAGGGTCGCGCTCGGGTCGCCCCCGGACCGGCGGGCGAGGTTCTTGTCGATGAGCGTCAGCAGCCTTTGACGAACCTTCGAGGAGGAGACCACGGCCCGCTGCACCAGGGGCAGAAGCTCATCGGCGCGAGAGGAGGGCAATCCTCGGCGTCGGCACATACGGTGCAGGAGGCGTTCTGCGTCCATGGGGGGGGGAGCCGGTGGGGAAGGGGAGCCGTGTCAGGTGGGGAGGCCAAGTCAACGACGCCTCTGCCCACGGTGAATGAACGTTACCCCGCTACGTCCGCTGGGGCTGCGCACTCTCAATGTGGCCTCCCGGGCCTGGGTCTCCTTCTCACGGGGCCCTGCGGCACCCAGGAGCACGAAGGACCGGGGCGGGCGGGTCAGGACTCCTCACCACGTGCTCCTTCGTCTGTCCCCTCGCGGGTCACTTCGCTCGCGTGAACCTCGCGAGGTCACCGCCGGCCTCGGTGACCGGGTGCTCGGAGTCCGGCCACCTCTGGGGCACCCTGCGGACCTCGGTGAGGTCATAGCCCATCTCCCCGAGGCGCTGGACCAGTCGCTCGAAGCGCTCCTCCGAGATCACCTGATCTCTGGTCATGATCCAGGCATAGTCGCGGCGGGCGCGGGCGATGATCGTCTCCGTGTACTCCTCGTCCAGGTGGGTGATGAGGTACTGAGCCTTGAAGGGCCAGATGATGCGCATGCCCCATTCCGCGTTGGTCTCACGGTTCTTGACGAACCCCACCGGTTCGAGGGTCTCAAGGTCGCCATCGAACGAGCCATCGCGAAAGACGTAGCTCGTGAGGATGCGCCCATCTTCGCCGAGTGCGTAGGACTCGACACCGTTGTAGGCGTCCGCCTCGGAGCCCACGGGGATGTGTCCTTGCACGTACCAGTCGCCCATGAAGCGCCCCAGGTCCACCTGGGGGACGGTGGCGAGGGGCTTCGTGGGCGCGCACGCGAAGAACGCGCCCGCGGCGAGGAGGGACAGGGCAAGGAGGGGCTTCCGCATACCCGCTCAATCGCGCGAGGCGGCGCTGCGGATGCAGGGCCGGGCGGGTGAGGGCGAGCGTCTGGGCCAGCCGGAGCCTGTAGGAGCCCCTGGCGGGCCCCCGGCGATCAGTCCGAAGAGAGGGGGCCGCACTCCTCGAGGCGCCCGAAGAGCTCCTCCCTGCTGATGGGCTTGAGGACCTTGCCGTCCATCCCGGCCTCCTCGCAGTCGGCTGCCGTCTCCGGCGTCGCGTTGGCGGTCATCGCGATGATTCGTACCGGCTTCTGCCCGGAGCTGGTCTCCCGCTCCCTGATCCGGCGGGTGGCGGTGAGGCCGTCCATGACGGGCATTTGCACGTCCATCAGGATCACGTCGTAGGCGGAGCGGCTCGTCAGCTCTGTGGCGGCGGCGCCGTTCTTGGCGATCTCAACCTGGTGCCCCCAGGACTGGAGCAGGAGCTCTGCCACGCGCTGGTTCACGGGCTCATCTTCCACGAGGAGGATCCTGAGTGCTCGGCTGGCCTTGCGCTCCCTGCCGCGAGGCGCGCGTTCCGGTTGGGCCGAGGTGGCCGGGCGCGGTTGGCTGATGCGGTGCATGGCGTTCCGTAACTCGGGGCCGACGATCGGCAAGAGGAGGCTCTGGAGCCTGTCCGCGGGGAGCACCCACTCTGCCTGCTGCTCTCCAGACTGAAGGAGGATCCAGGGGACGTCGCCGAGGTCCGAGAGCTGGCGGTCCACGGGGAGGTACTCGTGGGGATCAAGCTTCGAGAGGCTGATCGCGGCCAACGGGGGTGTGCGCAGGGTCTGGATGGCGGCCCGCATGGCGTCCGGGGTGGCGCATGCGTGCACCGTCAGACCCCAGGCCTCGAGTCGCCGGGCGATCGATCGGCGGGTGTAGTCCCCCGGGACGAGGAGGAGCACCTCGCGGGCTCCCTCGTCTGGAAGCAACGGGCCAGTCTCCGTGTAGACGACGCTCGTGGAGGAGGCCGGTGCCAGGGGGAGCGAGAAGCTGAATCGGCTCCCGCGGCGCTCCTCGCTCTGGACCTTCATGTGCCCGCCCATGCCCACGCAGAGGTCGCGGGAGATCGCCAGGCCAAGCCCCGTCCCGCCGAAGCGCCGGGTGGTGGACTCCTCTGCCTGGGTGAACGCCTCGAAGATGGTCTCGAGCTTTGTGGCTGGGATCCCCACGCCGGTGTCCTCGACCTCGAAGGTCAGCGTCCCGGGTTCCTCTGCGGCCTTGACCTGAAGGCTCACGAACCCCTCCAGAGTGAACTTCAAGGAGTTGCTCAGGAGGTTGACGAGGATCTGCCTTAGCCGGCTCTCATCTCCGGAGACCACGTCGACGACGTCCTCATCGATGTCGCAGGTCACCTGGAGGTCGCGGGCGGATTCCTGGGCGGCGGTCAGCACCA
>JAQWJQ010000307.1 GCA_029248265.1 Planctomycetota bacterium
CGGTGCGAACCTCCCCACCGAGACCCGGACGCAGGCGAGCCGGCGCCGCCCGAGTCCTTGGCGCCACCGCGGCGCTCGCCGCCCACTGTTGCGGTCTCGGTCGTCACCGGCGCCCGATCGAGGAGGATCCCCTCGATCTCACGGACGCTCATGTCGCGGCCCTTCCGAGCCTTCCCGAGCAGGTGCTCGATGCGCTCGGCAGCGGCGCGGATCCCGCCGTCGGCCCCCTTGAGGCGGAGGTTGCCTGCGCGGGCGTAGATCTCGATGTCGAGATCCTGCCGGAGCAGACGGGCGTAGCGGTCGTAGGGACCGAGGACCAGGATCGCTTCCTCGTGGGAGCGGAGGGGAATCGTGAGTTCGGGCAAGGTGCAGGGACCGTCAAGAGGGCAACTCGAACAGGAGCGGCCAGAGAAAGGCGACGAGGGGGGCCGAGAGCAGAAGGCTGTCGACCAGATCGAGCATGCCGCCGGAGGGGCCGAAGGTGGTGCCGGAGTCCTTGACCTTAGCCTTGCGCTTGAAGCCGCTCTCCATCAGGTCTCCAGCCTGAGCGGTGACGTTGACCACCAACCCGAGCAGGACTCCGGACCAAACCCCGAAGCGCGCGCCGTCCAGCGTTCCGGAGAGCACGAAGCCCGCCCCAGCGCCGATGCCGACGAGCAGCGAGGCCACGCAGCCCGCCACGGTCTTACCGGGGCTGAGCCTCGGGAAGGGGTGGCGCTTCCCCATGGTGCTGCCGGCGTAGTAGCCCGCGATGTCACCGATCTTGGCGAGCACGAGATAGATCGCGAGGCCGCCGGCGCCACCGGCGAGGCGGATCGGCACGAGGGCCAGCAGGGGCAAGGCCACCAGGAAGACGAGCGCGGCGAAGCGCGGTCCATCACCGAGGCGCCACCGGAGCCCCCCGCCGCCCAGCACGGCGAGGCCGCGGACGACCAGGGCGACCACGCCGCTGAAGACGAAGGCCAGGGCCACCTCCCTCGTGAGCACCTGGTCCGCCGACGGGAGCGCCAACACGTCGCGGGCGATGAGCGTCTCGTGGAGCTTCCAGGCCCCGAAGGCCACCGCCGCCACCGCGCCCACCGCGGCGGGAGCCCCACCGAAGATCTTCATGCGCCACGCCTCGAGGATCGACCACAGCGAGAGCACGACCGCGAACCCGAGGGTGATGAACAAGCCAGCGGGCAGCGACGCCGCCCAGAGGAGGCCAGCGACGGAGAGCGCCAGCGTGGACCCCACCTTCGTCCGGAGGATCAGCTTCGCCCGCTTTGTCGCAGCGGCGTCGGCGGTCAAGGCGCTCACGATCCTCCCTCACTGTGCTCGGGAGCCCCCTCGAGTACGTCATCGAGGCCCTCGAGGCCCGCCGGCTCGTCAGCGTCCGCCGGGAGCGCCCCGAACTTCCGCTTGCGCGCGGCGAAGGCGCGGAGCGCCGCCTCGAACTGCGGGCGGCGGAAGTCGGGCCAGCAATCCTCGGTGACGTAGAACTCGGCGTACGACGCCTGCCAGAGCAAGAAGTTGGAGAGGCGCATCTCGCCTGCGGTGCGGATGATCAGATCAGGGTCGGCAGTCCCTGGGTCATACAGGTAGTCGCGGAGGGTCTCCTCGTTGACCTCATCGGGGCGGCGACGTCCGGCGGCGACCTCCTCGCTGAAGGCGCGCAGTGCATCGGCGACCTCCGTGCGTCCCCCATAGGAGAGGGCCAGCCTGAGGACCATGCCCGTGTTACCCGCAGTCTTCTCCATCGTCTCTCGCAGCGCACGCTGGGCGTACTCCGGGAGGTCCGAGAGACGCCCGATGGCGACGAGGCGGATGCCGTTGTCCATCAGGGTGCGCAGCTCACGGCGGAGGTAGAGCCGCAGCAGGCGCATCAGCGTGGAGACCTCGAAGTCCGGGCGCTTCCAGTTCTCGCGGGAGAAGGCGTAGAGCGTCAGGCTCTTGCACCCCAGCTCGGCGGCGATCGTGGTGATCTCCCGCACGGACTCGGTGCCCTCCTTGTGGCCACGGACCCGCACCCACCCGCGCTCCTGCGCCCAGCGGCCGTTGCCATCCATGATGATGGCCACGTGATCCGGGAAGACCCCGCCCAGGGACTCGCGGAACGCGAGCGCCTCAGGCGTCGGAGCCGGCGGCCCGGTGGCCCCAGCCTGCCCACCGCTACTGGGGCTCACGACAGCGCTCCCTCCGGGGTGGGAGCGGAGGCCGGCCAATCGGCGCCGAAGATCGGCTCACGATCGATCACCGCGTCGCGCTCCGCGCCCACGGAGACCATGACGATCGGGGTCGCCACCAACTCCTCGACCCGCTCCACATAACGGCGGGCGGCGTCGGGCAGGGCGTCGAATGTCCGCGCCGAGGCGGCGTCCTCGGTCCAGCCGGGGAGGGTCTCGGTGATGAGCTCCACCCCGTCAAGGCTGGGCAGATGGGCGGGGTACTCGCTGAACTCCTCGCCATCGATCCGGTAGCCCGTCACGACCTTGAGGTCCCCGAGACCGGAGAGCACGTCGAGCTTGGTCATGATCCACCCCGCCGCGCCGGCGAGGTCGAGGCAATAGCGCACGGCGACCGCGTCGAAGGAGCCCGCCCGCCGAGGCCGGCCCGTGGTCGTCCCGTACTCATGGCCAGCGGCGCGCAGTCGGTCCGCGTCATCGCCGAACATCTCGCTCGGAAAGGGCCCCTCGCCCACGCGAGTGCAGTACGCCTTGGCGATCCCGATGGAACGCCCCACGGCGTGCGGGGGGACGCCGGCGCCCGAGGGGATGCCGCCCGGGCCTGTGTTCGAAGAAGTCACGAACGGGTACGTCCCGTGATCGATGTCGAGCATCACACCCTGGGCGCCCTCGAAGAGGATCCGCCGCCCATCGCGATGGGCGCGGCGGAGCTCTGCGCCGGTGTCTGCAACGAAGGGCGCGAGCCGCGCTCCGATCTCGACGTAGCGCTGGACGATCGCCTCGACATCGAGCAACTCCTCGCCGTGCACCTTCCCGATGACGGCGTTCTTCTCGGCGAGGTTGGCGCGCAGCCGCTCCGCGCAGCGCGCTGGATCCAGCAGGTCACAGATCCGGAGTCCTGTGCGGGAGGCCTTGTCTGAATAGGCGGGCCCGATTCCGCGACCGGTCGTCCCGATTCGCCCGTCGCCCTTCCAGCGCTCCGACAGGCCATCAATCCGCTTGTGTTGCTCGAAGATGACGTGGGCGTTCGCCGCGATCCGCAGCCGCTCTGGGCCGACGGAGACGCCGCGCTCCTCGAGGCCATCAATCTCCTCCAGCAGCTTGATCGGGTCGATCGCCACCCCCGTGGCGATGACGTTGACCTTGCCCTCGTGGAGGATGCCGGAGGGGATGAGGTGCAACACCCACTTGACCCCATCGACCACCACCGTGTGCCCCGCGTTGGCACCGCCCTGATAGCGCACGACCACGTCGACTCGGTCACTGAGTAGATCGATGATCTTCCCCTTTCCCTCGTCACCCCACTGGGCACCAAAGACACTGAGAGAAGGCATGGCGAGTCGGGTCAGGGACCGGGCTTGGGAGGGAGGAGGCGCCGCGGCAGCGCGCGGCGTGCGGTTCGCCGAGATGATAGCGAGCCTGCCAGCCCCACTCTCCCAGGAACCGCCGAACCGGCGACACCCGGCCGGGGCGTTGCCAGGGGCTCAGGAAGAGGCTCTGGAAGGGGGCGCCCCGCCGAGCACCCCCCCGTGGCCGCCGCCCCCTGGTGTCCGAATTTCGACCTCCGCACCGGCCTGAAGGTCCAGGGCGGCCTTTGGAGTCAGGCGCTCGTCGTGCTGGGTGCCAGAGCGCCGTACCACCGCCTCCCCGGACGCCCCAGGGGCCCCACCGTCTGCACCGAACGGTGCGCGCCGCTGACGCTCAGCCAGCCAGGAGAGGCGCACATCGGTCAGGAAGCTCAGCCTCCGTACGAGTCCGTCCCCGCCCGCGCGGGCGCCGTCCCCCCCGGTGCCGCGCCGGACCGTCTGACGCAGGACGCGCACCGGCAGCTCGTTCTCCAGAGCCTCCACCGGGGTGTTGCGCGTGTTGGTCATGTGAGTCTGGACCGCATGGGCGCCGCCCCTACGTGGCCCAGCGCCGGCCCCTCCTCCGTGCGTCTCGTAGTGCGTGAACGCCTCGCCGCCACCGCCGAGGTGCGCGCCCCCGAAGGAGAGGTTGTTCATCGTCCCCGCGCTGGCCGCCGGGACCTCCCCCGGGAGCATCTCCCCGAACGCCCCCAGGATCACATCCACCAGTCGCTGACTCGTCTCGACGTTGCCGGCGGCCACCGCGGCAGGATAGGTCGCGTCCACGACCGTCCCTGGATCCGTCAGGATCTCGACCCCCTCGAGCAGCCCGGCGTTCGTCGGCGTGCCCTCTGGCATCAGCAGACGGATCCCGTACACGACCGCCGAGACCGCGACTGCCCGCGTGGTGTTGACAGGGGACCCGTCCAGCGCTTGCGAGGCGCTCCCGCGGAAGTCAAAGGTGAGGCCCTCCCGCGTGCGCGTGAGCTTGAGTCGGACCGGGAGGAGGGCGCCGGTACCATCGGGACCTCCCTCGAGGCAGTCCTCGAAGGACCAAGCCCCCTCAGGCAACGCTGCGAGACGACGCGCCGTGAGCCCCGCCGTCCACGCGATGAGGTCCCGCCCCCGTGCCGCGAGCGCCGAAGGCCCGTGCTCGGCCATCAGGGCCTGCATCCGAGCGTGCCCCGCGTGGCTCGCTGCGATCTGCGCGAAGAGGTCCGCGCGCCGCTCCTCGGGGACTCGCATGTTCGCGAGGAACACGCGCAGCAGGTCCTCGTCCATCTCGCCCCCGCGGACCATCCGGATCGGTGGGAGCCGCAGCCCCTCCCCGTGCACGTCCCGTGCCGGGGCCATGGACCCAGGGAAGGCCCCGCCGACGTCTGCGTGGTGGGCCCTGGAAACGCAGTAGAACGCCGGGCGGTCCTGCGGTCCGCTGGCTCCGGGGCTGAACACCGGCGCGACCGAGGTGATGTCCGGCAGGTGAGTCCCGCCGCCGAAGGGGTCGTTCTGGAACGCGATGTCACCCGGCCGGAGGTCGTGCTCTGCGATGACCGCCTCCACCGAGAGCGGCGTGGCGCCGAGGTGAACGGGCAGGTGCGCGGCCTGGGCAACGGCGCGGCCATCCTGCCCGAAGATCGCACAGGAGAAGTCGAGGCGCTCCTTGATGTTCACGGAGAACGCTGAGCGCTGCAGGGCGACTCCCATCTCCTCGGCCGCGGCCGCGAAGAGGTGATGGAAGACCTCAACCCGGAGGGGATCAATCGACTCGACGGGCTCTGCCATGCCGACGCTCACTTCTCGTCCGGGAAGTCGAGGACCTGGAGCGGAGCGTTATCGAGGACCTCCCACCGGACGAGCGGCACAATCACCACGTCATCGTCCATCGCCCGCCTCCAGACCACTGAACGAACGACGCGCACGAGGTGCTCACCAGATCGGAAGTACTCCTCCTGCTCTCGCCGCGACTCAAATTCGAGGCGCTGGCTGACGTCGGAGGCCGTCGAGATCCGAGCTGCGATGACGATCTCGAAGACGTTGCTCGTGACCTCCAAGCTCTCGGAGACGGTGGACTTCTCCGTCTCGTTGAGCGCGCCGAAGTCATAGATCTCCTCGAGCTCGTCGAGGCTATCGAAGATCTGCTTGGGGAAGATCTCCTCGCCGAACTCGTCCAGCATCGGCTCCGGCTCGACGTCTTCGACTCCCTCCTCGGACTCCTCATCCTCGAGCGGGTCCTCGGCCTCGTTTCGGTAGTCGCGGATGCCCTCCCACATGGAGAGCGGCACCTCGCGGCTATCGAGCAGCCCGGAGAGCACGGCGAAGGGCGCCGTGTTGACGTTCACCCCCCAGCCCCCGTTCCCCACAGGCAGGCCGCTCGCCTCATCCTCGGCCCCAACGACGGGGGAGGTGTAGACCGTCAGGAAGGACGTGATGGCGTGGATGCGCTCGTCGTCTTCGCCGAAGTAGTCCTCGAACATCGCGTCCTCGAACCCCGGCAAGATCCGGAACTCGCTGAATGTGAAGGGGACGGACTGCTCCTCGTTCTCGAGGTCGGTGGTCAACAGCAGGGGCTGGGGGTTATCGAACCCCAGGCGCTCGGCCATGTAGGACTTCATCGAGTACGCCAGCTCTTGCGCGTCCCCGGTGGAGATGTCCTCCGAGGTGCCGCCGCGCGCATTGTCGAGGATCCGGGACACGCGCTGGAGCGCGAGGTCCGCGAGCCATTCGTCAGGCTGCAGCATGTTCAGGACGTTGTACTTGCTGTCCTCATCACGGATGAAGATGCGGAGCTGGATGTCTCCGAAGCTGGTGGACTGCGGGGTGTACCAGCGGTCCATCCTCGAGTCGACGGTGTCCGGGTTCCGCGGCGGCTCTCCCGGCTCGGACGCCGCTCCCGGGTCTCCAGCGCCGGCCGCCGCCCCCGGATCATCGCCCTCGGAAGCCTGCGCCGCGCGTGCGTCTTCAGCCAGGTCCTCGTAGCTCTGCAGCAGGACGGACTCGATCGCCAGGTCCATCTGCGCTCGGGTGAGCTCGTTGTACGTGATCCGCTCGTCCGTGAGGGTGACGGTGTTGATCTGGTAGACAATCGCGATGATCACGATGAGCACCAGGAACGCCATCAGGAGCGCCGCACCACGGCACGCGTCTTTGGCCCCGGAGAGGCTCTTGCTGAAGATCTTCATCGGTCTCGCGGCCAGGCCGGCCGCCGGGGGAGATCATACGCCTGCGGGGCTCGGTTCTTCCCGCCACTTCAGACCATGCTGCCTCGTCAGCTCCACTGCGCGGCGCCACCCGGCTCGCAGCGGGCGTCAGGCCTAGAACGGGCTGTTGAGGTCAGACCCTTCGAGGATCCTTGGGCGGATGAAGAAGAGCACGTTGGTCTGCTCCTTGCTTGTCAACCGGCTCTTGAAGAGGGTCCCGAGCACGGGGATGTCGCCGAGGAGCGGCACCTTGCTCTCTCGCTCCACGGTCCGCTCGGAGATGAGCCCGCCCAGGATCACGGCTTGGCCAGGCTCCAGGCGGACCACCGTCCGTGCGTTCCGGCGGGAGATCTCAGGGACCGAGATGACCGAATCCCCCACCGTGAAGCTCACGGCCGTTCCCGTGGACTGCGAGGCCTCGATGTCGATGTTCAGGATCACGGTGTCCCGGCCGATCACCCGCGGCACCACGTACATCTGAACGCCCACGTCCTGGAACTGGAGCGACGTGGTCGGGATGCCAGACGCACTGATCGCCGTGACGTTGTAGAAGGGGATCTTCTTGACGTTGACGATATCGGCGCGCCCGCCCTCTCGAACGGCCACCTTGGGGCGGGAGATGATGGAGACGTTCTCGAAGGAGGCCACGGCCTCGAGCACCGCGTTGAAGGTCACCCCGTCGAAGACAGCCCCAAGCTGGAAGAGCGCCTTGCTGGCGTCCGTGCTGTTGGCGAACGAGAAGTCGATCTGGTTGACGAAGGTGCCCGGGTTCGGGAAGCCGAAGACTGGCGTCGCGGAGTTGACCGGCTTCACGCCCAGGTCCAGCGCCTCGCGCGTCGTGACCTCAACGATCTTCGCCTCGATCTCGATCTGGCGGACATCAGCGGCGAAGAGGTCGATGAAGTGCTCCACCTCTGCGAGCTGGTCCGCGGCAGCCGTCACGAACATCACGTCACTGAGCGCGATCGACTGGGGCGCACGAAGCCCCTCCCCCCTCGGGTCCGAGTAGGACTCGACAGAGAACCCAGCGCGGAGGTCGAGGAGCACGGCCTCTTGCGGCTGGGGGCCGAGCCCCTCTGGGATTGCCCCGTCCTTCACCGCCGCAAAGATCGGGAAGGCGCCGTAGCTCTGGATGAGGCTGAAGATCTTGTCTCCCGTGCCGCCAGGGAACGTGTACGGCTTCATGATCAGCCGCTCGGTGTCCCCCTCGCGGAGTTCGTACCAGATGATGTTCTGGCCGAACTCGAGGTAGGGATTGAGCGGCGGCTCCGCGGGTTCGGAGGCCCCAGCGAGCTCCGACAGGAACGCGAGCTCCTCTCCCTCGGCGACCGCTGAAGCGTCCGGCTCGCCCGCGTCGCCGACGTTGGCGGGCACGGGCAGACCCGACACGGGATCGACCGAACCGACCGAACTCGAGCCCGTCCCCACCGCAGCCGCGCCCGCGGCGGCATCGGGGGAGATCACGATGGGGTCGTCGGCGTAGGCCTCTTCGACGCCCTCAAAGGCCGCCTGGTCGTCGAAGCCCTCGACTCCTGCGGGCTGATCCTGGCCGCGAGTCAGCAGGTCCTCGAACATGGACTGGGCCTTCCGATCTCGCTCGAGTGAGTCCCCCCCCCCACCGAGGCAGGACGACAGGAGCGCAAGGCAGAGCACCAACGGCGAGCGCCGTCGCGGAGGCGCCGGGCGGTCGAGCCTCCCCGAGCTCCCGGGCCGTTCGATGGCTTGCGGAGAGACCAGACGCTCGTGGGCACCGCTCCTGCGATGCTCGGGATCCTCCCCGCGGCGATCCATTCGAGACCTTGCCCCGTCAGAGGAGGCGCTTGACCGCGTCGGTGACGTCGGAGACCGCCTTCTTGTCCCGACGACGGATCGTCTTCCAGACGCTGCAGTGCCCGCCCGACTGACGGACGGACTCACAGGCGCTGAGGACCTTTGAGCGCGCTTGGGCGGTGAGCGTGATGCCCTCCGAGGAGGTTGGGTCGATCTTCTCCTTGGCGATCTTCTTCATCTCCGGCGTCGCACCGAGGAGCGCCGCGTAGTCCACCGCCGCCGGATTCGTGAGCTGGCGCGGCTCGTCGAGCCCGCAGATGTTGTCCACCTTGTTCACGTGGTACGGCGTACCGCGTCCATCGTCGCGGCCACCGTACGAGGCCACGGCCCCAGCCTCTCCCCCGGGCAAGGGGGACTCGGCGCTCGCAGGAAGCCCTGCGAGGGAGAAGAGGAGGAGTGCTAGGAGTTTCAAGACGTCGAGCGGCGGGGTCAGGAGGTGCCAGTCTGGAGCGATATTTTAGGACGTCCTACAGCAGGCGTCGCCCAGAGCCGGGATTAAGAATCCGTCATGTGCATCTTCGTCCGTTGACGGCTGCTCCTGCCGAAAACCTCCCGGTTTCCGTCCGATGCTGCGTAAGGACTGCTTGACAGGGCCCACCTGGAGGCCCGCGAGGCGCCCGAAGCGCATGGCGCCAAAGGCGAAGCGCCCCTCCCCCGATTCCTCGGGGGAGGGGCGCTTCAGCCTACCGGTCGGTCCTCGAGGAGCTCCGAGGAGCCATCAGGAGGCCGAGACGCCAATCACCCTCGCGAGCCACGGCGGCGGCGGCGGCTGCCGCCACGCCCGCCGTCCTCACGGCCACGGTCACGGTCCTCGCGGCGCGGGCGCTCCTCGGCCTCGCCGTCACCACCCTCTTCCTTGGGCTGCGTGAGGGCCTTGTGCGACACCTTGATCTTCCCGCGGTCATCGACGTTGATGATCACGACCTCGATCTCGTCACCGACGTTGACCACGTCAGAGACCTGCTCGATGAAGCCTTCGCCGAGCTCGGAGATGTGGCAGAGCGCCTCGACACCCGGGAGGATCTCGATGAACGCGCCGAAGTCGCGCACGCTCTTGACCGTGCCCTTGTACTTCGAGCCGATCTCCGGGGTCTCCATGGTCGCCGAGATCGCGTCGCGGCAGGCCAGGGTCTTGTCGGCGTCAGTGCCGTAGATCTGGACGTGCCCCTCGTCGTCGACGATGGAGATCCGGACGCCGTAGTCGGCCTGAAGCTGACGGATGTTCTTGCCGCCGGGGCCGATCAGGAAGCCGATGCGATCGCTCGGGATCTTGATCGTCTCCATGCGCGGCGCGAAACGGCTGACCTCGGAGGACGGGGCCGGGACGGCCTCGAGCATCTTGCGGAGGATGTGGATCCGGCCCTTCTTGGCCTGCTCCAGCGCAGCCTCAAGCAGATCGCGGGAGACGCCCTTGATCTTGATGTCCATCTGCAGCGCGGTGATCCCGACGCCGGAACCAGCCACCTTGAAGTCCATGTCGCCGCTGTGATCCTCGGAGCCGAGGATGTCCGACAGGATGGCGTTCTTGTCGCCCTCCTGCACGAGGCCCATCGCGATGCCCGCGACCGGCTGAGTGAGCGGGACGCCGGCGAGCATCATGGAGAGGCAGCCGCCGCAGACGCTGGCCATCGACGACGAGCCGTTCGACTCGGTGATGTCCGAGACGACCCGGATCGTGTACGGGAACGACTCCTTCTCCGGGAGGACCGGGTTCAGCGACCGCTCCGCGAGCATGCCGTGGCCAATCTCGCGACGGCCCGGGCCCATGATGCGGCGGGTCTCACCCACCGAGTACGCGGGGAAGTTGTAGTGCAGGTAGAAATGCTTTTTAAACTCCTCCTCCACGCCGTCGATGATCTGCTCGTCGTCCGGGGTGCCGAGGGTGGCGCTCACGAGCGCCTGGGTCTCGCCCCGGGTGAAGAGCACGGAACCGTGCTGACGCTCGTTGAAGTTCGGCACCACCGTGATCTGGCGGATCTCGTCCCAGCTACGACCGTCCACGCGGCGACCGGAGATGATCGCGGAGCGCTCGCAGTGCTTCTTCAGGTCACCGAAGAACTCCTTGACGGTCTTCGTGTAGCCCTTGAGGTCGTCGCCGTCATAGCCGGACGTGAGGGCCGCGACAGCCGCCTTCTTCACGTCGTTCATCGCGGCGCCGCGCTCGTGCTTACCGTCGGTCTTCATGGCCGCAGCGAGGTCTCCCTCGTAGGCGAAGACGCGGGCCTTGAGGTCCTCGTCCACGCCAGGCGCGGTGAACTCCATGGCCGGCTTGGCGCAGCGGTCGACGAGCTCGTTCGCGAGGTCGATGATCTCCTGGACGACCCGCTCGGCCTCGGCCAGAGCGTCGATCATCTCCTCCTCGGTCAGCTCCTTGGCGGAGGACTCCACCATGCAGAGGCCGTTCTCGTGGCCGGAGACCACGAGGTCAAGGCGGCTGTTCTCGCGGCGATCCGAGTCGGAGGGGAAGGCGACGAGCTTGCCGTCGATGTGGGCGATCCGGACGGCCCCGAGGGTCGTCTCGAAGGGCATCCCGGCGATGCGGATGGCCGTGAACGCGGCGATCATGGCGACCACGTCGGGGTTGTTCTCCCCGTCGTACTGCATGACGCTCGTCATGACCTGGACTTCAGCCTTGAAGCCCTCGGCGAACATGGGCCGGATCGAACGGTCGATCAGGCGCATGGTGAGGATCTCCTTGGTGGTCGGACGTCCCTCGCGCTTGAAGAAGCCGCCGGGGATCTTGCCCGCCGCCTCGGTCTTCTCACGGTAGTCGCAGACCAGCGGGAAGAAGTCGATGTCGTCCCGGGCGTTGCCCGCGGTGGCCGCTGCGAAGCAGCGGGTGTCGCCGAGGGTGGCGATCACGGCGCCGCCGGCTTGGCGGGCGACTTGGCCCGTCTCCAGCGTGATTTTCTTGCCGGCGATCGTCGCTTCGACTCGTGTGGGTTTCGTGCTCATGATGTTGGTGAGGCTCATCTCGCCTCGTCTTCTTTTCTTGCTAATAACAGTGGTTTGTACGGGTGTGGCCGGCGCCCCGCCCGAGGGCGGACGCCGGGCCGTCGAGGGAACCGCGTGACGCGCTCAAACGCGCGGCACCTCGGTCCATCGGTCCCTCGGTCCCCCATCGCCGCGCGGCAGCCCACCCCGCTCGGGCCAGCGCCCGCGAGGTCCGCGGAGCGTTGGGCTGCGAGGTGTCGGAGCCAGGGCGCTGGAGGAGCGAGCGGTGGCTCAGCGACGCAGGCCGAGGCGGCCGATGAGCTGCGCGTAGCTCTCAGGGGAGCGATCGCGCAGGTAGCGCAGCAGCTTGGTGCGGCGGCCGACCTTGATCAGCAGGCCGCGGCGCGAAGTGAAGTCCTTGCGGTGGACCTTCAGGTGCTCGGTCAGGCAACGGATGTCCTCGGTGAGGAGTGCGACCTGGACCTCGGGGGAGCCGGTGTCACCGTCCGCCTTCGCGAACTCCTTGATGATCTCGGCCTTTCGATCGGTGGCGATAGCCATGAATATGAAGCTTGTAGCTGGGCTCCTGGGTCCCGTCAGAGAGACGGCGGGTGGGACCGATGAGAGCAGACTTGCCCCGGCCGCAGATTGGCCCTCCGATCGGGGGGCAGGCACCGCGGCGCCGGGGTGCGTGAAATGATTCGCGCGTCTCTGAGGGCGAAGAGTCTAGCCGCAGCCCACCGGAGAGAGGGTCGAAGCAGCCGGTTTTCCGCTCCAGCCACGTCCACCGCCACGGGCCTGCGCTCCACCTCACCACCGGCGATCCGGCGTCGCGCCGGGCTCGGAGCCCCACTGCGGCACGCCTTGGCTCCATAGTGACCCGCCCCCGGGCCTCCAGGCCGCTCGGGGCACGCTGGGGATCCAGTGAGGGGCGGTTTAGGGTCGCACCAGGCCGGGATCGGGTCGGCGCCCCCCCCGCCTTCGGAGGGAGCCGCGGACCTCAGCGCCACTAGCCCTCGGTCAGTTCAGCCTCGAATTCGGTCTGGAGGGACCGTCCAGGCAGCGTGGAGATCAGGGTCGACATGATCTCGTCGCAGGCCTCGCGGAGGGCCCGGTCCGAGCTGCTCGCGGTCCCGCTCTCCACAGAGAAGCGGAATTCCCTGTCCAGGCGGGCCTCCCAGAGCGCGGGCCCCATGGGCTCGCGCGGGTTGATGAGCCGCCCGGTGAGCGTGGCCTCGATGGACCGCAACGCAGCCCAATCCGGCATCTCCCAGCGCTCGACGACCACCTCGAGGACGGCGTCCTCTCCGAGGGCGCCCATGGAATAGCTCGCCTCCAGGGCGGCACCAGAGTCGTTGAGCCCGCCGACGGGCACCGCCATCGACTCGTCCACCGCGGACATGGCGAGCGGCGAGTAGCGCCGACGCACGAGGGCCCTGGCGGAGGACGTGCGCAGCATCCCAAGGGGCGCCGCGTTCACGCCTGGTCCCAGCTCAACCGGGGGGACAGCAACGTCCACCGGGTTGACGGAAGCCAGGTCCCCGATGGTCTGGGTCTCCACTCCATTGCCCTTGAGGCTCGGCGTGGTCTGACAAGCGGCCCCGCCCCCGACGAGGACCGCAACGGCTGTGAGGGTTCGAATCGCGCTCTGCATGGCCCGATGCTACGGGAAGCGACGGCGCGATTTCGACCCTCCTGTGCCCGTTCCGGTCGCCGGGTCCACATGAGGTGCGGACGCAGGCTTGCTCCTGGCCCCGTAAAAGCCGCCGAGGGG
>JAQWJQ010000032.1 GCA_029248265.1 Planctomycetota bacterium
GGTGCTCTCCTTCTCGGGGATCGCCGTGTGGAGCTTCTTGCAGACGCCGGACGTCCTGCGCGAGGAGGTCCAACTGGCGCGGAGCGAGCGCAGCTTCAGCTACCTCGAGAGCGAGGAGGCCGTGGAGCTTGCGCCGCCGCTCTCGAAGCAAGCGGATGCTCCTGTGGAGGACCGCGTCGCCGGGTGGATGGACGTCGGTCAGACCGCCGAAGACCTCAGCGAGCCCGGCGAGCTCGGCTATGCCCTCGGCGCCGCCGAGGGAGACGAGACCCTCGGCGCCGCGCCTGCGGGGCCGCAAGAGGCTGTGACCGCCACGGTCGTACGCGGGGACGCTGTGTTGGGGAACACGGCGCCCGTGAGCACTGGCTCAGAAGACACTGGCTCAGGGGACACTGGCTCAGGGGACACTGGCTTTGATCTCAATGGCGCCGATCACATCGGGCCCGAGCGCGCTGGGGCGGTTCAGACCGCCGACCGGACGCCGAGCACGGAGAGCGCACATGGCCCGTCGCAGGATCTCGACGGAGCGGCTGCGGTCGCCGTCGAGGTGGCGGCGGTGCCCACGGTGACGACCGAGGGAGGAGCGGGCGACGATCCCGTGGAGGAGACGACTTCTCCAGCGGTCGCGCTCACCGCCACGCCTGCCCGCGGAACGAACGTGGGGTCCGGCTCGAGTGTGGTTCCGGGCGACGCCGCCCCTGCGCTCCAGGAGACCGTGAGCGAGGGCGCCGGCCGGGCCCCTCAGCCGTCAGGTGACCTGGCGGCGGTCGAGGCCCTCGAGGAGGTCTTCGGGAACATGGAGGGCTGGAGCGTCGTCTCCGTCGAGTTCGTCGACGATCCGGAAGCGCTCCCGGAGGGTGTCGAGCTCGTGGAGGAGCTTGTGGATGCGGCCAGCGAGCCTGGCGTCCTCCCCGAGCCGGCGCGCACGGCCGAGGAACAAGTCGCGGAGCCGACGTTCCATGGGCCCGGGTGTGTCCCGGCCCCGCTCGAGCGGTTGGGGATCGCCGAGGCTCCGCGTACCGCCGCGTTCGAGCCGGCCCCCACGGCGCAAGCACCGCACGACGAGCACGGACAGGCGGAGGCCGAGGCTGGCCTCTCCGATTGGCTCATGGCGCTCGCGGCTCCTGCGTTCCGGGCGGGTGGAATGACGCCGCTGGCGCCCGTGGGCGCGCCTTCCAGTGAGATCGCGGCGGCTCAGATGAGCCTCGCCGAGCCGGGGGTGGCACCGATCCTTGAGACGTCGGGCGTCGAGCCGGGCGCCCTCGACTGGTCGACGTGGGACTGGGCTGATCCCGTCGCCATGTCGCCCCTCGAGGACTCAGCAGCTGGCTCCGTGGTGGAAGCGGTCGAGGACTCCCTGGTGGACTCGGTCGAGGAGGCCCCCTTCGAGCCGCGCATCGTGGAGATCGAGGTCTTCGACCCGATCGAGGACGAGTTCGCGTTCGCGGAGCCGACGCGGGCAACGGAAGGGGCGGACGACACTGAAGCCCAGGTGGACACCGAAGCCCAGGCCAACGCCGAGACCGAGGCCAACGCCGAGGCCCAGGCCAACACGGATGCCCGCGGCGAAGGGGCCGCCGAGCGCGGTGGCGCCGTCGAGGCCCTCGCCTTTGGTATGCCCTCGGAGTGGGTGCACGCCTGGCAGGGGGGGGACCGCTGGGTCCTCGCGGCCGAGGCTCCCGTCGTGGAGACCCCGACCGCTGCAACCTCGACCGCTGGGGCGCTGGCCCTGGCGAACCCCGCCGCCGCTCAGGACCCCCAGGCTCCGATGGAGCTCGTGGTGCCCGAGCCGCAGCAGGTGCTGACCGCCGAGGACGCCCTCGAGGAGGGCATGGCGCCCTCGACGAGCGATGCGCCCCTCGACCAGTTCGAAGCAGCCGGCGTGGCCGCGACCGGACCGGCACTGCCTGAGGTGGCGCCGGTGCTGACGCCGCCTTCCCCGGACCTGGTGACAGACCTCACCGGGGACGTGGATCTCCGCGGCCCGGATCAGACCGACGGTGTGGCCTCAGAGGTGCTCGCGTCGGTCCCGTCAGCGGTCAGTGAAGACGTCGTCCAGGCCGAGATCGAGGTGACCTCCCTGCCCCGAACCGTGGAGCAGAAGGAGGTCGAGGTCGAGGTGGTCGACAGCGTCGTCGGTCTGGCGCCCACTCGCCAGCGGCGCCAGGTGCTCCAGCGAGTGGACGACGAGCGCTACTGGCGCTTCAAGAGCGTTCCGAATCGTAAGTTCGACGCCGAGCAAATGATGTTCACGCCGAACGTGGGCAACGTGCGGGTGGTGCTGCTGGGTGGCGAGGCCTTCGACGGCCGACTCCACTCGGTGGGCAAGGGCAAGGTGCTGCTCGACACGGAGATGGGGCGGATGGCCGTGGACGCGCGCCGCGTCGAGCGGGTGGACCGCATCACCGGCGACCGCAGCAGCCTCCGTCGGCCCTCCTCCACCTCCTCCACGGCGGGCTTGAAGCGGGTGAAGGTCCAGGCTCAGGGCGGTGTGTTCTACGGCCACCTGGTCTCCCAGGAGGGCAGCCGGGTCACCCTCCTCATGAGTGAGGGGTTCCGGATCACGCTGGAGAGCAACGACGTGACGGAGGCCGCGGACCCCCGCGGCGGCCGGTTGCGCCGCGTGGAGCCGCGCTGACAGGCCCATCTGAGCGCCGATGGGCCAGCAGGCCCCCGAGGGAGCCGCCGCGTGCAGACGTGGCGGCTCCCTTCGTTCGTGGGGACCGTGTAGTCACCGGGGGGCGGAGGGCTAAGCTGTGACGTGGGGCGTCGCTTCATTCCCGCCAGCGTCGTCTCCCCCAAGCATCATGCAACGACTGACCCTCGTCCTCCTCCTCGCCGCGAGCCTCCTGACCCTCCCTGTCGGCGCGAGCGCCGCGCCCACGGCATCGGCCTGCGCCGCGGTCCAGGACGAGGAGATCGTCAAGGAGTTCAAGAAGTACTTCCGCAAGTACAAGGACCCGGACGCGCGGATCGAGGCGGTCCTCGCGCTGCTCGGGGCGGAGACCCCGGGCGTCGTGGACGTGCTGGTCCCCGTGCTGGGGGACAAGGACCCCGACGTGGCGCGGGCCTCCGCGCGTGTGCTCGCCAGCTTCGAGACGCGGCCGCCCGTCGACGCCCTCATCGCGCGCATGGAGAAGGAGAAGAAGGAGCCCGTTCGCCTGGGACTCCTCGAGGCCATGCGGGCGGGGAAGTACTCAGGGCTCGGCGAGCCCGTGGTGGAGGCCCTCGAGGATCGGGGCTGGGCCGTGCGCCGCCTCGCGGTGCTGGCGCTCTCGGCGGCGGGCGACGCTGCAGTGGTCCCCATGATCGCGCCCTTGGGCGGCGACGAGGAGCCGGCGGTGCGCTGTGCGGTCCTCGACTCGCTGGCGTCGCTGGGCGCGGAGGGCGCGGTGGAGCTCGCCGCGGCGTTGATCGCGGATGAGGTCTGGCAGGTCCGTGCCTCCGCGATCGCCGCCCTCGGTCAGGTGCGCCGGACCTCCTCGGTCCCGCTCCTCATCGAGCGCTACAAGGCGGAGGAGGGGCGGCTGCAGCTCGACGTGGTCGACTCGCTGACCAAGCTGACGGGCAAGGCTTACGGCGCGCGCATCGAACTCTGGGAACGCTTCTGGGCGAGCTACGGGGAGCGATATCAGATTCCGACCGACGAGGAGATGGTGAAGCTCGAGGAGGCGCGGGCGAAGACCAACGAGAAGTACACCATCAAGAACGCCTCGAACTTCGTGGGCGTGGAGACGCCGAGCCGCTCGATCCTCTTCGTCATCGACGTCTCAGGCTCCATGGAAGATCTGGTGGTGGACCGGGAGCAGTTCCAGGACGGCGACTATCCGTCGTGGGCGCGAATGGACATCGTCAAGACCGAGCTGGCGCGGACCGTCGAGGGCCTCGAGCCCTACGTGAAGTTCGGGATCATCTCCTTCGCCACCAAGACCAAGCGCTGGAAGAAGAAGCTGGTGCCGGCCAACGTGATCAACAAGTCCAGCGCGCTGGCCTTCGTGAAGGGGCTGGAGCCGCTCGGCGGGAACAGCCAGATGGACCTGGCGCTCAGCGGGCTCGGCGGCGGCGCGCCGGGCGAGTCCGCTGGTGCCTGCCGCCAGCGCGGTGGGGCTAACAGGCACAAGCACCGGCGCTAGCACCAGCATCGGCACG
>JAQWJQ010000014.1 GCA_029248265.1 Planctomycetota bacterium
GCTCGCCAAGGCCGAGTCCACGAGGCGTTCCCACGCGTCACTGCGCGGGTCCCGCACGAAGGCCTCAACCTGTGCGGGCGTCGGCAAGAGGCCGTGGAGATCCAGGTAGAGGCGCCGGATCAGCGACACGCGATCAGCCTCGGCGGAGGGCTGGAGCCCCGCTGCTCGCAGCCTGGTGAGCACGAAGGCGTCCACGGCGGAGGCCGCCCATGGATCCCCGATCACGGGCGGAGTGAGGTCCCTGGTCGCCTGAAAGGACCAGTGGCTGGTCCCCTCGACCTGCGCGGAGCCGTCGTCCTCCCATGCGGCCCCCTCGTCGATCCACCGCTTGATCAGGGCGACCTCGGCCGTCGTCAGTGGCTCGCCGCTGGGCGGCATGAGGTCGAACTCATCCTCGGGGTCGATCCGGCGGAAGATCTCACTTCGCGCGCTCTGCCCCGGCACGAGGCCCGGTTCCCCCGAGTCGCCGCCTGCGAAGGCCGCGGCTCGTTGGTCGAGGCGGAGCCCCTGCTTCTGCTTCTCCGGCCCGTGGCACTCGATGCAGCGCGCGGCGAGAATCGGGGCGACCTCCCGCTCGAAGCTGACCTCGCCGGCGGCGTCCTGGCCCGACGCCTCGTTCGCGGCCGCGAGGAGGGCCGCCGGGAGACTCAAGGCGAAGAGCGGGCTGAGCATGGAAGAGACCGTACCCCACCACAGGCCATGACGGGGCCCCCGACGGTTCGCCGCGGGAGGATGTCACCGGCGGAGAGCCGGACAGGCCTCTCCACCTCCACAGGGGCCCATTCCGGGCCCCACCCGGTTCGGACCCGACCAAGGAGCGCGGTCGATGTGCCATGCCATGCTCCTCGAAATGACGGCCCTGTCGCCGGCGCCCAGACTTCCCGTCGCGGTCGTCCAAACGCTTTCTATTCCTCTCTGCGGTCGCGAAGATGACCCCATGAGCCCCCTCCTTCTCCTCCTCGGCGTCGCGACCCTTGGGGGCACGTGCAGCCCCTCCTCCACGAGTGTGGAGCCACCGCAGGACTCGAACCAGGCCGCCATCGTCGTCGATGTGGACGGGCCCGCCGCGCGCTTCGACCCGATGATCTTCGGCGGCTTCATCGAACACCTCGGCAAGCAGATCTACGGGGGTTTCTTCGCGCCGGGCTCACCCCTGGCCGACGACGACGGGTTCCGCCTCGACGTCATCGAGGCAGTCATGGAATTGAAGGTCCCCGTCGTCCGCTGGCCGGGTGGCTGCTTCGTGGATAGCTATCACTGGAAGAAGGGGGTTGGCGAGGAGCGTGAGCCCTACGACGACGATCGCTGGGGGGTCCGGGAGCCCAACACCTTCGGGACCCACGAGTTCATCGACCTCTGCCGGCGGCTCGGGGCTGAGCCCTACATCTGCCAGAACAGCCTCGCCGAGATCCAGGAGATGGCCGACTGGGTGGGCTACTGCAACGACACGGAAGGGGCTCTCGCCGAATTGCGCTCCAAGAACGGACACCCCGAGCCCTTCAACGTGCGCTTCTGGAGCGTTGGCAACGAGAAGGTCGGACGCGGCTACATCGACAAGGTCCGTGACACCGCGAAGGCCATGAAGCGGGTCGACCCGAGCATCAAGGTCACGTGCTCGGGGTCGCACGGTCCGCGGGCCCACATCGACCCCTATCTGTTCCAGACCGCCGGGGAGCACCTCGACCTCCTCTCGATCCACGAGTACTGGGTCCCCAACTACCAGGACCACCAGACGCCGGACTACCTCACCTGCATGATGCTGTCCGAGCGGCCGGATGCGCACCTCGACGCCGTGGTCCGGTCGATCGAGGAGGCGGAGATGCGAGGGCGGATCACCATCGCCTTCGATGAGTGGAACCTGCGGTCCTGGCACCATCCCGGGTTCTCCGGCCACCACCCAAGGGCGGTCGACCCGGAGGACCCCGAGGTCATCATGCTGCTCAAGGCCCGCGAGAAGAGCCTCGAGCCGTCCCTCTACACGATGGCCGATGCCCTGTTCTGCGCCTCGTTCTTCAATGCCTGCCTGCGCAACCCCGAGGAGGTCTCCATGGCGAACATCGCGTGCCTCGTGAACCAGACCGGCCCCCTGTACGTTCACCCCGAGGGCGTCGTTCGCCGGACCCACTTCCACGCGATGGCGATGTACGCCAACCTGCTCGGTCCGCAAGTCGCCCGAGCGAGCGTCGAGTCCGACCGACTCACCCACGACGGCTCCTCCGTCGCCGTGGTCGACGCCCTCGCCACGGTCGATGAGTCTGGCCAGACCTGGTCTGTGGCGATCATGAACCGGCACCCCTCGGAGGAGGTGGTGTGCACGCTGCAGCTAGGGGACCTTCCAGTCCACGGCACCTACCAGGCGACGATCCTCAACGGCAGCTCACCGGACGCCTACAACGACATCGAACATCCAGACCGAGTGGTACCCACGGCGACCGAGGTGACGTTCGAGGCGGGGGCTGTCCGCCTGCCGCCTCACTCGCTCTGCATCGTGGCGGTGCCGCTCGAGCGGTGACCCCTTCCGGCGAGCACCGCCCCTGGAGGGCAGCCGTCGAGGGGTGACCTGCACGCGCTTGCAAGGACACCTGCCGAGGCATCGACGTGACCTGGAAAGGCGCTTAGCCTGACCAAAGGGACTCGGGTGTACGGCCCGGCGCCGCACGGGGCTCCGCCGCCAAGAGAGCACCACCGACGAGAGTCACTGAACAAGGCCACACAAAGGACAGGGGTAAGAGCTGTGAAGAGGACGCGCTGGGGAATTCTTGGAACGGGGACGATCGCCACAAAGTTCGCGCTCGGACTCCGCGCGGCGGACAACGCCGAGCTGCGGGCTGTCGGGAGTCGATCTGAAGCGACCGCTGAGGCCTTCGCTCGAGAGCATGGCGCGGCCCGAGCGCACGCCAGCTACGAGGCGCTGGCCATAGACCCGGAGGTCGACGCGATCTACATCGCGACGCCCCACGTCCTCCACCGGGAGAACACGCTCTCCTGCATCGCCGGAGGGAAGGCGGTCCTCTGCGAGAAGCCCTTCGCGATGAACGCCAGCGAAGGTGAAGAGATGGTGGCCGCAGCCCGCAGCGCCGGGACGTTCCTCTGCGAGGCCATGTGGACACGCTTCCTGCCTGCGACCCGGCGCGTTCAAGAGCTCATCAACACGGGGGTCATCGGGGAACCGCGCCAGCTCGAGTGCGACTTCGGCTTCCGGACCGAGCTCGATCCCAGGGGCCGGCTCTTCGACCCTGCGCTCGGCGGCGGCGCCCTCCTTGATGTGGGCATTTACTGCGTCGCCTACGCCCGCATGGTCTTCGGCGGCGCCCCCGCGGAGGTGCACTCCTCTGCCCACATCGGGGAGACCGGAGTGGATGAGCAGTCGGCTTACCTCTTCCGCTATGACTCCGGCGCCCTCGCGCGCATGTCCTCGGCGACCAGGACCGAGACCGCGCACCGAGCGACGATCTGGGGCACCGAGGGGTCCATCGAGGTCCCTCACTTCTGGCAGGCCCAGGAGCTGCTCGTGAACGGTGAGCGGGAGCGCCACCCTTACGAGGGAAACGGCTACACCCACGAGGCCGTCGCCGTGGGAGAGGCCCTGGCCACCGGGGCGCGTGAGTGCGCTGAGGTCCCGCTGGATGAGACCCTGGAGATCGCGCGCACCCTGGACCAGCTCCGAGCCCAGTGGGGACTCCGTTACCCTGCCGATGGGGTGGACTCGTGAAGGCCCTCTGCCTCGCAGCGGCGAGCGCCATGGCCGCTTGCCACGCTCCCCTGACCCTGCCAGAGCTCGACAGAGAGACGCCCTTCGTGGCCCCCATGGACCTCCCGGCCACGCCTGGCCTCCCGGAGCTCTTGACCCTCTCCACCGGTGAGCGCGTCCAGACCGAGCGTGACTGGCTCGAGGCTCGCCGCCCCGAGATCGCGAGGACGATGGAGCACTATGTCTACGGGACCGCGCCGGAGCCCCCGTCCGAGACGCGCGCCACCGTCATGGAGGAGCGCCTCACCGAGGATGGCAAGGCCTGGAGGGAGCAGGTCCGACTGCACCTCGACGAGGGGATCTCGATTGACCTCCTCGTTTATACCCCCGTCGGCGTGGAGCGCGCGCCTTGCTTCCTGGGGCTCAACTTCTGGGGCAATCATGCGACGACCCACGACCCCATGGTCCTGCTCAGCGAGTCGTGGGTGCCGAGTAGCCGTGGCGGTCAAGACGGCAAGGCCAACGACGCGCAGCGGGGCAAGCGAGCCGACCGCTGGGACTACGAACAGGCCATCTCCAGGGGCTGGGCCGTGGCGACCCTCTACCACGGAGACATCGACCCCGACACCTGGACGACCGACGACGGGATCCGCGGGCCGCGCGCGAAGTCTGAGCGATTGGTCCCTGGGCCTCACAGCTGGGGCACCCTCCGCGCCTGGGCATGGGGCCTCTCCCGCGCCCTCGACCACCTGGTCGAGAACCCGAGGATCGATGGTGACCGGGTCGTGGTGCACGGACACTCGAGGAACGGCAAGACCGCCCTGGTCGCAGGGGCCTATGACGAGCGCTTCGCCGGCGTCATCTCGAACCACTCGGGGTGCGGCGGCGCCGCCCTCTCTCGGCCTGCGCGCGGTGAGACCGTCGAGCGGATCGTCAGGGTGCTCGGCTACTGGTTCACGGAGGACTTCTGGTCCTTCGCAGATCGGGAGGAGCACCTCCCCCTCGACCAGCACTTCCTGCTCGCCCTCATCGCCCCGCGACCGCTCCTGGTCTGTTCTGCGATAGAAGATGAATGGGCCGACCCCCTCGGCGAATATCAGGCGGTCGAGGCCGCTGCACCCGCCTGGGCGCTCTTCGGCATCGACGACTTCAAGGCAGCGGGCTTTCCGGAGACAGGCGACCTCGTCGGCACTGTGCCTGCGTACCACGTCCGTGAAGGCGGGCACAGCGTGGTCTCTGAGGACTGGACGCTGTGGATCGATTGGGCGGATCAGTTCGCGAGGTGAACGCCTCGGGGCCCAGGCCGCCCCACTCACACCTCCACCCACCCGCCTCGCGACGCCTCGCAGCCCGCAACTTCCGCGTCCCCTCGCATCACGCAATGAGCACCGCCAACGCCCTCGTCTTCTCGTCCCTCGCCTTCGGCGTCGGCAGCGTCGCCGCCTTCCTCGCACTCGGCACCCCGCGGGCGTCGGAAGACCAGGCCTCGGACACCGAGGTCACTCGCGCGAGCGACCTCAACCTGGAGGCGTCGATCCTCGCGCTGCAGGAGAGCGTCGCCAACCTCCAACGCCAGCTCGCGGTGGTCCAGTCCGGCCCGCGAACGTCGGCACAGGTCGGGCAGGCAGAGATCGAGCGAGCCGTCGCCGCCTACCTCGCGCAGTCGGGCGCCCTGGGAGACGCCGGAGAGGCGCCTCCCGCCGCGCTCAGGACCCCCCAGGACTTCCTCGCTGCGCTGATGGAGTCCGGCCCGATCGACTCGCCAGACCTATGGAAGCAGATCGTCGACGCCGGGCTCGAAGAAGAGGTCCTCGCCCTCTACAAGGCGGTCGCCGACGGGAACCCGAACGATCCGGAGGCGCAACTCGCGCTCGGTGAGGCGTACCTCGGCATCACGCAGCAGATGGCAGGGAGCCCCACCGCGGGCAAGTACGCGCTCCTGGCCGACCAGGCCCTCGACGCCGCTCTCAAGGCCGACCCGCAGCACTGGGAGGCGCGCTACACCAAGGCCACCGCGCTCAGCTTCTGGCCGCCCCTCTTCGGCAAGCAGACCGCCGCGATCCAGCAGTTCGAGACCCTCATCGACCAGCAGAAGAGCATGGCGCCGAGCGCCAACCACGCCAGCACTCACCTGATGCTCGGCAACATGTACCAGCAGACCGGGCAGATGGATAAAGCCATCCAGGCCTGGCAGGCCGGGCTCCTGGTGTTCCCGAGCAACGCCGAGCTCGCCGCACAGATTGCGCTCGCCAACAACGGTAGCGGCGGCGGGCACTGACGCGCCGATGCCAACGGCCACGTCGCCGCCTGCGCCCCACCTCCGGTTGTCCAGCCCCCCCTCGTGATCCCCTTGAGCCTCTCGCTACCCATCCTCGTGGCCACCTTCCTGGCCACATCCCTCGCAGCCTCCGAGGAGTGGACGCGGTCCTTCCCCCCTCCCCGGAGCTCCCCGCGGGCCTCGGCACTGGGGTGCTCCGAGGTCCTGCACCTCGCGGGGTTCAAGGGCCAGCTCTTCGCGGCAGTGGGCTACTGGCAGGACAGCGACAACATCTACTACGGCGGGCGTGACCCCCTCGACGGCTGGGCCCAGATCATCCGACTCGACGCGCCCGGCGGAGAGTGGAAGGTCGACCTCGAGCTCGGGCCCGGCCACGTGCGTCCGGAGACCTTGACCAGCGTGACCTTTGGAACGAACGGCGACGGCGACGCGCTGGAGGCGCCGGTCACCCTGCTCGTGGCATGCGCCCATGCCACAGGCCTCAGCGGTACCGCCGTGCACTGCTTTGTGCGGAAGGAGAGCGCTCCCGAGTGGACCAAGGTTCGGGTCCTGGCGGGGCCTCGGGGTCGCGCCGAGTCGTACTCGGTCCGCGACCTCCACGTCCACCGCGACGCGGTCACGGGCGTCGACCGTGCCTTCCTGACCATCGGGACCCACGGGATCTTCTCAGGGGTCTACGACCCGGAGGTGCCCGGAGGGATCGCCTGGGAGAGCGCCCCCGAGTTCGGCCCGCTGGAGGTGCGGCCCCTGGGGATCACCACCGCCAACGGTTCGCTGGTCTTCTCCTCGGGTGCCCGGATCTACAGGCGGGAGGATGGCCCGGAGCCGAGCTATGTGGTCGCGCACGACCTCTCCGACCTCACCCCGCGTGTCCGCTCCGACGTCGGAGGGATCCGCGGCCTCACCGCCGTCGCTGCGCCAGAGGGGTCGGGCCAGTCCCTGCTCTTCATGTGGGCCCCGGACGGTGGCGCCAGGGGCGAGATGATCCGCCTGGACCAAGGCCCTGCTGGCGCGCTCACGCGGCACCACGAGGTCGTCCTCGCGGACCTGATCCGGGACTACACCGGAGCCGCCGAGGTTCAGTACGTCCTCGGCGCATACAACGACCTCCTCCCAGTCGATGGTCCGGTGCCAGGCACCCAGCGACACCTGGTGGGCCTCGAGTTCAGGGGCGCTGGCCCGGAGCTATCCACCTGGGAGCGGGGCTACTACCGGGGCGCGCTCTACGCGGTCCGTGACGACAAGCGGCGCTATCGAATGGAGCGCGTCGGCGGCCCAGACGGCGCCGACGATGCCCCCCTCGTGGCGACCCGGTGCTACGCACCGTCCCCCTTCGAGGGGGACGGCTCGGTCTACTTCGGCGGCCATGACCCCAACGGGATTCGATCCACGGGCATGGCGTGGGTCTATCGCCGGAGCGCCCCCGTGCCTCCACGCGAAGATCCGGAGTGAGCGGCGCCGCTCCCGAGCGCGGGGCGCTGGCCCCCCGCTGGCGCAGCGGCTGCCACCCCCGGCGCAGCCGCTACCCGGTCAGCGGGAGTCCGAACCGCTGGACCGCTCGACCAGCTCGGTCCGGAGCGTGTCCACATCCTCGGCCTCCATCGGGGGCGGGTAGTCGTGCCAGGCCTCTCCGTTGAGCACGTCGCTTCGCCCCCGCTCGAACAGGGCCGTCATGTGGACCGGGTCGAACGCCTCGGACGGCTCGACGTCGAAGTCGAAGGGGATCCACGCGAGTTGGAAGTCGAACCCGTCTCGGAGCGAAGTGATCCAGATCCGATAGAGGTCACCGATTCCGTTACTTCGGATCAGACCAGAAATCGACCGGCCCGTGATCTTGAAGAGCGTCCGCCCCACCTGCTCGTGCCGAAAGACGAGCGGCGCATTGCGGATCACCCAGATCGTGGGCGCCCCCTCGCCCTTCGCCTCGAGGAACTCCGTGTCACGGAGCCGAAGCCAGACCGGATAGGCGAAGACCTGGGCAGAGATGCCGCCATCGACGTGCATCTCGTCGTACTCACGACCGTCCGGGGTCACGACATCGATCATCACCGGCGGGAAGATGCCAGGGATCGACGCGGAGGCGATGATGATCTCGAGGGCGAGCTCACGGCCGCCCGGGACGTTCTCCGCAGAGATCGGGCTCAGGCACCAGTAGGTCGCCTCCATGCGATCGAGGTTCGTGGTCCCGACGTAGAGGCGCCTCCCCTTCAGGTGCTCCTCCCCCATCTTCCGGAAGGCCTCTTCGTCAAAGTGAGTGGCGACGAGCGCCCGGAGTCCATCCGGGTCGGCCATGGCGTCACCGGTCAGGCCAGCGATCAGCCCACGCTCGGTGACGAGCTCGTCGGTGTGCAAGGTGGTGTAGCAAGCCTTGATGTCCTCGTCGTAGTCAGACCCGAGGAACGCGAACGGTGCGGTGAGGGCCCCAGTCGAGACCCCCGTGACCACGTTGAACACCGGGCGAGTCCCAAGTTCGGACCAACCCGAGAGGAGCCCGCCGCCGTAGGCGCCGTTCTCGCCCCCACCGGAGATGGCGAGCACCTTGATCGGCGCCTCGTCCAGACCGCTCGCCCGCATCTGGTCCAGGAGGAGTCCCATGCGCTCTTGGACGGCTGGGTCATCGGGCTCGATCTCGCCCGTGATCCGCCAGGACTCCATCCCAGGGAGGTAGGCGTCACGGATGTCCTCGTGCGGCACAGGATTGCGCTTCGGCGAAGAGCAGCCAACGGCGAGCACAGCAAAGAGAATCGCGGCCGAATACGCAGCGATCGGCGGAGTCCGAAGCATCGAGTCTTGAATGTTGAAGGGTTTGGCGTGGCTTCGCCGCGGTTCGCTTGAAGACGGCGCGAAAACGTTACCTCCTCAACTCGCGCCATGTCGAGGGCCAAAAGGGGCCGGCGCTCAGCCACATCCCCGCTCGGAACAGTCCTGCCGATATTCACCCCGCCATCGGGAGCCGAGGCGACCCCCTCGAACCGGTTGACGCCGAGGCCCCGTTCCGGCCGACGGCTTCCTGCCGCTCCATTTACCAGCCCGGATCCGTGGTCACTGACAGCGCGGCACGGTGCGCCTCTCGCCTGATCCGTGTAGGGTCCGGGCCATGCTGATTGCTGACACCGGGACCCTCCAAGACTTCTGCAGGGAGCTTGAGGGGGCTCCCTACCTCGCGGTGGACACCGAGTTCTTGCGAGAGAAGACCTATCACGCGCGGCTCTGCCTCGTGCAGGTCGCCTACGGCGAGCACGCCGCCGCGATCGACCCGCTCGCTGAGGGCATGGACATGGCGCCGCTGGGCCGTCTGCTCTCGGACGCGACCACGGTGAAGGTCCTGCACTCGGCCTCCCAGGACCTCGGGATCTTCCTCCGCGCGATGGGGCACATCCCGGGGCCTGTGTTCGACACGCAGATCGCGGCATCGGTCTGCGGCTTCGGCCATCAACCGGGGTACGCCGGGCTGGTGGAGTCCATGCTCGGTGTCGCCATCGACAAGACCAACCAGGCAACAGACTGGTCCCTGCGCCCCCTCACCGACGACCAGGTGAACTATGCGATCGGCGATGTGACCCACCTCTGCGTCATCTACGAACGGCTGCTGGCCACCCTCGAAGAGCGCGGCCGCGCCTCATGGGTCGAGGAGGAGATGAGCGCGCTGATGGACCCGTCGAAGTACCGAGTCGACCCCGAGACCGCGTACCGTCGCATCAAGATCCGGCGGCCCAGTCCCAAGAACCTGGTGGTGCTCAAGGCCCTCGCGCGATGGCGCGAGGAGACCGCCGTTGAGCGCGATATGCCACGGAACTGGATCGTGAGGGATGAGGCCCTGGCAGAGATCGCGCAGCATTTCCCGACGGATGCTCGCGCGCTGGCCCGGGTCCGTGGACTCAAGGAGTCCGTGGCAGAAGGTGCGTACGGGAGGGCCATCCTCCACGCCCAGCATGAGGCCCTCGCCACGCCCGAGGAGGGATGGCCCACGCCGACGAGTTCGGGGCCGCCGCCGCCGGGAACGGACTCGGTCGTCGCGCTCCTTCAGGCCCTCTTGAAGCTGCGCTCCGAGGCCGCGGAGGTGTCCTCCCCCATGATCGCGAAGCGCGAGGACCTCGAACACATCGCGACGGGCAAGCTCACGGACGTACCGGCCCTGAGCGGTTGGCGGCGGGAGCTCTTCGGTCAGGACGCCGAGGCGCTGGTTTCCGGAGAGCTCGCGCTGACCGGCTCGGCGAGTGGCGCGCTTGAGGTCCGGCTCCCAGCAGGCGAGGCCTGATCTCGCCGGACCCGAGCCCCAACTCCGACCGGAGAGCCCTCCGGTGGCCGAGGTCGCTCCGCACGCCCCTCTCGGCCCCACTCCTCGGGCTCCGCTCTTGTCCACCCGCCCCCGCCCGTGCTGGCGCTCATCAGACGCGTCCCTGACCCTGCGTCGAGCCGCTGAATCCTCGGCGGCTCCGCGATGCTCGGCGAGCTCAGACCGCTGGATCAGCTCAGGAACGCGCTGTGCATGGCCGCCCCCACGAAGCCGGCGAGCACCAGGCTGATGGCGACGAGCCAGGTCCCGATGCCCCGGGTGCGCTTGATCCGCCACCACATGAAGAGGCCGGTGACGCCCCAGGAGACCATCGCGAGGGCCATGACGTCCACGAGCAGCGCCCAGGCCCAGCGGGCTCCCCCAGCGGACGGATAGACATGGGCCTTGTGGAGTCGAAGCAAGAACGTCCGCAGGCTCATGCTCGGTGGCTGATCAAGCGCCTCGGCGCTCAACGTCCCCCGCGAGAGGTCGTAGCTCAACTCGTGAGGGACCCCCTCAAAATCCACGTTGAACGCGATCGACGGACCAGACCGAAAGGAGACCTCCGCCTCACTCACGTCGGCCGTGCCCACGTCTGCCGCCAGCGCTCGGACAGCCTCCTTCCAGCGATTCGTCGGGACCAGCTCGGCGAGTCCGGCGGGCTTGAACCCAGCGCGCGCGAGGGGGCTCTTCACGTCATCGACCTCGGTGAAGGTGCGGGTCGAGTAGAGCATCGATCGCCGGCCCATGTCGTAGGAGAACGACTGGCGCAGCCCGCCGCCACGGACCTCCAGGCGGGCGGTGCGTGAGAACTGCGCGTTTCGAGGCACGAGGTCCGGAGGGCCCCCATTGGGTGACTCGACTTCGCCCGCCCCGTCCCGAGATCCGGAGCCTGCGGGCGAGGGCGAAGAGCCCCCCTGAGCGACCTCTTCACGCATTGACTCCGAGAGCGCAGAGGCGATCAACTGCGCCACGTCTGCGGCGCGCACCTCCTCCTGAAAGGGTGTGCTCTCCAGCTCCTCTGGCGTGAGGGTGCGCCGCGTCCTGTCCGTCGCG
>JAQWJQ010000030.1 GCA_029248265.1 Planctomycetota bacterium
ACCTGCGGGCCGCGCGGCGGCGTCATGGTGTCCTGAGATCAGGCACGCAGAGCCCACCTCAGCCGTTCACAGTGGCGCCGGCTTGCCGTATCCTTCTCCGCCCCGCTTCTCTTGGTCGATCGGCGATGCCAGGGGCTGCTCCCGCAGATCCTTGCCCAACTCCGGTCACCACTCCATCCCAGCGGACTAAGACCCGGTCGATGCCCGACGTGGACCTCGCCCCCCGAGGCTCCACGACCGTGACGAACGAACATGACCATTTCATTCAGCGCCCGTCCCCTCCCCCGCCAGCTCGTCCTCCTCACCGCCGCGCTCGGCTTTGCCCTCCCCGCTGCGGCGCAGTCGGGTTCGGACAAGGCCGTCGAGGCTGAGATCAACTTCGCTCGCGGCCTCGCGAAGGAGTGGGCCTTCGTCGACATGGCGCAGTCCGTGCTCGAGGACGTCGGGCAGGCGAGCCTCTCGGACCGGATGCAATCCGAGCTCGAGCTGGTGCGCTGCGACATCTACTTCATCGGCGCGAAGGCCTCGACCGACCCCGCCCAGAGGAACGAGCTCTTCGAGCAGTCGCTGACGGCCTACGAGGAGTACGTCGACACCAACCAAGCGGCGGACAATCGCCTCGACGCCCAGCGCACCATGGTCGAGCTCGCCGGCGTCTACGCCCGCAGCCTCGACATCTCGCTGGAGCAAGCCGTCGGCGAAGAGGCCGCCGCGCTGCGGACCCGCAAGGTCGAAGTCCTCGAGAAGTCCGTGCGGCTCTGCGAGGGGCTCATCGAGGAGATTGACGCGACCGACCCGATGACCCCCGAGATGAAGACGAAGCGCGACGTCCTCATGCTCGACAAGGCGGGGCTCTACGCCCGCATCAGCGGTGCGACGCCGGACGACGCCTTCTTCAGCGAGCAGGCCATCGAGACGTACTCGGAGCTCATCTTCGACGTCGGCGAGGGCACCGAGATCGCGCTGAGCGCCAACGCAGGCATCGGCGACGTGTACTCGAGCACGGGCATGCCGGAGGAGGCGCGCGAGTTCTACCTCGGCGTGATCAACAGCGTCATCCCGATCGACCCGGACGAGCGCGAGGAGATGCTGGAGTGGTCCAAGATCCCCCTCGACATCAAGCAGAAGCGCTTCCTGTACGTGGAGCTCGTCATCCCCGGAGTCCAGAGCACGTCGCGGGACCTCGGGGAGCTCGAGACCGCCATCACCGCGGGGCTCTTCTTCTACAACCTCTATCGCCAGGAGGGCTTCTCGCTCTCGGTGCTCGGTAACAGCGCCATGCTGGAGTTCGCGAGCACCCTCGTGGATGCCGGCGGCTTCATCGGCGGAGACCTCGGCCAGGGCGAAGCCCGTTGGTTCGCGACCGAGGCGGAGATGCGAGAGGCCGTCAAGGCCCGTCGCCTGCAGCGGGACAGCGTCACGTTCGCCCTCGACCTCGCCAAGCAGATCGCAAGCGAGAACCCTGGCACCGAGGCCGCCCGTAAAGGCGGTGAGCTGATCGCCTCCATCAACGAGCGTCCCGGAATCCAGATCCCCCCCGCGCAGCTGCTCCAGGCCGCCGACGCCAAGCGCGCCGGTGAGAACTACGACGAGGCCCTCGCTGGATACCGGGGGCTGCTCGTCCGCCTCGACGCCCTCGATCCTGCTGACCGCGTCGAGTTTGGCGCCAAGGTCTACAACGGCCTGGGCCTCACCCTCCGCCGACAAGACCGGCAACTGGAGGCCGCCATGGCCTTCCGCGAGGCGCTCCTCAACTGGCGTGACGACGAGTACAACCGCTCCAACGCCCGCGGCTACCAGAACACCATCAAGGCCTGGGCGCGCGGCCTCGGCATCGACGGACAGGACGACGTGGCCGCGGTGATCCGAGAGGCCGAGAACTTAGTCATCCAGTTCGACAACGAGGGCTCTGCGGACGAGATCATCTTCAACCGAGGTGAGAAGCGGCGCAGCGCCCGAGACTGGGAAGGCGCCATCGCCGAGTACCAGCAGATCCAGCCGACCGACGGCTTCTTCGAGCTGGCCCTGATCCAGATCGGCCTCTGCAAGCTCTCCAACAAGGACCTCGGCGGCGCCCGCAAGTCGTTCGACGATTACCTGACGGGCCGCGCCACGGACCCCAAGTTCTCCCCCACGAGCCCCCTTGAGGAGGCGCGTCGCAGCCAGGCCCTCTCCCGCGCAGAGTTCTACCGGGCGTACATCGACCACGTGATCGCCAACGGGCGCTATCGCAAGTCAGAGGGCACGGACGACAGCGGCTTCGCCAAGGTCATCGAGGAGCTGCGTGACTACGGAACGACCTACGGGAACGCCGGCAAGTTCGTCATCCGTGCGCAGTCCATGCTGGCTGACTCCTACGCGAAGTCAGGCGACGCCGCCTCTGCCGCGGCGATCGTGTCAGGCATGGTTGAGTCCAACCCTGACGCCCCGGAGACGGCGAGCGCCTCCATCGATCTCTACCTCGCTCTCAAGGCGCGGCGGGACCGTATGAAGACCCCCGAGAACGCGGGGACACCGGCCTTCCAGCAGATCACTCGCGAGATGGCGGACTCCCTCAAGGTCGCCAACGGCATCACGCCGAGCCCGGAGTTCAAGAACCTCCGCGCCGAGAGCAAGCTCTGGCTTGAGCTGCAGGAGTGGTCCAACGCGAAGGACCCGCTCTCGAGCCTCGCTTCCCGCTTCCAGGGCGACGAGAAGTACGGGAAGGCGGTGATCAACCAGGTCACCCCCGACCTCTCGGAGTGCCTCATCCAACTCGGCGAGGTGATTGCCGCGAAGGACCTCCTGGCCCCCCTGGTGGTCGGCACCGACGCGCCGCTCAAGTCGCGCCGCCCGACCCTCTTGCTCGCCAGCGCCATGCTCGGGAGCATCAGCGACCAGAACGGGCGGGTGACGGCCAGCCCCGGCGCTGGCGGGACCGACGAGGAGTTCGACTTCATCACCGGTCGCCTGAACACCTTCGCCCAGAGCGGCGACAAGTGGTTCGCCTGCGATTGGTACGAGGCCAAGTTCATGTCGATCTACGCCTATCACGTCTGGGGCCTTCAGGACGACCGCAAGGCCGCCAGCGCCAAGCGGATCATGGACGACGTGGTCCTCACCCTCGAGAACGACCTGCAGTTCGCCGTCGTGGACGAGTACTGCTCAGGAGAGGAGACCGAACCGGCGCTTCGCGCCCGCCTCGGCAACGGGGCGCTCTCAGCCCACTACCGCTGGCTCTACCAGCAGACCCGCTGACCGCTCTGCCGCGCCCCCCTCTCCCGCCTACGCCCCACGAGCACTCGACCCCGATCTCCCCCCCGACCGTGATGAAGATCGCCTCCCCCACCTCACTTTCCACGACCGCCCGCCGGCTCGCGTCCGTCACCCTTGGCGCCGTCGCGCTCCTGGCTGCGCCAGCCCTCGCCGCTCCCCAGGCCAAGCCGGATCAGATTTTTCGGCTGAACCCGCGGACCAACAAGGCCACCACGGTGACAGGCACGGTCACCGCCGACGGCCTCTCGAAGATCGAGGTCACCCGCCGCGACGGCCGCGAGGTCTCCATCAACGCGGCCGAGGTGATCGAGATCGCCTGGGGAAGCGGGTCCAGCGACTTCAGCGACGGCGGGACCTACGCCAGCCGAGGCGCCTGGGAAGAAGCCGTCAAGAGCTACCAACAGGCCGCAGGCGACGCGGAGGTCCGAGAGCCGCTCCGCGCAGAATCGCGCCTCCGGGCCGCCACCTCCCTCATGGCCCTGGCGGCCACCGACTCGAGCCGCTTCGGCGACGTCGCGAGCGAGTGCGACCGCTTCCTCGCGGACTTCCCCTCCTCCAGGCAGGTCCCCAGCGCCCGCGGCCTCAAGGCCCGAGCCCTGTGGCTCAACGGCGACGCCGCCGCGGCCCGCGACGGCTACCGTGCGCTCTACGAGACCGGCAAGAGCGGCAGCGAGGGGTACTCCCCCATGGTGACGGCAGACGCCGCCATGCAGGCGGCCTACGCCGCCCTCGCCGCCGACGATAGCCTCGGCGCCCGTGAGCTCTTTGACCTCGCTGGCGCGGCCTTCGGGGCCGTCGAGAGCGAGAAGCCCTCGGTCGTGGCCGTCGCGGCTGCGGGAGTGGAGATCGCGGGAATGGGCGAGGCCCTCGCCAAGGTCGCCTCCGGTGACGCCAAGGGCGCCCGTCGCGCGTTCGAGTCCGCAGCCAAGAGCAGCAAGACCTCCTCCGGCGTCGCGACAGCGCGCCTCGGGCTCGGCCATTGCTGGCTCGCTGAGGGTGAGGCTCGCAAGGCTCAGCTGGAGTTTGCCTGGGTCGCTGGCGTGGACCACGCCTCAGCCGACCGGCGGGCAGAAGCCCTCCTGGGCCTCGCCCAGGCGGGCCTCGCAGCCGGCGAATCGGGCGATGCAAACGCGGCCAAGACCGGTCTCCGGAGGGTGGCGTCTCAGTACGGCGCGACCCCCGCCGCCCGCAAGGCGGCGCAACTTCTCGAATCGTTGTAAAACATCACGGTTGCCGCCCGCCTCTCGGGCGGTAGGTTCTCTGTTCAGAAGGCGGGCCCACAGCCCGCTCCCGAAAGCTCTCGGGCCCCGCATGCCTCACCGCGAGCGGTTCCCGCCTGACCAGGACTCGATCCCCCTGGTCGCCCAGAACACCACTCCAATTCTTCACCTCACCGCCCTGGCGACCAATCGGGTCGCCGCCCAGGTCGAGTGAGTCCCTGGTCCCTCGACCCCGAACACCTCCGGTCCCCGGAATCGTGACTCACGGTCGATACGCCCCCCAGCCATCCCAATGAACGCGAACTCCCTTCTCGCTCGACTGGCCCCCGCCGGCCTCGTCTTCTTGTCATCGGCGACCCCCGCCATGGCCCAGTCCACCACTGCCGGCGACGTCTTCGTGCAAGCCGGGCCCGTCGGCTGGTGCATCATGCTTCTCTCGATCGTCGCCCTCGCGGTGATCATCGAGAACATCATGTCCCTCAAGCGTGACAAGCTCGCTCCGCCCGAGCTCATCGACGAGATCGAGGTCCTCTTCAACGACGAGAAGTTCCAGGAGGCCATGGACCTTTGCGAAGAAGAGGAGTCGTACTTCACCCGGGTCTGCGGCGCCGGTATCGCCAAGGTCGGGCAGCCCTTCGATGTCATCGAGAAGTCCCTCGAGGAGATGGGCGACGAGGAGTCGATCAAGCTCCACCAGAAGATCGGCTGGCTCTCCCTGATCGCCAACGTGGCCCCGATGATGGGACTGCTCGGCACCGTGATGGGCATGGTCACCGCGTTCAACGAGATCGCGCGATCGCAGGGTCAGGCCAACCCGGCCGACCTCGCCTCCGGTATCTCGCAGGCGCTGCTCACGACCATGCTCGGCCTCATCGTCGCCATCCCGGTGACGGCGGCCTTCGCCTTCCTGCGTAACCGCCTCATCAAGACGATCATCGAGACCGGTGCCATCGTCGAGGACCTCTTCGAGCGCTTCCGCCCGCAGACCTGAGAGGGAGCCGGCGACGGCGGCGCCCCTTGAGGGCCTCGCCGTCCGCTGGATCGCGGGGACCGGGCCTCTGCCCGGCC
>JAQWJQ010000078.1 GCA_029248265.1 Planctomycetota bacterium
ACGGTCCCCGTGCACGACCTCGCCCAGCACGAGGGGATGAATGAGCTGGTGGCCGGCACCCACGGCCGGAGCATCTGGATCGTCGACGTCGGGGCCATCTCACAGATGACGGAGGAGGTGATGGAGGCCAACGCCACGCTCCTGAAGCCCACCGACGTGCACCTCATGGCACGGGGCAAGCGCCACGGGCAGACAGGCAACCACCTGTTCACCGGGACGAACCCCGAGCAGGGAGCGGCCATCAGCTACGTGCTCAACCGCCGCGCGAGGGACCTGAAGATCGAGATCCTCGACAGCGAGGGTGCCCTCGTCTCGACCCTCGACGCCGACGACTCAAAGGGCCTGCACACCGTGCGCTGGAACCTCCGCCGATCTGGCGGGAGCTCGGGCCGAGGCCGCCGCAGCGCCCGGCGCTCGACGCCTGGCGTCTACGTCGTCCGGATGACCGCGGGCGGCGCCGTACAGACGCAGTCCTTCGAGGTGCATAACGACCCCCAGCAAACCAGTACGGAGTGGATCGCGTTCGAGGAGGCCGAGGAGGAGCTCCAGCGCAAGTTCGACGAGAACAGCGCGGCCTCCGAGCGAGACTGAGCGGAGACAGGGGGCCGCCAGCGGCCCCCTCCCCCGACGACTCTGCGAGGGCCGCATCCACGGCCCTCGCCCTGGTCCCAGGCGCCTGGCGGGCTACGCCTGGCGAGCCACGCTCAACGGAGCGCCGCCAGGATCGAGCGCGTGGCGTGGCTCTTGTTGAGCGTGTAGAAGTGCAGGCCAGGGGCCCCGCCCTCGAGCAGCGCACGGCACTGCGTGATCGCGTACTCGATCCCAGTGGCCATGACCGCCCCCGGGTCCTCCTTGACCGGGCGCAGCCGACCGAGGAGGTCCTCAGGCAGTGACGAGCCGCACATCTTGGTGAAGCGCTGGACCTGGGCCACGTTCGTCACGGGCATGATGCCCGGCACGATCGGGATCGTGATCCCGGCCGCCCGCGCGCGCTCCACGAAGGACCAGTAGAGGTCGCAGTCAAAGAAGAGCTGGGTCGTCAAGAAGGAGGCCCCGAGGTCCTGCTTCATCCGGGCGAAGCGCAGGTCCTCCTCGGCGGATGTCGCCTCGGGATGCGCCTCCGGGTAGCAGGCAGCCCCGATGCAGACGCCGTGCCTCTCGTTGAGGAACCGGATCAGGTCGGTCGCGTTGGCAAAGCCGCCCGCGGTGACCTCGAACTGCTCCGCGCCGTCCGGGGCGTCCCCGCGCAGCGCGAGCACGTTGCTCACCCCCGCCCCCTCGAGCCGCTCCACCACCGCGCCGATCTCCTCGGCCGTCGACCCGACACAGGTCAGGTGCGCGAGCCCTGTGACGCCGAGCTCGTCCTGGATGCGCGTGATGACCGCGTGGGTTCGATCACGGGTGGACCCGCCGGCGCCGTAGGTGACCGAGATGAAGTCCGGCTCCACGCTGGCCTTCAGGTCCGCGGCGGTTCGCATGAGGTTCTCAGCCCCTGCGTCCGTCTTGGGGGGGAAGAACTCGAAGCTGAAGACGGGGGCCCCTGACTCATAGAAGCGAGAGATGGGTTCAGCCATTTCAGTCGGCCCTCGCGTCGGGCTCGAGCAGCTCTTCAAACCGACGGCGGAACTCGTCCGGGATCGGGATAGGTACCATGGAGTCGGTGTTGGTGCAGACAGTGATCATTCTTGCCTCGAGATGGAGCCGGTCCGCGAGGTGGAAGCGGTAGCGCAGCCCGAGCGAGGTCCGCCCCAGCTTGAAGCAAGTGACGGTCACGACGGGGCGGTCTCCGAAGCGCAGCGGCGTCTTGAAGTCCACCTCGGAGTGGACGAGCGGGAAGCCGACACGCTGCTCCTGGAGCAGATGGTAGTAACGCTTGCCCACGTGTTCTTCCCAGAGCCCCTCGAAGACGTCATGGACGTAGTCAAAGATGCGCGGGAAGTACGCGATGCCCGCCGGGTCGACGTGGCCGAACCGGACCTGGATGACGGTGTTGTAGGCACTCATTGCGTGAGCTCCGGCCATTCCTCTAGCGCGGTGGTTGCGACGATCTGTCCGAGCTGGTCCAGCAGCACCTCACCCTCCGCGGCCGAGGCTGAGGCGGGGTCGCCGCACCACGCCTCGTCCGCCCCGATGGCGATGAAGTCTGGCGCGCCGTCCAGCATCTTCTCCACCAGGCGGACCTCCTTGGGCGCCAACCGGCGACGCTCCTCTTCGCGGACGCTGTCCCCATCCGCCGCGAGGACGATGCTCGACTCGTAACGGCCGGCGTGGCAGTCCCCGGACTTGAACTCGTCGCCGAGCGTCCCGGCCCAGCGGCGACGGGTGATGTCCGGGAACAGCAGCTGCGCGTTGTCCTTGGTCACCTCCGCGTGGTCTTTGCAGACGCCCCGCAAGAGCTGAACGTGCTGTCGCTCCAGGTGGGAGTTACACAGCACCACCCGCCGCACGCCGTGCTGCTCGAGGCTCTCCACCACGTCCTCCACCAGGTTCCAGAGCGTCGTCGGGCGGATCGTGATCGTGCCTGGGAATCCGAAGGCAAACTGCGCGAGCGTGTAGGCGATCGGCGGCATGACCAGGGTGGTCACGCCGGCTTTGTCGAGGATCCCTGCCGCGCGCTTGGCCTGCGCCACCGCGATGGTCACGTCCGTGTCTAGGGGCAGGTGAGGCCCGTGGGCCTCCGTCGCCCCCACCGGGAGCAGAGCCACAGGATCCGCGGCGAAGAGCTCCCTCGCCTCGGGCCAGGTCAACTTGGCGAAGTCGTGCATCTACTTGAGGAGCTTGCGGGCGATCTTGCCGCGGTCGTTCCGAGGGAGGGGTTCTGTCCGCCACTCGAACGAGCGCGGGTACTTGTGCGGTGCGAGCCGCTCTTTCACGTGTGCCTTCAGGGTCAGCGCGAGCTCGTCGCAGCCCTCCTGGCCGTCCGCGCAGACCACGATGGCATGCGCCTTGACCAGGCCGTCCCCACCGTCGTGGCCGACGACGCAGCACTCGTGCACCGTCGGGTGGTCCAGGAGCACGTTCTCGATCTCCAGGGGCGAGACCCAGATGCCGCTCACCTTCAGCAGGTCGTCGCTGCGCCCCACGTACCAGAAGAGCCCGTCGCTGTCGCGGCGAAAGACATCCGCGGAGGTACACCACGCGCCCTGGAAGGTCGCGTTCGACTTGTCCTTGTCGCCCCAATAGCAGAGCGCCGTCGAGCCGCCCGCGATCCGCAGGCGGCCAGGCTCACCGTCCGCCACCGGGGTCCCCTCGGGGCCGACCACCTCCGCGACGTAACCGGGCACCAACCGTCCGAGCGAGCCGGGAACGACCTGGCCCATGGCGCTGGAGATGTAGATGTGGAACATCTCCGCGGAGCCGATCCCGTCGAGGATCTCCACCCCCGTTCGTGCCTTCCACTCCTCGTAGAGCGCCGGCGGGAGCGCCTCCCCCGCCGAGAGTGACACGCGCAGTGACGAGAGGTCGGCCGCGCCGCAGCGGTCGCTGCGCAGCACGTTGTTGAAGAGGGTCGGGACGCCCGTCAGGAAGGTGGGCCGGTGGGCCTCTACCTGATCCAGGATCTCGTCCGCGGTGGCCCGACCTTCGAAGAGCACCACCGTGGCCCCCACCCGGAACGGGAACATGAGGTTGGTCCCCGTTGCGTAGCCGAAGAACAGCTTTGGCACGGACAGGCAGACGTCTTCCTCACGGTACCCCGCCACCTGGAGCGCGTAGGTCTCCGTGGAGTAGGCGAAGTCCCTGGCCGCGTGGACGCAGGCCTTCGGCTCACCGGTGGACCCGGAGGTGAAGAGCCACCCGGCGATCCCGTCGGGGCCCACGGGCTCAACAGCCGCCGCTTCACTGGCAGGGTCTGCGCCCGCGCGAGCGTCCGCGTAGGCGGTGAAGCCGCCGGTGTCCTCCCCCACCACGAAGGCCGCCCTGCAGGCCGAGGCGGACCGCAAGGCCTCGCCGATCTCGGGCAGGACGCTCTGGTGAGTGAACACCGCCGCCGCCCTGGAGTACTCGAGGTAGTAGGCGTAGTCCTTGGCCTTGAGGAGCGGGTTGACCATCGCGAAGACCGCGCCAATTCGGAGCGTGGCGAACCACGCCTCGACGAACTCGAAGCCGTCTGGGAGCACGATCAGGACGCGCTCCTCGGGCCGGACCCCCGCCGCACGGAGCGCGGCGGCCATCCTTCGCACGCCCTCGTGGATCTCACCGTAGGTGCGGGACTCGGCCCCGACCCGGACCGCCACTTTCTCCCCGCGCCCCTCCTCGAGGTTCCGATCGAGGAAGTACTCGCTCAGGTTGAAGCTCGCGGGGAGCTCCATCGGGAAGGTGATGTCAGGAGCGACCATCAGATCGACAGCGCGGCGAGCGCGCTCCGGAAGGCCTTCGCCGAGGCGTGTCGGTCCTTCGGGCTCCCCTTCAAACCGCCAGCGATGGCGGCCTCCAGGGCGGGGTCTACCGTGACGCCCGGCGCGGCGACGGACATGGCCGGGGCGCTCGGCTGCATCTTTGATTGGAAGACCTCGATGAAGCTGCGACCCTTCCAAGGCATGGCCCCGGTGAGGAGCTCGTACATCACCGTCGCGAGGTTGTAGAGGTCGGATCGCTCATCCGGCGCGTCCCCGCCGAACTGTTCCAGCGGGGCGTAGTACGGCGTCCCGATCAGCGCGGTGCGGGTCCCGAGGTGCTTGGCAGCCCACAGCCCGGGGGTCACCCCACCGTCGACCAGCAGCGGGCCATGGTCCCCGACGAAGATGGTCGAGGGCTTGATGTCGCCGTGAACGAGCCCCCTGGCGTGGGCGTTCTCGAGCCCAGCGAGCAGCGCGAGGCCGATCTCGACCACCTCGGCGGCGTCCCAAGGGCCGCGATCCGAGGCCAGGTCGCGGAGGGCCTTTCCCTCGGGGAACTCAAAGACGGCCAGCACGGCCCCGTCGCCGAGCACCTGGAGCTCCTGCGCCCTGGCGAAGGCGGCGTCGTCGAAGATTGACCAGCGTCCCAGGGTCTCCGCGAAGGCTTCAGCCTGCGCCTTGTTCTCGAACAACGAGGCGGGGAAGGCCTGCAGTTCACGGAGTGCGCCGCTCTCCTGGTCGGTCACTCGAAAGGCGGCGCACATGCCGTTCTCTCGGTGCGGAGCGTCGATCAGGTAGCGGTCGAGGAGGACCTTGCCGGGAGCGAGGTCGAAGAGGCTGAGGTGGGTCTGTGCCATGGCGGTTCTCGGGCTGGAGCGCGCTCACAGTATGCAAACGCCAGCGGACGGGTCGGCTCAATACCTGCCCCACCGACGCAGGAAGTGCACCCCCACAGCGGACAGTTGCCCCCGACCCCACGCCCCACAAGTCGCGGCGCGCTCTCTCCGCCCGGGGGCCGCGGCCGGACGGCCTGCGCGTGGTCAGGCGTCTCGGGCGCCCGGGATCTGATCAGGAGCCTGGTCCGGGCCCGGCGCGGCGCGACCCGCGCCCTCGCGACCCCGGATCGGGGGCAGCGGCCGCTCCTCCCTCGGGACGAAGACCAGCTGCTCCTCGTCAAGCTCCAGCTCGGCGACGACCTCCCCCCCCAGGACGTGCCCGTCCAGGAGCTGGTCCACGTGCTCCTCCTGGACCTTCCCGTACCAGACCTCCTCTGGCTGGCAAGCGACCACTGGACCGTGAGCACATTGACCGAGGCAACGTGTCCCCACCGCCCGCACGACGCCCTTCAGGCCCCGCTCATGGAGACCCGCCCTGAGCCGATCAAGGACCGCGTCACCGCCCGCCCGTGCGCACGAGCCCCGCGGGTGTTCGTCGCCCCGGTCGTTGAGGCAGACGAACAGCATGCGCTGATACCCCGGCATCAGGCCCTCCCTCCGTGCCCCGGGGCCGGGGTGTGCCGCAGGACGTGCTTGGCCAGCACGAGCTTCTGGACCTCACTCGTCCCCTCGTAGATCCGCAGGGCGCGAGTGTCTCGATAGAGACGCTCCACCACCGAGCCCACCCGGACGCCGGCGCCACCGTGATGCTGCACGGCGCGGTCGCAGACCCAGGAGGCATTCTCCGTGGAGAAGAGCTTGGCCCGCGCCACCTCAGCGGTCGCCTCCTCGCCCGCGTCCACGGCCGCGGCGGCCTCGTCCGTCAACAGCTCCGCAGCGCGGAGGCGGGTGTCCATCTCCGCCAGGTCAAAGCGCAACCCCTGGAAGCTCGAGAGGGGCCGGCCGAACTGCTCGCGGCGAGAGAGGTGAGCCACCGACTCGGCGAGGGCACGGCGGGCGAAGCCGTTGGCCGCCGCCGCCACCGTGATTCGGAAGCGCGCGAGGTTCGCCAGCGCCAGGTCCATGCCCGCCCCGACCTCACCGAGCACGTGAGCCGCGGGGACCCGAACCCCCTCGAGGAACAGCTCCCCGATGGGATGAGGTGCCATGACCTGGAAGCCTCGCGTGGAGAGGCCGTGGGCTCCGTGCTCGACGAAGAACATGGTCAATCCGTCACGCTCCCCAGGCTCACCGCTGGTGCGCGCGAGCACCGTGTAGAAGTCAGCCACACCAACGTTGGTGATGTAGGTCTTTGAGCCGGTCAAGACGTAGTCGTCCCCGTCTCGCTCCGCGCGGGTGGCCACACCGGAGAGGTCCGACCCTGCGCCGGACTCCGTGAGCGCGAGCGCCGGGATCTCTTCTCCCCTCGCCACGCCGGAGAGGCGCTCGAGGAGCCCCGCATCGGCGGAGCCGAGCGCGATCGGAAACGAGCCGAGCCCCTGCTCCACGAAGGCGAGGTCCGCCATCGCGTGGCGGTAGGCGAGGGCCTGGCGGCAGGCAACCAGCGCCCGCACCGAGACGGTCGACGGCGGCGCGAGGTCACCGACGTCCGCGCCCCCCGCGCTCGCGGGGACCACGAGTTGGAGCAGGTTCGCTGCCTGGAGGTGCCGATGCCCCACGCGGTAGGCCTCGATCTCACCGAGCTCCGGTGAGGCAGCGGCCAGCTCGGCCTCCACGGCTCGACCGATCTCGTCGGCGCGCGCCCGAAGCGCCTCCAGCTCTCCGGGCTGCGCGGTCGCGTCGCGGCCTTCGCCGGGGGTGTTGGACGGTGCATCGCTCATGCTGAGGAGGATAGGCCGCAGCTTGGGCCCGCGGGAGTCGCCGGCCTCGGATTCGCCGCCCCGGGGACCCCGCCGGGGGGCGAGCCCCGCCTCACTCCGCCGCAGGGCTCCGCTAGGATGGGGTCCCATGACGGATCGCCACGCCCCGACCCGAGCCCTTGTCGTCTTCGCCAAGGCTCCGCTTCCAGGCCTGGTCAAGACCCGCCTGGCACGGTCGATCGGCGACGGTCCTGCCGCGCGGCTCGCCGAGGCCTTCCTGCTCGACACCCTCGAGAATGCGCGCTCGATGCCAGCCTGCAGCCTGCTGGTGGCCTTCTCCCCGGAGCGTAGCGAGCCGTGGTTCCGCGCCCAGGGTGGAGCGCCCTCCGAAGCCATGCGGCTGGTCGCTCAGCCGGCGGCCGGATTTGGAGAGCGGCTGGTCGCGGCGCTCGGGGAGGCCCACAGGCTCGGCGCGGAGCAGACGGTCCTCATCGGCATGGACTCTCCCCACCTCGGACCGAGTCGCTGGGAGGCCGCGTTCGCCGCTCTTGAGGAACACGACCTCTGCCTCGGGCCATGTGAGGACGGCGGCTACTACCTCATCGGGCTCCGCGCGCCACACCCGGCGGTGTTCGAGGACATCCCCTGGGGCGGCCCTGGTGTACTTGACGCGACGCGGGCACGGGCCGCTTCCCTCGGCCTCTCCCTTGCCGAGCTTGGGGAGGACTTCGACGTGGATGAGGTCGGGGACCTCGAGCGCCTCGCCGCCCGCCTGGCCGCCGACCCCACAGCCTGCCCCCGCACGCGCGAGGCTCTCGGTCGCGCGAGGACCCCCTGAGGCCCTCGCACCGCCCGCGACGGCGGAGCCGCCCCCAGCCGTCTGGTCCGGCCCCAGGGCCTCAGCCCCCGGCCCCGCGCTAGCTCGCGCCCGGCCGGTTCTTCACGAAGTCCTTGGGGCGCTTCTCCACGAACGCGTCATAGGACTCGCGGTAGTCGGGGTGCTTCATGCACTCCGCCTGGATCCAGCCCTCGGCCTGCATGGCCTCGCCCAGGTCCATGTGCGCCTCGGCGTTGAGCATGCGCTTGGTCACCGCGAGGCCCATGCCGGGCCCGGCCGCGAGCTTCTCGGCCATGCCCCGCGCCTTCTCCTCCAGCTCGTCCCCAGGCACCACATGGTTGTAGAGGCCGATGCGCTCCGCCCGCTCCGCGGAGATGAACTCCCCCGCCATGAGCAGCTCGCTCGCGTGGCCGAGCCCGACGATGCGGGGCAGGAGCCAGGCGGCCCCCATGTCTGCGCCGGAGAGGCCCACCTGGGTGAACAGGAACGCGATCTTGGCCGTGTCCGACGCGACGCGGATGTCCGCCGCCGCGGCCATCACCGCGCCGGCGCCGCAGGTCGTACCGTTGAGCGCGGCGACGATCGGCTTCTCGAGGCGACGCATGCTCTCGATCAGGTCGCAGGTCATCCGCGTGAACGCCACGAGCGCGGAGTCGGGGACCCCGAAGAGCTTCCCGATGATGTCCAGCACGTCCCCCCCCGAACAGAACGCACGCCCTGTCCCGGTCAGGAGCACGCTGCGCACCGAGTCCCGCTCGCCGAGGGCGCGGAAGGTGTCCCGCAGCTCAGCGTAGGAGTCAAAGGTGAGCGCGTTCAGGCGCTCGGGACGGTTGAGGCGGATGGTGGCGACGCCGTCCTTCTCCTCGTAATCAAAGTGCTCCGGCTGGATCGTCTCGGGAGTGATCATGGAGAGACCATAGCGAAGGGTCCAGGGATCGGGACCTGCCGGTAAGTGGACTCGCCGGAGGTCCGCCTGCGCGGACGATGAAGGGCGTCGCCGCCGCTCCCCCGGGCCGGCTTCCTCAGGCCGGTTCCTCGAGGGCGGAGCGGACCATACCGGTCCACCCGCCGGGGCCCCCCCCCGCGCCACGGCGCTCTTCACACGGATCGAACCACGGAGGCGCGACGAGTCGCGCGGGCGTCCTTATGATGACGGTTCGTTCCCCACCCAAACGCCCATGCATCGCCTCCTCCGACTGACCGCCGCACTCCACGCCCCCGCCGCGACGGCCCTCGCCGCGCTCTCCCTCGTCGGCGCCCTCACCCCCGTGGCCGCCGCCCAGGAAGAAGCCGCCACCACACGCACCCTCGTCGTCGAGCCCGCCGCGTTGGAACTCGAGATCGGCCAATCGGCCGAGCTGAGCGCCACGATCCGTGACGCCGCGGGGGAGCCCGTGGACGCTCCGGTCCTGTTCTTCTCGCGCAGCAGGAAGAGCCTGACGGTGGACCGCGACGGCAAGGTGTCCGCGATCAAGCCCGGCTCCTTCGAGATCGTGGTCCGTGAGCGCCGGCGCCAGGCCGGTGAGAACCAGGCCAGCCGCGTCGGCCTCGGGGAGCGCCTGTCCGTGACCATTCCGGTGACCGTCAAGTTGCCCGACCTCGCGTCCCTCGAGGTCCGAGGCCTCCCCAACGCGGCGGTCTACACCGGAACGACCATCCAACTCACCGCCGAGGGCACGGACGTCAACGGCGCCGGCCGCGCGGTGACCCCCACCTGGTCCACCAGCCCGGCCGCCCTGGCCAGCATCGACGACCTCGGCGAGGTGACCGTCCACAGCCCTGGCGCCTTCGAGGTCACCGCCGAGGCCGAGGGCAAGCGGGCGTCCATGACCCTCACCGCCGCCGCGAACCCCGTCACCCGCCTCGTCGTCGAGGCCGACAACGCCGCCCCGAAAACCGGCGACGTGGTCCACCTGCGCGTCGACGCCTTCGACGCGGCGGGCCAGATCATCACGGACGTACCCGTGGAGATGACCTTCCGGGCGCGTACCGACGACGACCTCGGGCCGGGGGCCAGCGGCCAGATCGAGGCCGTGGAGGGCACCGCCCGCGCATGGCGCTTCGTGGCGGAGCAGCCGGGGCGCTACACCTTCGTCGCCTCCTCTGGGAACGCCGCGGGTCGGCTCGGCGCGGTCGCGACCGCCCGCGACGTGGCGGGCAAGTTCACCCTGGTGGGCCACGGCCGCGTGGACGACACCCACACCTCCGACCTCTGGGTCTGGGAGGGCCTCGACGGCCGTGACTACGCGGTCACCGGGACCTGGGGCGCCAACGGCGACGCCCACTTCTGGGACGTCACCGACCCCGCGAACATCGAGCGGATCTCGACCGTCACCATCGACGCGCGCACCGTCAACGACGTCAAGGTCTCCGCGGACGGGCGCATCTGCGTGCTCTCCCGCGAGGGGGCCTCGGACCGCAAGAACGGCATCGTCCTCGTGGACGTGATGGACCCGCGCAACCCGAAGATCCTCTCGGGCTTCGACGACTCGCTGACCGGCGGCGTCCACAACGTCTTCATCGACGGCGACAAGGTCTACGCCCTCTCCGCGAGCGCGCGGTACGACTCCATCGACATCTCGGACCCCGGCTCTCCCCAGCGGGTCGGCACCTACAAGGTGGAGCGGCCGAACCCCTCGATCCACGACGTGTGGGTCGAGGACGGCCTCGCCTACTCGTCCAACTGGTCCGACGGCGTGCACATCGTGGACGTCGGTAACGGCATGGCCGGCGGCAGCCCGGACAACCCCGTCAAGATCTCGAGCTACGCCTACCCGAGCGGCTGGAACCACGCGGCCTTCCCCTTCCGGCAGCAGGAGACGGGGCTGTTCTACGTGGCCGCCGGCGACGAGGCCTTCCCCTACGGCCTCAACACCGAAGGCAAGCCGACCTACCCCCGCGGCTGGATCCACTTCATCGACTTCTCCGACCTCGAGAGTCCCCGGGAGTGCGCCCGCTACCAGGTCCCCGAGGCGGGCACCCACAACCTCTGGATCGAAGACGACGTCATGTACGTGGCGTACTACAACGCCGGCCTGCGGGCCGTCGACGTGTCCGGTGAGCTCATGGGCGACGCGTATCGACAGGGCCGCGAGATCGCGTGGTTCCTGCCTGATGACCCGGAGGGTCACATCGCCAACGCGCCCATGGCCTGGGGCCCTCAGCCCCACAAGGGTCACATCTTCTTCTCCGACTGGAACTCCGGCCTGTGGGCCGTGAAGCTCGAGCGATGATCGCGACCCTGTTCCTCCTGGGCGCGGGGACGATCCCGGCGCCCGCCGACGAGGCTCGCCTGCTGGTGGCCGCCGAGTCCGCGGACCGGGTCTACGACCTGGCCTTCGACGGCAGCGACCTCTCGGTGCGCGAGGTCATCGACGTCGGCTACCAGGCCACCGAGATTGAGGGCCCCCACGGGCTCACCGTCTCCCCCGATGGCCGGCACTGGTTCGTGTCGATCGCCCACGGCAAGCCCAACGGCCTCCTCTACAAGTACGACGCGGAGACCCACGAGTTGCTCGGTGAGACCGAGCTGGGCCTCTTCCCCGCGACCATGCAGATCTCCCCGGACACGGGACTCCTGTACTGCGTCAACTTCGACCTCCACGGGGACATGACCCCGAGCACCATCTCCATCGTCGACGTGGAGGGCATGGTGGAGATCGAGCAGGTGGTGACGGGCTCCATGCCCCACGGCTCGCGCCTCTCCCCCGACGGCAGCCGCCACTTCTCGTGCGCCATGATGAGCGACGAGCTGATCGAGCTCGACGCGGTCACCCTCGAGGTGGTCCGCCGGCTCGAGCTGACCGACGGCACCGGGCGCCGCGCCGGCGGCGGGCACGGCGGCGACGCGGAGGCGGGCGCCGACGGCGCCCCGCAGCACGCGGCCGTGGCCAAGCCCACCTGGGTCCAGCCCCACCCGACGAAGCCCGTGGCCTACGTGGCCCTCAACGGCGTGCACCAGGTGCTCGAGGTGGACCTCAAGAAGTGGAAGATCACGCGCCGCTTCCCGACCGGCCGCGCCCCATACAACCTCGAGGTGACCCCGGACGGCACCCGCCTGGTGGTCACCTACAAGGGCGCCCAGGCCGTGGGCGTGATCGACCTCAAGACCGGCAAGGAGCTGGCGCGGATCCCGACCAGCCGACCGATCCCCCACGGGGTCGTCGTCACCGCCGACAGCCGGTACGCCTTCGTCACCTGCGAGGACCGCGGCGCGGCTCCGGGTGCTGTGGACGCCATCGACCTCGAGACCCTGCGCCGAGTGAGCTCGGTGGACGTCGGCCTGCAGGCCGGCGGCATCGCCCTCTTTCCCGCGGCCCAACGACCCGACGCCCCTTCCCGACGCTGACCCATGCTCCACGCCCTCGCCCTCCTGGCCCTCGCTTGCCCCCAGGACGCCCCCGATGCCATCGACGCCCACTCCGAACACGGGGCGGCCTTCGACATCGGCCCGCGCCAGGCCGCGACCTTGATGGAGCACCCCGACCGGATCGACTTCCCGGTCACCCTCGCCCCCGGCAAGGAGCACCTCCAGGCGTTCATGCACCAGGGGATGGGTCAGCTGCACGGCTTCTGGTTCCTGGAGGCCGAGCGCACCTTCCGGCAGATCCTCAGCGAGGACCCCGACTGCGCCATGGCCAGCTGGGGTCTGGCGCTCGCCAACGTGGATCACCCCGATCGCGCCGCCTGGTTCGCCCGCGCGGCGTGGCTCAAGCGCGGGCTCGTGACCGACCGCGAACAGCGCTACATCGACATGATCGCGCGCTACTACCGAGTGGAGGGGCCGGACGAGCCGGAGGACCTCCAGGAGCCCAAGAACCCGGCGCCAGGAGAGGAGGACACTGGTGAGGGAGGCAGCGGCGAGCGGGAGCTGCCGAAGCGCAAGGAACCCGCCAAGCGCGAGGCGGAGCGCCTGGTCAAGGACTACGAGGATCTCATCTGGGACTATCCCGATGACGTCGAGGCCAAGGCGCTGCTCGCCAACCGGATCTGGCTCAACCGCCGCAAGGGCATCCAGACCACGAGCCGCATGTCCGTCGAGGCCCTGCTGCAGCAGGTGCTCGCCGTGGAGCCGTTCCACCCAGCCCACCACTACCGGATCCACCTCTGGGACTCGAAGGACAGCGCTGAGCGCGTGGTCGATACGGCGGTCCGCTGCGGCTTCTCCTGGCCGGGGATCGCCCACAACTGGCACATGGGCGGGCACATCTTCGCCCAGCTCGGCCGCCACTACGACGCCGCCTGGCAGCAGGAGGCCTCGGCCCGCGTGGACCACGCCCACATGCAGCGCGCGTGGCTGCTCCCCGACGAGATCCACAACTTCGCCCACAACAACGAGTGGCTGACCCGCAGCCTCCGCCACCAGGGTCGGGTCACCGAGTCGGTGGAGCTCGCGAAGAACATGATCGAGCTGCCCCGCCACCCGGACCTCAACAGTCTGGAGAAGCGACGCTGCAGCGCGATCTACGGCCGCCAGCGCCTGCTGGAGACCCTGACCGCCTTCGAGCAGTGGACGACGCTGCGCGAGCTGGGCGAGACCATGTACCTGGAGCCGCACCTGCTCGACCCGGAGGGCGCGCTGCGGGCCTACTCCATGGGGCGCGCCGCCGCGCACCTGGGCGACGTCGACGCCGTGGGCCTCTCCATCGAGCAGCTCGAGAGCATGCTCGTGAGCCTGAAGGCCGAGCGCTCCGAGGCCGTGGACGAGGCCGAGGAGGAGGCGCTGGCCGCCGATAAGAAGCGTGAAGAGGTCCGCGACGCCATGGCCAAGGCCATGGAGTCCTTCGAGCGCGAGGCCTCCACCATCCGCAAGCAGATCGACGCCCTCGAGGCCCTGGCGGACCACGCCCGCGGCGAGGACAAGATCGCGGCCCTGAAGGCGCTCAAGGACGCCGGCTACGACCGGGTCCACCTCGCCCGAATGATGGCGGAGTCGGGGAGCGACGAGCTCACGAAGGAGGCTCTCAAGATGGCCCGCGGGCTCGCCAAGGAGGGCGACGGCAAGCTGCTGGAGCAGGCCACCAAGGCCCACGTCCTGTGGATCTCCGGAGAGGAAGAGGAGGCCCTCGAGGTCTTCGAGGACCTCCGTCAGGGCGCCGCTCTGGCCGAGGTCGAGCTCCCCCCCTTCCAGCGCCTCGCGCCCCTCGCCGAGGCCCTGGAGCTCCCCGCGGACTGGCGCCCCGAGTTCCGCGAGGCGAACGACGTGGCCCTGCGCATGGACCTGGACCTCGAGGAACTTGGACCCCGCCACTGGTCCCCCCCGGTCGCCACCGACTGGACCCTCGCCGACGCCTACGGTGACGAGGTCTCCCTGTCCGACTTCGCGGGCCGGCCGGTGCTCGTGGTGAACTTCCTCGGCTTCGGCTGCGTGCACTGCGTCGAGCAGCTCCAGGTCCTCGCGCCCATGGCGGAGCAGTTCGCCGAGGCGGGGATCGAGATCGTCGCCATCGGGCTGGAAGGCCCCGAGGCGGTCGCCAAGTCCCTGGGCAGCGACTCCGCGGACACGGGCTTCCCCTTCCGTGTCCTCTGCGACCCGAGCCGGACCCAGTTCAAGGTATGGCGGGCGTACGACGACTTCGAGGACATCGCCCTGCACGGCACCTACCTCGTGGACGGCCAGGGGCGGATCCGGTGGATCGACATCAGCCACCTGCCCTTCATGGACGTGGAGTTCCTGCTGGACGAGTCCAGGCGGCTGCTCGGACTCCCAGTGCGCGGCCAGGACGGGCAGCCGGCCTGGAACCTCCAGCTCGAGGTCTCCACCCCCGCGGCCGAGCCGATCGCCGCGACCCCGGAGGTGGTCCAGGTCGACGGCATCGCGGTCGCGGTCCAGCTCGACACCGCGCCCCACTGCCAGAACTGCGTCGCCGACCTGCGACAGATCTGCGGGACGCTGGACGGCTTCCGCGATCTGGCCGCCAAGCCGAACGAGGCGGTCATCATGGTCGTCTTCGAGGTCGACCAGGTGGACCAGAAGGCGCTCCTCGCGGCCCTCGAGGCCGGTGGGCGCCCCGGCAAGCTGCCCTGAGCGGGCCCGGTTGGGCCTGCCGGTTGGGCCTGGCAATAGGGCCTGAGCAGCGAGCTCGACCGGCGCCCGGTCAGCCGATCACGGCCGTCGCTTCGATCTCCACCATGGCCCCCTCCTCAAGGAGGTCCGAGACCTCCACGAGGGTCATGGCGGGGTAATGGCTCCCGATGCGGTCCTTCCAGGCGACACCGATGGCCTTGGTCGCGGCGAGGTACGCCTTCTTGTCCGTGACGAAGACCGTCATACGGACGATCTCCTCGGGCTGCCCCCCCGCCTCGCGGACCACCGCGAGGACGTTGTCGAGGGCCTGGACGAACTGCCGAGAGAAGTTGTCCCTCCCCACGAGCTGCTGCTCTGCATCCCAGGCGATCTGCCCGGCCAGGTAGAGGGTTCGGCCGCCGTCCTCCACGAGGACGCCGTTCGCGTAACCCCGCGCGGCCTTCCAGCCCTTGGGCTGGACCGACCAGCGACGCAGCCGGTCTCGGCTCGAGTCCCCGCGGGCCACGTTCCCCGTGGGCCGCATCCGTCGAAAGAGTCTGTTCAGCATGACGTTCAGCGCGCGCCGATCAGCACGCCCTCCTCGATGACGGCGGTGGAACCGCCGATGAGTTCGTAGACCGCGCCCGATCGATCCGAGCGCAGCAGTTCCATGGCGGCGTCCGCCACCTCTCGTACGGTGACCAGTGCCCCGCCAGGGTTCTGCGCTGCGAGGAACGCCCGCAGGTCCTCCTCGCTGCGGCCCGTCTTCTCCCGCATGGTCTCGATGCTGCGGTCGGTCATCGGGGTGTCCACGTAATGCGGGCAGAGGGCCGAGACCCCGACCCCCTTCGGCGCACACTCCAGGGCAGCGGACCGCGTCCACCCCATGAGCGCGTGCTTCGACGCCACATACGAGGAGACGTAGGGGTAGCCCTGCAGTGAGGCCGAGGAGGCCACCTGGACGACCCGACCTCCCCCGCGCTCGAGCATCCCCGGGCCGAGGGCCGCGAAGAGGCGCATGGGCCCGAAGAAGTTGACCTCCATGAGGCGTCGGGCGAGGTCCAGGTTCCCCGGCGAGGCCGAGGCCATGGTCTCCGCCACGCCGGCGTTATTCACCAGCCACTCGATGGGCCGAAAGCCCTCGAGCGCCCTCACGAAGTCCGCACAGCTGCCGTCATCAGTGACGTCGAGGGCGAACCCGGCGCACTCGGTCCCGGTCTCCTCCTGCAGGGCCTGGGCAGCCCCCGAGGCCCTGTCACCGTCCCGCCCAGTGATCGCGACCGGCGTCCCCGCACGCAGGAGGGCCCGGGCGATGGCCGCCCCGATGCCGCTCGTACCGCCGGTCACCAGCGCAGCCGTCCCGTCGAGGGGTGTGAGTTCCGCAGACATGCGACGAGGGTAACGCGGACGCGCCCCCGACGACCTGCTACCTTCCGAAGCGTGTCCAAGACCCCGCCCTACCCCCTGCCCGACCCCGGGTGGCCCAGCGCTGACGAGGCCCTCATGAGCCGCCTCTTCGCCCCGGTCCGCATCGGCGCCTTCACCGCCCACTCGAGCACCTGGGTCCCCGCCATGGTCCCCTGGAGGTCCACCGAGGACGGCGACGCCACCCCTGAGGTCGTGGACTGGTACGGCCGGTTCGCCGACGGCCGGCCTGGGGTCCTCGTCGTGGAGGCCACCGGGATCCGCGATGTCCCCTCGGGCCCCCTGCTCCGGATCGGGCATGACCGCTTCGTTCCCGGGCTCCGACGGCTCACGGACGAGGTCCGCGCGCGCAGCGGCGGCCAGACCCGGGTGTTGATCCAGCTCATCGACTTCCTCCGGATCCGGAGGCGCCCGGATAAGGCCGTGTTCCTCGCCAGGTTCCTTCAGCTCGAGGCGCGACACCGTGAAGCCGTCGGGCTCGGCGCCGAGGCGGACGACGAGGCCATTCGCGCCGCCCTCGCCGCCCTCCCCCACGAGGACCTCCTCACCACGCTCTCCGACCGCGAGAGAGAGGACCTCGAGTACGGCGCGAGAGAGCGCGTGTGGGACACCCACCTCGAGCACATCGCCGAGCTCCCCAGGACGCTGCCGGGGCTCTTCGCAGACGCCGCGGCGCGCGCCGTGGAGGCAGGCTTCGACGGCGTCGAGCTCCACTTCGCCCACGCCTACACCATGGCGAGCTTCCTCTCCGCGAGGAACGTGCGCGAGGACGGCTACGGCGGTGACCTTGAGGGCCGAGCGCGCCTGCCGCTTGAGGTCCTCGCCGCGGTCCGGGACCGCGTCGGACCCCACGTGACCGTGGGCTGCCGCATGCTCGGGGACGAGGTCATCGAGGGCGGCACCTCCGTCGACGAGGCTGCGTGGTTCGCCAAGCGCTTCGCCGAGGCGGGCATGGACTTCATCTCGATCAGCAAGGGCGGCAAGTTCGAGGACGCCAAGCAGCCGCGGGTCGGCGCGGCCGCCTATCCCTACACCGGAGAGAGCGGACACGAGTGCATGCCCACCGTCCGCATCGGCGCGCCGGGCCCCTTCGGCCGCAACCTCCCCCTCTCGGCGACCGTGCGTCGCGCTGTGCGCGAGGTGAGCGAGGCGGTCCCCGTGATCGGCTGCGGCGGCCTGGGGACCTTCAGGGAGGCCGAGGCCGCCCTGACCGACGGAGCGTGCGACGTTGTGGCCGCCGCGCGCCAGTCCCTCGCCGACCCGGACTGGTGGCGGAAGATGCAGCTCGGCCGCGGCGACGACGTGCGCCGCTGCATCTACACGAACTACTGCGAGGGCCTGGATCAGAAGCACAAGGAGGTCACCTGCCAGCTCTGGGACCGCCCCGCACCTGAGGAGGACCGGCCCCCGCCCCACTCCGGCTCGCTGCGCTCCTCGGATCAAAAGCGGCACCTCCTGGCGCCTCGCTGGGACAGCTGAGCGCTCCCCCGAGGCGTCGAGCCCCGGGAATTCGGGGGGCCCCGGGGCTACATTGGGAGCCCACGCCGCCACGCCACGAACGACTCGCTCGCCAGACATGACCCTGCTGCTCCGCCTCCTCCTCGCCGCCGCCCTCTCGGGTGGATCCCTCGCGCTCGCCGCGGCCCCGCAGGACGACGCCACGGCGCCGGCGCCTGCTGAGACCGCTCCCCTCAGGGTCTTCACCATGGGCGCCAGCGTCTCCGCAGGCTTCGGCCTGTCTGCTGAGCTCGCCACGGAGAAGGACGTCGCCCTCTCCGTGTTTCTCGAGGCCACGCTGACCGAGCGCGGGCGCGAGCGCGTCACCTTTGTGGACGAGGGCGAGGGGTGGTTCTTCAACGCTCCCTACAAGTCCGGAGCGAGGCTCGTCGACGCGGCGGTCGCGGGCGACGCGGACCTCGTGGTCGGCGTCGACTACCTGTTCTGGTATGCCTACGGCAACGACTCACGAAGTGCGCCCCGCCGGGCCAAGGGCCTCGAGGCCGGCCTGCGCCAACTGGAGCGGCTGAAGTGCCCGCTCATCATCGGTGATCTCCCGGATATCGCGCACGCCCTGAAGGGACGCGGGCCGTTCGGCGCCCCGATCGTCAACCGCTCCATGTTCCCCTCCGCCGCGGAGCGGCTGGCCATGAACGAGACCCTCCGAGCGTGGGCGAAGGGCCGCCCCAACGTCCGGGTACTCGGCCTCGCGGACCTCATGCGTCGTTACGTGGAGAGCAAGCCCGTGAGGGTCCGAGACCTCGAGTGGAAGGTGTCCTCCCTGGGCGAGGCCCTCCAGAAGGACCTCCTCCACCCCAACGCGCGGGGCACCGCCTGGGTCGCGATGATCCTCGTTGACCAGATCGCCGCCATCCAGGGCTTCGACTCCGACGACTTTCGCTTTGATGAGGCGGCGGTCCTCGCGCAGGTCGACGAGCTGACCCGGGAGAGCCGGGAGCGGCGCGCTGACAAGGAGCGCCGGCGGGCCGAGCGCAAGGCCAAGCGCGAGGCCCGGGCGCGGGAGAGGGAAGAAGGAGAGAAGGGGCGAGGGCTCGCACCGACCCGCTGAGCCGCAACCGCCCGCCCCGCCAGCGCCTCGCCGAGGCGCTCCCATCACTGAGCCCCATGCCTGCCACGACCACAGAACCCCAACGCGCCGGCCGACTCCGCGGCCTCCTCGCGCTCCTGGTGCTCGCCTGCCTGGCCGCGGCCGCCGCTCTTCTTCCCCTGGGCGAGGTCCTCGACGGGGTCTCGCAGCGCGTGGAGACCCTGGGGCCCCTGGGCCCCATCGCCTTCGGGCTCTTCTACGTGGTCGCCGCCCTCGCCCTCGTCCCCGGCTCGGCCATCACCCTCGCGGTGGGTGCCCTCTTCGGCGTGGTCAAGGGCACCGTGGTCGTCTCCTTGGCCTCCACCGCCACCGCCGCCATCGCCTTCCTCCTCGCCCGCACGCTCCTTCGCTCTCGTGTCGAGGGGCTCGCCCGCAAGAGCAAGGCCTTCCGTGCCGTGGATGAGGCCGTGGCCGACGGGGGCTGGCGCATCGTCGGGCTCCTGCGGCTCTCGCCAGTGGTGCCCTTCAACGCGCTCAACTACCTGCTCGGCCTCACGGCGGTGCCCTTCGTCCCGGCGGTGCTGGTGAGCTGGATCGCCATGCTGCCCGCCACGGTGCTCTTCGTGTACTTCGGCGCCATCGGCCGTGACGTCGCGGCGGGCGCCAGCCGCTCACCGGCCGAGTGGGCGCTCCTGGGCGTGGGGCTCACCGCGACGTTGGGCGTGACGGTCCTGCTGACCCGCATGGCGCGTGTCCGTCTGGCCGCCGCCGCCGTCGAGGAGCCCACCGGCGATCGGGCGTGAGCCTCCCTCGTGTCCCCTCCCCCATGACGCCCTCGGCCCACCACCTCCCCGAGCTCCTCCCCTTGGACGCGAGCAACCGCACCCTCGCGGCCCAGGTCCACCCGGCGGACTGGGTGAACCCCAACCCGAAGGGCCGCTACAACCTCGTGGTGCTGGGCGGCGGGACCGCCGGCCTCGTCGCGGCCGCGGGCGCCGCGGGCCTCGGCGCTCGGGTGGCCCTCGTCGAGCGCGACCTGCTCGGCGGCGACTGCCTCGTGACAGGGTGCGTCCCCTCCAAGGCTCTGATCCGCTCCGCACGCGCCGCCGCGAACGCGCGGAAGGCCGGAGCCCTGGGTGTCCGCACCGGCGAGGTCGAGGTGGACTTTCCGGCGGTGATGGAGCGCATGCGGGCGCTGCGGGCGCAGATCGCGCGTCACGACTCCGCCAGCCGCTTCCGGGATCTCGGCGTGGACGTCTTCCTGGGCGAGGGGCGGTTCGCCTCTCCCTCCACCCTGGAGGTGGGCGGTCAGACCCTCCGGTTCGCGCGCGCCGTCATCGCCACGGGTGCCCGCCCCTCCCTGCCCCCGATCCCGGGGCTGACGGAGGCCGGGGCCCTCACCAACCAGACGCTCTTCTCCCTGGAGAGCCTTCCGCCCCGCCTCGCCGTGATCGGCGGCGGCCCCATCGGCGCCGAGATGGCCCAGGCGTTTGCCCGCTTCGGCGCGCGCGTCACCCTCCTCGAGGCCGGTCCGCGCCTGATGCGCGCCGACGACCCAGCGGCGAGCGCGGTGGTCCTCGACGCCCTGCGTGCGGACGGCGTCGACGTGCGCCTGGGCACCCGCGTCGAGGGGCTTCGGACGAGCAAGGGCCTGCGCCACGTCGACCTCAGCGGCGGCGAGTCGGTGGAGGTCGAGCAGATCCTCGTCGCGGCGGGGCGCGCGCCCAACGTCGAGGGGATCGGCCTCGAGGAGGCGGGCGTGTCCTTCGACCTGCGCTCGGGTGTCGAGGTGGACGACCACCTCCGCACGTCGAACCGCCGGATCTTCGCGGCTGGTGACGTGGCCTCGCGGTTCCAGTTCACCCACGCCGCCGACTTCCTCTCCCGGACCGTCCTGCGCAACGCGCTGTTCTTCGGCAGGGCAAAGGCCAGCGACCTGGTCATACCCTGGGCGACCTACACCGACCCCGAGGTCGCCCACGTCGGGACAACGGCCGAGGAGGCCGCGCGGTCCGGCGTCCAACACGGGGTCATCGAGGTCCCCCTCGAGGACAGCGACCGCGCCGTCCTCGACGGCGAGGCGGCTGGCTTCGTCAAGGTGATCCACGACCCCAGGGGCCGGGTGCTCGGCGCCACAGTCGTGGCGAGCCACGCGGGCGAGATGATCGGTGAGCTCGTCAGCGCCGTGCAGCGCCGCGCCCGGCTCCCGGAGTTGAGCGGGGTGATCCACCCCTACCCCACCGTGGCCGACGCCATCCGGCGCGCAGGGGACCAGTTCAACCGGACGCGCCTGACCCCCGGCCGGGCCCGCCTCCTGCGCTGGATCCTCGGCCGCCGACGAGGCGGGTGACGCGGTGATGGAGAGGGCGTGAGCCCGGGCCGTCCCCTCGAGGCCCCGCAGCGAGAGCCCGGGCACCTCTTACCCCGCGCCGCCCATCCGGCCGGGCGACCTGGGTCTCCCGGGGGCCTCCGAGACGGCCTCCGTCGAGGCCAGGTGAGGGTTCGAGGCATGGGGTCCTCGAGGCGCGACGCGTGGCCCAGCCCGCGGCCGCGATGTTTCGGGGCAACATGGCCAATTCGCGGGCGGGTGACCCGGCGCCCATGGGGCGGCCACCATCGTCGCGGCCTATAGTGCCTCGGGGTGCATCGAACCCCGCCTCCGCTCCCCAAGGCCGCCCTCTTTGCCCCCGATGAACCCGACCTCCTCTCTCCTCGCCGCGGTGTTCGCCCGGGCCGTTGTGGCCGTGGGCTTCGGGCTCCTGACCCCGGGGTGCCGGACGGCGGTGTCAGGGGGCGCCGATGAACGACCAGGACCGGAGGAGCACCCCGTCGCTGAAGAGGCACCCGAGCTCGTCCGTGACGCGCGCCCCAACGTCCTTGTCCTGCTCGCCGATGACCTGCGCCACGACGGCGCTTCGCGCCTCGGCAACCGGTGGATCAACACCCCCCACCTCGACCGGATCGCCGACGAGGGCGTGGTCTTCGAGCGGGCCTACGTCACGACGTCTCGCTGCTGTCCATCCCGTGCGAGCTTCTTGACCGGGCGCTACGCGCACGTGCACGGCATCGAGGACAACGTGACGCCCGTGGACTTCCAGGCAAAGCACCCGACCTATCCCGAGGTGCTCCAGACCGCGGGCTACCGGACCGGCTATATCGGGAAGTGGCACATCCCGTCGCCGAGCGGCGGCCCCGGCCCCCGGCCCGGCTTCGACAGGTGGGTCAGCTACGAGGGTGGGGGCCACCACTTTGATGAGGTCTTCAACGTGGACGGGGAGACCGTGCCGAGCTCGGGCTACCAGGCAGACGTGCTCACCGACCGTGCGATCGAGTTCATCGAG
>JAQWJQ010000089.1 GCA_029248265.1 Planctomycetota bacterium
CTTGTGGGGGGGGGGGGGGGGGGCCAAGAGAAAGAGCCGGGAGAGACGGGCGGAGAGTGTACGCCCGCGCGCGCCTGGCCGCACCTCGGTCCCCCAGTTGGGTCCTACACCTGCGCAGAGCCTCCGCGGGGGCGGCGGCGCAGGGCCGGCGGCTCGCGCCTCAGGGGCGCGGTCGGACCGCGCTCAGGCGTCCCGGGGGCTGGCCAGGGCCGGTCGCGGCGGCTCTCCGCCGGTGCGCCTCTGACGGACCGCGAAGGAGCGGCGCCCGAGCCAGTTGAGGGTCCGCGCGAGGTCGTCGATCACCGTGTAGGCGAGGGGGACGACCCAGAGGGTGAAGAAGGTGCAGATCGCGAGGCCGCCTGCCACGCAGGTGGCGAGGGCCCTGTAGTCGATGCCCTGGGGCGGCGCGTCCCCGAGGGCCATGGGGAGCAGGCCGACCACCGTCGTGAGGGCCGTCATGAGGATCGGGCGGACCCGGGCTCCGGCACCCTCGATGACCGCGTCCCGCCGGCTGTACTGCTCGTCCAGGCGGAGGCGGTGGATCTTGTCGATCAGGACGATGCCGTTGTTCACCACGACACCCACGAGGATGATGATCCCGATCCACCCGATCGAGTCCATTGGCGTGCCGGAGATGAAGAGCGTCCAGAAGGCCCCGAGCACCGCGAAGGGGATCGTGGAGAGCACGCTGAGCGGCAGGAGGAGGGACTCGAACAGGATCCCCATCAGGAGGAAGACGAGCACGACGGAGAGGAACATGGCGTTCTGGAGGTCACGCATCTCCTGCATACCCTGGACCACGATGCTCGTGTCTCGGCCGAGCTCGTAGCCGCGGGGGAGGTCGAGGCCTTCGAGCGCGGTGTAGCCCGCCTTGACCAGCTCTGCCTGTTGGGCGGGGTCCGCCAAGCGGGCGGTGATCGCCTCGCTGATCTGTCCGTTCTTGCGGGAGATGCGGGAGGGGGCAGGCTTGAAGCTGACGTCGGTGAAGGTCGAGAGGGCGACCTCTCCCTGGCTCCCCCAGATCGACATGTCACGCAGCGTGTCGAGCCCGGCGGCGACGGTGTCGTCGTACTCGATGATCATCGGGACCTCGCGGTCCTCCTCCTGGAAGCGCGGGAGCTGGGCGCCTCGGAGGGCCCAGGAGACGTTCTGCAGCGCGGCGTTGGAGGAGACCCCGTAGGAGAAGGCCATGTCACCGTCCAGATCGAGCAGCAGCTGATCCGGAGCGTCCTCGCTCGTCACGGAGACGTCCTCGAGGCCCGGGACGCGCTCGAGGATGGCGATGGCCTCCGCGGAGAGCTCCCGCAGGCGGTCGGGGTTCGGTCCGCGGAGCTCGAAGCTGACGAATTGCTTGGAGGAGTCGCTCACGTCCGCCTTGTCGCGGAAGTACACCCGGTGGCCTGCTTCCCGAGGGAGCTCCCGCCTGATCTGCGCGCGATACAGGTCCAGCTGGGCCGGCGCAATTCGCTCGGGCCAGCGCATCTCCACCTCGCCGCCGCCCGCGTCGAAGCGCGCGATGATATTCCGGAAGCCGAACTCCTCCTTGTAGCCCTCGACGAAGGTCTCGTAGCGGCCGATCTCGTCGCTCGTCTCCCGCAGCGTGAAGTTGTCCTCCAGGTCCACCCAGAAGGAGAGCTTGCTCGTGTCCTCATCCTCTCCAAAGGCGGTGACGGCGGTGTTGCCCCAGGGGATGGCGATCGACGAGAGCGCGCCGATGGAGAGCAGCCCCGCCTGCCAGCGATGCTCCAGCGTCCAGGTCAAGAGGGCCCGGTTGACGGCCTGAGCCCACGCGACGACCGAGGTGCCCGCGGGCATGAAGCGCTCCGGGCGTGCGGGCGGGCGCGAGCCACGTCGCCTCAGCGCGGGGGCGACCGCGAGGAGGAGGAGCACCACCAACCCGCAGGCCACGACGGCCGGGATCGCCGCGCCAACGAGGCCGCCGCTGACGCGCGCCGGGAGGTCCAGCTCCTGCAGGCGCTTGCCGGCCGCCACCGCGTCGGAGGAGGCCTCGACCTGGACGTAGGCGAGGTAGACGGCGCCGGCAGAGAGCGGCCAGCGGAGGGGGCTGGCGAGGACCCTCAGGGCGCCGCGCTCGGCGACATGCAGGCCTCGAAGGAGCCAATACCAGAGCATCCGGAGGGTCCCGATCACCGCGGCGATGAGGCGGGTGGGCAGCGTGGTCACCGGCGTCAGGAGGGCGCCCAACCGCTCACTCCACGCGGCACGGTCGCCCAGGGTGCGGGCGGACGCGGTCGGGATGAAGACCAGCGCGATCAGCAGGCTGAAGACGAGGGAGGCGCAGAGGGGGATGCCCATCGCCTGCAGCATGATGCTGATGCGCTGGCCGCCCATGAAGATGAGCGGGAGGAACACCACCACGGAGGTCATGGTGGCGAGCCCGACGGCGAGGCCGACGTCCCGCGCGCCGAGGACCGCGGCGGCTCGCGGCGCCCTGCCGAGGTCGCGCTGGCGAGCGATGCTCTCGATGACCACGACGGCGTTATCGACCAGCATGCCGATGCCGAGGGTCAAGCCGGTCATGGTGAGCACGTTGAACGAGCCGCCCCGTGCGGACTCGAACGCGATGGCGAGCAGGGCGGAGACCGGGATGCAGAGCGCCACGCAGAGCGTCATGCGTGCCCGGCGCAGGAACATGAAGAGGACGAGGATCGCGAGCCCGCCGCCCTGGACCGCCGTGCTCTCGAGGCGCTCAATGGAGCTCTGGATGAAGTCGGCCTGGTTGAAGAAGACCGTGGTCGAGATCTTCCCTGTGACCCGGGGGTCGTCCTGGATCTCCGCCATCTTCGCCTCGAGGGCGCGCCCCACCTCGACGACGTTGGCGTTGCCCTCCTTCTGTACGAGGCCGTAGTAGGCGTAGCCGCCGTCGATCCGGGTGATCTGGTCGCGCACGGAGTTGACGCGCTCGACCGTGGCGATGTCCTTGATGCGGAGCCCGGGGCGGACCGGGTACTCGCGGATGTCGTCGAGGTCCTTGAAGCGCATGTCGGAGCGCAGCAGGAACTCCTTGCCGCCCTCGCTGATCTCACCGAGTGGCTCCGCGAAGTTGTCCGACGCGAGCCCCCGGACCAGGCTCGTGAGGTCGAGCCGCGCCGCGGAGACCTTGTCCTCGTCGAGGAAGATCCGGATCGAGTCGTCAAGGAGCCCGAAGATGCTGACGCGGCTGACCCCGTCCACGGCCTCCAGGCCCTTCTGGACGTACTTGTCCACGAGGACCGCGGCGTTATCCGAGCGGTCCTCGGCCACCGCGGCGAACCACATGATCGGGAGGTCGCCGTCGTCGCTAGCCCAAATCCACACCTGCTCCACGGTGTCGGGGAGGTCCGGGCGCGCTCGCTCGATGCGATCTCTGAGCTCGGCCTTGGCGAGCTCCGTCTCCGCTTCGCCGTTGAACTTGACCCTGAAGCGCACCTGGTCGTTTGAGGAGCTCGACGAGATCTCGTCGATGCCTGCCAGGGTCCGGAACTGCTCCTCCAGCACCCGCGCGACCTTGTCCACGTTCTCCTGGGCGTTGGCGCCCGGGTTGGGGACGAAGATCGTGAACCGCGTGCCCGAGAGGCCTCCGGGGAGGAACTGCAGGGGGATCCGCCCGTAGGCGATGACCCCCATGAGCACGAGGGTGACAAAGAGCACGCCCATGGCGATGGGGCGTGAGACGGTGAGGCCGAAGAAGCCCTTCTGGTCGCGGTGGGTCATGGCTCGGGGAGCGGGGGCTCAGCCCGCGAGGGGCACGTCCTCGGCGCGGTCACGGATCAGGAGGCGGTACATCACGGGGATCACGAAGAGCGTCAGCAGGGTGGAGCTGAGGAGCCCGCCGATGACGGCGATGGCCATCGGGGCCCGCAGCTCGGCGCCCGCGCTCCCGAGGAAGTGTTCCAGGCCAGGGAGTCCCACGAGCCAGCCGGTGAGGGGCACGAGCCCGAGCACCGTGGTCGCGGTGGTCATGAGGATCGGCCGCAGGCGTGCGCGCCCCGCCTCGAGGATCGCCTCGGCCACGGGCAGGCCCTCGGCTCGCTTCTGGTTGATGCGGTCCACCAGGACGATCGCGTTGTTCACCACGATCCCGGCCAGGAGGATGAGCCCGATGAAGACGACCACCGAGAGGGGGACGGAGAGCGCCTCGAGCGTGAGCACCGCGCCAACCCCCGCGAGGGGGACGCTGAGGAGGATCACGAAGGGCTGGACGAGGGACTCGAACTGGCAGGCCATGACCACGTAGACGAGGAAGATCGCCAGCAGCAGGGCGAAGCCGAGGCTCTGGGTGCCCTCGTCCAGCTCACGCTTCTGCCCGCCGAGCCCTATGGACACGTCGCGCGGGGGGGTGAGCCGGCTGAGCGCTTGTTCCACGCGGTCGTTGAGTCCGCCCACGTCGTCCCCGGTGCTCGCCGCCGTCACCACGACGGCGCGCTGGCCGCCGATCCGGCGGATCTCAGCGGGCCCTTGGGTGCGCTCGATCGTGGCCACCGCAGAGAGCGGGACGGGCTCCGTGGCGGTCGGGTTCACGATGAGCTCGGAGACGGCATCGAGCGACGCGAGGATTCGCTCGTCGCCGCGGACCCGGACGTCGATGCGGTCATCGCCCTCGATGAAGCGGGTGGAGACCGATCCGAGCACCTGGTCGCGGACGAAGCTGGAGACCTGCGCGAGGTCCAGGTCGTAGGCCAAGGTCTTGTCTCGGTCGAAGGTCACGAGGGCCTCCGGGTAGCCCGGGCGGACAGAGGTGCGGATGTCGGTGAGGCCGGAGATCTCGCGGAGCTGGGTGGCGACCCCGTCGGCCGCGACCTCAAGGTCCGTCAGGTCCCAGCCCTTGATCTCCACGGCGACCGCGGCGTCCAGGGCGAAGGGCGTCGGGCGTCGGACATCGACGACCTCCATCTCAGGCTCGATCCCGACCAGCTCGCGTACGATCGAGATCATGCGCTCTTCCACGTCGGGCCCGAGGTCTGGGCGGAGACGCACGGTCAGTCGCGCGGTGTGCTCACCTTCGATTTCACGGGTGAGGGTGTCCGCCTCAACGCCGACGGTGAGCGAGGTCACGTTGACCTCGTTGAGGCGGCGGACCTCCTGCTCGAGCCGCGAGTACACGGTCTCGGAGTCCTCGATCGGCGTGCCGACGGGGAGCGAGAGGAACGCGGTGAACTCGGACTGGTGGACCTCGGGGAGGAGCTCGAGGCCGAGCTCCTTGGCGCGCTCTGTGGCGAACCACCCGAGGGCTCCTGTCCCCGCAAGGATCAGCAGCGGAGCAGCGAGCGCTGCCCGGAGCATCCTCGGGTAGGCCCCCTCGACCGCCCGCCAGGCGAGGTCGAAGGTGAAGCGCACCGGATAGGTCAGGACGAACAGGACGGCGCTGACCCCGAGGCCCAGCCCGCGGAGGGCGCGGAGGGCGCCGAAGGACAGCATGAGCGCGACGCCGCCGAAGAGGCCCGCGCCTCGCTCACCGATCGTCGCCTGCGGCCGGCGCGGGAAGAACTCGCGCAGCGTTCCCGGGCCGCGACGCCGGTCCTCGTCGGTGAGCTCGACCTTGACACCGGCGAGGGCCTTGCGAGAGGCCAACATCGGGATGAAGAGGAGGGCCACCAGGAGGGACACCAGCAGGGCCGAGACGACCGTGACGGCCTGGTCACCGAAGATCTGGCCCGCGATGCCACTGACGAAGACGATGGGGACGAAGACCGAGACCGTGGTCAAGGTGGACGCAGTGATCGCACCGGCGACCTCGGTGACTCCGCGGACCGCTGCTTGAGAGAGGCTGTCGCCTTCCTCTCGGCAGCGGGCGATGGATTCGATGACGACGATCGCGTTGTCCACCAGCATGCCGACGCCCAGGGCGAGGCCTCCGAGGGACATGATGTTCAGCGACACGTCGAGGAGGAACATCGGCGCGAAGGTGACGACCACGGAGATCGGGATCGCGAGGGCGATGATCAGCGTCTGGGTGACACGGCGCAGGAAGAGCCACATCACGATGACGGCGAAGACCGCGCCGAGGATGGCCGACTGCTTGACCTCATCCACCGCATCGGCGATGAAGGTCGACTGGTCGGAGAGCAGCTCGATCGCGGCCTCATCGCGGAGATTCCACGCGACAAAGTCGAGCTTGCTGCGGTCCGACCACTCGATGTCTTCAGCGCGCGTCTCGGCGTTACGAGCCGCGACCTTGGACTGCTCTGCGTTGCCGAGGACGGCCTCGCGGACGCGGCGAGACACGTCGACGATGTTCGCGCCGGCCTCCCGGTAGATCGCGACTTCGACGGCCTCGCGCCCGTTGAGCTGGGTGACGACCTCCCGTTCGGCGTGGGTCCGGTCCACGGTCGCGATGTCACGCACGCGGACGACTGCGTTGCCCACGCGGGCCACGGCGAGGTCACGGATCTCCTCCACGCTCTGGAACTCGTTGAGGGTCCGCACGAGGTAGACGGTGGACCCCTCGCGGATCTGGCCGCCTGAAGCGTTGAGGTTCTCTTGGGCCAGGCGCTCCCCAATCAGGGCCGGGTCGAGGTCGAGCGCGGCCATGCGGAAGGGGTCCACGCGGACCCGGATCTCCTCCTCCATGCCGCCGCGGACCTGGACGGCCGCGACGCCTCGGATCCCCTCCAGGTCACGCTTGATGCGGTTCTCGGCGAGCCAGCGGAGCCGGATCAGCGTGCCCTCATCCGAGCCCCTCCGGGTTTCCGGGGGCGCGACGCCGAAGCGCAGGATGGGGTCGAGGTTGGGGTCGTACCTGAGGATCAGTGGCTTCTCGGCGTCGGCGGGGAGGAAGACCCCGTCGAGCCGGTCCCGGACCTCCTGCACCGCGAAGGTCATCTGCGTGCCCCAATCGAACTCCAGGAGGACGTCGCTCGTCCCGGCCCGGCTGATGGACGTGGTGTCCACGAGGTTGGGCAGCGTGGCGAGCGCCTCCTGGAGCCGGGTGGAGAGGCGGTCCTCGATGTCCTCGGGGGCGGCGCCCGGGTACGACGTCCTCACGGTGAGGGTCGGGTAGCTGATCTCCGGGAGGAGGTCCACCGGGAGCTTCGCGAAGGACACCACGCCGAACACCCCGAGGGCGATCATGAGCATGGAGATCGCGACCGGCCGCGTGGCGACGAAGGCGAGCGCCCCCGCTGTGGCACGTGACGCTCCCTCAGCCCCAGCCTCGAGTTTCGTCGAGCCGTCAGGCGTCATCGCCATCTTGTCCGGTGCTGTCGCTTTCCTTTTCGGCGTCGGGCGCGGCCCCGGGGGCCACCGCCGCGTCAGCCCCCGCCCAGGGGAACGCGTCCACGGCGTCGCCGTCTTCGAGGTCTCTGTTGCCGACCACCGCGATCAAGTCGCCCTCGGAGAGGTCCTCACCTGGGGCTGGGATCACCTCCACGTTGTCGTCCTCTGCGAAGCCCTCCCGCACCGCGACCCTCCGGGCGGCGCCGTCCTCGACGACGAAGACCCAGTGCTGGTCACCCTCGCGAAGCAGGCCACGCTTGGGGATGACCAGGGCGTTCGGGTGGCGCTCGGTCACGATGCGGATCCGCAGCAGCATGCCCGGAAGCACGGGGGGGCGCTCGTCGCCATCCTCGGGTTGGTCCACGCCGATGGTGACGCGGAACTGCCCCGACGCGGGGTCGATCGTCGGGCTCACGAAGCGGATCTGCCCCGTGTAAGTGAGGCCCGGGAGCGCCTCAGGGGCGATCTCGATGTCGAGGGCCGGGGCGCCGCCGCTGGCGTTGTTCGCCCTGCGCGCGCGCTCCTCGGCTCGCCTGAAGAAGACCAGCTCGCGCTGCGAGCGGGAGACCACCGCGCGCACGTTGCTCGGGTCCGTGAGGGTGAACGCCGCTGTGGCGTTGGACACGAGGTCGCCCACGCGCACGGTGCGGTCGGCGATGACCCCCTCGAAGGGCGCCTCCACCGAGGCGAAGGAGCGGTTGAGTTCAGCCTTCTGGACCTGAAGCGCGGCGCGCTCGATGGCGATCTCCTGGCTCGTGAGCGCGGCGTCGGCCTTGGACTCGGCGATCTGCGCGGCGTCCCTGTCTGCTCGATTGGTCGCGGCGGTGAGCCGGAGCTGGTCCAGCTCGTTGCGCGAGATGATGCCCTCTCCGGCGCCCTCCTTGCGTTCCAGCTCACGGGTGGACTGGTCGAAGCGCAGCTGCGCGCTCTCCAACCGCGCCTTGGCCTCGTCCACCGACAGCTCGAGGTTGCGCTTCCCGTCCTCCGCCTCCCTGAGCGCAATGCGCGATTCGGCCAGAGCCGCGTCCAGCTCGCGCGGGTCGAGCTCCATCAGGCAGGCTCCGGCGGCGACGGCGTCGCCCTCCTCGACGCGGACCGCGGTGACCACGCCCGAGATCCTCGGGAAGACCTGGATCTCCTGCTCCGACTCGGCGTTGACGGTGGTGGACAGGGCTCGGACCACCTCGCGCTGGATCAGCGGCGCGGTCAGCACCTTGGGCGCTGTGGAGCGCTCCAGTCCCTCGAACGCATCGGCGCCTCCTCCGGGGTCCGATTCACCTCCGACCTCGACGCTGCACGCGGTCAGGAGCGCGGCCACGGCGAGCGAGAGAAGGGCCGCTCCGGGCGGGCGCCACGGGGTGATGGGGGACCCCGGCGGCTGGGGATCAGTGGACTGGGTGGTCTGGCTCATGGGGGACGCGATGCGTTCAGGTTGCTCGCGGAAGGTCCGCGGGCTTCAGGAGTCTGGCCCCAAGTCCGTAGACTGCAGGGTGCGAGGACGGGAACAGAGTCCCAGAGTCCGGCGCCCGTCTACCGCGCGCAGTGCGGTGGCGGAGCGGCCCTCAGTGTCCGCGCTCGGGAACGCGGAGCCTCGACTCCAGGTCGAAAAACGTCTGTAACGTGCCCTCGGGCATCAATCCCTTACGCCCAACGACGAAAGAATGACAACGCCACTTCATGCCCGCGCGCGCTTTCTTTGGACGCTCGCGACCTGGGCACTGATCGCACTGGCTCAGCCGGGCGTCCTACGGCCGGACGGCTTTGGCCACCTGGCGTTCTTCGCAGTGGGGCCGTGGGCGCTGGCGGCGCGGCGTCCGGGCAGGCGAGCCTTCCTGGCCGAGTGGGCCGCCCATGCCCTCGGCCTCGCGGCGGTCTTCGCCTGGATGACGGCGTTCTTTCCGCTGCTCCTCTTGCCCATGGCGGTGATCCCCGCGATCTATCCGGCCCTCGGGGGGATGCTGCTGCGCCGGGCCCCCGCGTGGCCACTCGCCCTGCTTGCTCCCGCGGCGTGGATGTTGGCCGAGGTGGTGCGCTGGACGCTGCCGGTGCCCCTCTCCTTCGGCTGGTTTCGGCTCGGCTTCTTGATGCACGATACCGAGTGGCTGGTGGGCTCTGCGGCGTGGTTTGGGACCTGGGGGCTGACCTGGGGAATGGCGGCCCTCGGGGGGCTGGCGGCGGACGTCGCCCTTGCCCTCGTCCGACCTGCGGGGACCCCGTCGCGACTCGGCCTGGCGTTCGCGCTCGGGCTTGCCCCCCTGGCGTCACTCACCCTCCTTGCCCGCCGTCCTGCGCCCCCGATGGTGGCCGGCCCTGACGTGCTCGTGGTCCAGTCGGGGATCGAACAGGAGATCAAGGCGGCGCGCCGGGACCCGCTCCTCGACCTCTTCCTTCCGCAGGTCACGCGGACGCTCGAGGCCCTCATCGAGACTCGGGCGCCGGGGACCTCCGGGTCGCCAGATGTGGTCATGTGGGGGGAGACGTTCCTCCCGGGCAAGCTGCACGGGCCCGAGGTGCTCTTGGACTTCCGTGGCGGCGTCCGTCCCACCGAGTGGTCCGGGCGCGGCGCGCTCCAGGAGCGAGATCTTGTGGACCAGGATCTCGTGGCCCGTGATCTCGTGTCGGCGTTGCTCGGGACGGGCCCGGGGCAGCGGCTCACCCCGTCGGTTTGGCGGCAGCTCTTTCAGAGGGAGCCGACCGCCGAGTGGGCAGATCGCGTCGCTCGTGGGGAGCCGTTGTTGCCCCCGGGGACCTCCTTCCTCTCGGGCGTCGAGGGCTGGGTGTCCGCGAGCCTCGACGGAGAGCGGGTCCTACGCAGCGTCAACGGCGTGAAGCTCTGGTCTCCTGATGGCTCGTCCACTCCCATGGCGAACAAGGTGCACCTCGTGCCTGGCGGCGAGTCTCCGGATGCCCTGCGTGGCATCCCCTTTGTCCTCGGTGCAGTACAGAAGGTGGCCAATGCGGTCCCGGACTTCGTCGCCGCTCCGGAGCCCGGTGTCTTGCTGATCCCAGGGGTCGACGGGCGGGTGCACCGGGCGGGGATCGCGGTGTGTTTTGACAATGCCTTCGACGACCCGTTCACGACCCCTCTGCGGCGGGGGCCAGTGGACCTCTTCGTTGTGGTCAGCAACGAGGCCTGGTACGGAGCGAGTCCTGAGATGGATCACATGCTGGCCTTCACCAGGATCGCCGCCGCCGCCTCGAGGCGTTCCATCGTGCGCGCGACCAACTCCGGGATCTCGGCCCTCGTCGGGCCGGATGGCGTGGTCCGCGATCAAATTCGAGGCGAGGGTGGGCGGCGAAAAATGGTCTCGGGGGCCCTGCGCGTCACGGTGCCCGTGCCTGATCGCCGGGAAGGAAACAGGCCCCTTGGAGGGGAGACCACCTTCTTCGTGGCCAGCGAGCCGCTCCAGCCCTGGGCGTGGGGTGGGGGGGCCGCTCTGATTCTCCTGGTCGCCCTTGGTCGCCGGCAGTTCGGGCAGCCTGAGCCCGGCGAGGCCCCTGGCGCCGGCAGCGAGGGGCCTTGATCGCCCGTGGGTTACGCGGATGATGGTCCGGGAAATGGCGTAACCCTCGGCCCGCGGGGTCTTATGCCCCCCCGCCGCGCAGTGGTCCTCGGCCTCTTGACGGAGCGTCTCGGAGCCGCGCCAGTCCAAAGGACCGGCGCTCTCCTTCGAGCCACTCCTTGACCCCCTGCCGCGGTGGCCTCTACACTCCTCTCGTCGAACCGCGTTCGCTTCGTGCGCACCGGGATGACACTCTTTCGCACCCCCAGTCATCCGGCTCTCGCCGCGGCCCTTGCCGCGATCCACGAGGACCGGTCCCCCCAGGGTCTCCTGCGTCCAGCACCTCGGTGCTGCCGCCCAGGGCGAACCCGCCCCGGGCGTCCCCGCGACGCCTAGACCACCGAGAACTCACAGAGTTCCCCTCCACGAGCCAACGTCATGAGCCCGATCGGACGGATCTTCGTCATCATCAATCTCGCCCTCTCCGCCGCTTTCCTCGGCTTCGCGTCCAACAACTTGGCGACGGCGCAGAAGTACCGCGGCCAGTTCGATGCGGTCACCGCTGAGCTCGCGTCGACCACGACGTCGATGCAGTCCGAAATCGACTCGATCACCGCTGATCGCGATTCGGCCAACCAGATGCGCGCCAGCATCCGGAACCAGAAGGAGACGCTCGACGCCAAGAACACGGCCCTCGAGCAGGAGCTTGCTTCTGCAACGGACGAGCTCAACGAGCTCAAGTCGGACATGGGCAACATCAGCTCCTCCATCGGCGACCTCTCCTCGAGTCTCGACGACATGAAGAGTCAGGTCGCCCAGGCCAACGAGGCCCGCGCCGAGGCGATCAACGCCCGCCGCGACGCCGAGAACGCCCGCGACGCGGCCGTGGCCGCCAAGGAATCGGCCGACGACCGTTCCAACGGTCTCTCGGCCGATCTGGCCCAGGCTGAGCGCGACCTCACCTCGACCCAGCGCATGCTCGGGGACACCGAGACCACGCTCGCGATGGTCGTGGCAGCCACCGGCTTCGATGTGACCCGCGGCGTCGGTGCCCCTCAAATCGACGGGGCGGTCCTTCAGTACCGCGCCGATGAGAAGCTCGTGCACATCAACCGTGGCACGAACGACAAGGTCAAGCGCGGCTACGTCTTCAGCATCTTCAGCGGTGGCGTTTACAAGGGTGAGGCTCGCGTCGAGGTCGTCAACCCGGACACCTGCACCGCCGTCGTGGTCGCTTCCACTGGGTCCGCGATCGCGCAGGGAGACCTCGTCTCCACGCAGATCTGATCCCCTCCAGCTTCTTTCGAACCCAACAGGGAGATCAACATGGCACGTTCCAAGAGCCGTTCCGGATCCAGCCGCCGCAGCAGCGCTGCTGCTGAGGTCGCCGAGGTCGAGGTCGTCTCCGAGGAGTCCGGTATGGGCTTCGAGGCTGGCCTCGCCATCATCACCGCGGTGATCCTCTTCGCAGCCGTCCTCCTGGTCGACTACGACCGCGGCGCCAACTATGGCGAGGGCATGCTCTTCAAGGGCAAGTACGCGGAGAACGCCGCGTCGGCGACCGAGTGAGCCGCCTCTGACCGCCTCCTTGGCGGTCTCCATCGAACGAGAATGAGCCCACGGCGCCCCGGCGCCGTGGGCTCGCTTCATGAAAGTGCCCCCGCGCTGCGTTGTTCTTGTTGAACCCGCACCCGATGTCCTTCAGACTGGGCGCGGAGTCGCGTCCGCGGTTGAGGGGCCGCAGCGATTCTCGAGCGCCGCACCGTTCGTCACCGCACAGAATTCATGAGGCCGAATCGCATGAACCAGCCGTCTTCGCGACGCTGCGTCCAAGCGGGCTCTTCAAAGCCCGCCCGCCATCACTTTGTTCCGACCCCTGTCCTCTGCGGGCAGCTTGAGGGCGTGTCCCGCCTCGGGGTGGAGCGATGAGCCTCTTCAAGCCGATGGAGTGGGCCTTTGGCCATCTCTCCACGGACATGGGGATCGACCTCGGGACCGCGAACACCCTGGTGTGTACTCGCGGTCGGGGCATCATCCTCAATGAGCCCAGCGTGGTCGCCGTCAAGAAGGGCACCAACGAGGTGCTCCTCGATGGCATGGCCGTGGGTAATACCGCCAAGGAGATGCTCGGTCGAACGCCGGGCGGCATCCAGGCCATCCGTCCGCTGAAGCACGGCGTCATCGCCGACTTCGACGTGACGGAGAAGATGCTCAAGTACTTCATCACGAAGGTCCACGAGGGCCGCCAGTGGGTGAAGCCGCAGGTCGTCATCGCGGTGCCCGTCGGGATCACCGCGGTGGAGCGACGGGCCGTGATTCACTCGGCGGAGCGCGCCGGCGCACGGCGGGTCTTCCTCATTGACGAGCCGATGGCGGCGGGCATTGGCTGTGACATGCCGGTGACGGAAGCACGCGGTTCGCTGATCGTCGACATCGGCGGCGGCACGACCGAGATCGCGGTGCTCTCCCTCGCGGGCGCCGTCGTCTCAACCTCCCTCCGCATCGCGGGCGACGAGATGGACGAGTCCATCCTCGCGCACCTTCGACGCCACCACAACTTGCTCATCGGCGAGCAGTCGGCGGAGCGGATCAAGCTCACCATCGGGTCCGCTTGGCCCATGGAGCAGGAGCTCTCCATGGAGGTCAAGGGTCGGGATTCTGTGCAGGGTCTGCCGCGGCGAGCGACGGTCACCTCCATCGAGATTCGTGAGGCCCTCAGCCATCCCGTACGTCTCATCTGTGAGGCGATCCGCGGGATCCTCGAGGAGGCGCCTCCCGAGATCAGCGCGGACCTCGTCGACACGGGGATCACGCTTGTGGGTGGTGGGGCGCTGCTCTACGGCATGTCCCAGGCCATCTCCGATCACCTCGGAGTCCCCGCGCGCGTGGCGGAGGATCCCCTCACAGCCGTAGCACGCGGTACCGGGATCTTCCTCGACAAGCTCGACGTCTTCAGCCGGGTGCTGTCGACGGAAGACGACGACTGATTCACTCTTCGTCGCAGGGCGCGCCGGTCCGTTCTCGGTCTGCGCGCCCTGGTCTGACGCGCCGCCACGCGCCGGCGCTTTGCAACTGAGCAGCTGGTCTGGGGGGACCGAAGGACATGCCGACGATTCGGACACGAAGGCTTGGTTGGACCATGGCGGTTGGTGCGGCCTTGCTCGCCATGCGACCGGTCGAGCCTTTCGAGCGCCTTGCCGACCTCGCCCTCGCACCTGCGCGTCTGCTGAGCCCGCTGGGGGAGCCCTCGCTCTGGCGTGATCAGGGCCGAGCGCCGCAGGAGGCTGGTGGCCTGGCCGGCGTGTTGGAGTCGGAGCGAGAGCTCTCCGGACAGCTGGAGCTGTCGATCCTCCGCTCGGCGGAGCCCCGCCTGGTGCCCTGGCCGATCCGGGGCGTCGTGCCCATCCCGGGCGAGGTGGACGTCTCCAAGAGCATGGATCGCGACCGGATCTCGCTGCGAGTGTCTGACCCCGGCCCAATCGAGCGTGGTCAGGCGGTCGTCGCGGGGGATGTCTTCGTTGGGACCGTCGAGAAGATCCCGGAGCGCGAGCCCTACAGGGATCGCCCGGGGCTCTTCGAGCGTGCCCTGCGGCGGATAGGGCTCTCGTCTCCGCCGGTGCCTCCGCCGAAGGACCTCGTGATCGTGCGTCTGATCACGGACCCGTCTGCGCGGGTTGGCGCGCGGATCGTGGCGGACCAGGAGGGGCGCGAGTGTCGCATGGTCGTCGGGGGGCTGGAGCGCCTCGAGGACCGCGTCTGGCTCGCGGTCCACAACCCGGAGAGTCAGGCGACGCGCGCTGGGCGAGTGATCGTCCATGAACCCACGGCGGTCGTGGAGTCCGTCGACTCGGTGGCGAGCGGCTTCTACCTCGGCGACCTTCGCCGCATGACGGTGGAGGCCACAGAGCGCGCCCCGCGGCGCCGGGTGATGGGGGTGGACCCGCTCCTCGACTTCGAGGCGGGCCTGAACCAGGTCTTGGTCCTCACGACACGGGGGCGCGGGCCGGCAACGGTCCAGCCGCGCCGCTCAGACATCGTCGGGGTGCTGGACGCCACCGGCTGGTACGGGGTCGACATGACCTCCCTGGGGGACCTCTGCCCCTGGCGGTCTACGGGGCGGCTGGGCGTCGGGCGAAACGTCGGGGTCCGGGCCGGCGCCGCTGTCGTGGACGGCGTTCGCCTCGTGGGGCGTGTCTCACGCAGCGATCAGATCGGGGCGACCGTGGCCCTCCTGGACGACCCCGGGTTCCGGGTCACAGCGCTCGCGCAGCCCGTCGACGATCCTGAGGCCACGCCGCTCGTGCTGGGGACCCTCGAGTCCGCGGGACGGGACGCGGCCGGGCGAGTCTCGCTCCGCTGGCGGCCGGCCTCCGGGAGTCGGCACGGCGAGTGGCTCGAGCAGCACGCTCCCGGCACGGGGGTCGTGCAGGTGCGCCTCTGGACGGGCTCGGGGATGCGGCGGGTCCCCCGCGGCTTGCTCCTCGGGAGCGCCTTGATCGAAGCGCCTGACGGACCGGGCGGCGAACGGCTGATGCACCTCGAGGGGGCGGGCGATCCTGGCGCCTCGCTCCTCGTCCGCACCGGCAGCGCGCGGCTCGCTCGCCCGGCGGCGTCGGACGCCACGCCCACGGGGGAGGAGGCTCGGTGAACAGGGTCACCTCTCTCGGGATCTTCTTCCTCTGGGTCTCACTGGCCGGCGCGGTGCAGCTCTTTCTGATCGGCGGCGGGAGCGGCCCTGGGGTCGACGGGCCGGCGCTCTGGCGAGCCATGGTGCCCGACCTCATGACCCTGGTCTTGGTCGTGGCGGTCGGGCGCCTCGACCGGAGGGACGTGGTGACCCTCGCGTTGGTCACCGCTGCGGCCCGGGCCGCGTGCACCGCAGCGCCGCCGTTTGCGGTCCTGTCCGGTTGCCTGGTGGCGGCGTTGATCGCGGATACGATCCGACGCTTTGCAGACCTCGATCGCGCGTGGCTCAGGGCCGGCGCGGCCGGCTTGGGGGCGCTGGCTCTGGGCGCGTGGCTGCTGGTCGTGGACCTCGTTCGGGAGAGCGAGGCGCGGGCCACGGACGGGCTGAACTTCGGACAAGCGAGCGACGGAGACTTCGTCCTCCCCGCGCTGACGGCCACAGCCACGGCCCTGGTGGCGCCGCTCGCCTGGCCCGTCCTGCACCGCCTCCCCGGGCTCCGGCGCCTGGAGCGGAGGGCCTTCTGATGCTGCGCCGCTTCCTCCCTCTGCTGGCGATCCTTGGTCTCTCGGTCGCGACCTTGCTGGCGCGCCTCTGGGACATCCAGGTGGTGCAGCACGATGTCTGGGCCACAGAGGCCGCCAACATCGTGCGCTCCTACGGGATCGAGCCCTACCGCCGCGGGGCGATCCTCGACCGCCACGGCGAGGTCATCGTCCGGGACGAGGAGCGCTATGTGATCGAGTTCATCTGGCGAGACTTCCGGCGTAGCCACC
>JAQWJQ010000098.1 GCA_029248265.1 Planctomycetota bacterium
CGACGCTGGTTGCGCTCGCTACGTCGAGAAGACCCGTGATGTTTTTTCCGATGATCGTTCCGGTTTCAGTGGGTTTCCGGCGACGTAACACGTATCACGTTGATCGAGGTCACAAGGCGCAACCGCGTTCGGCAGGGTTCACACCACCCTTTCGAGTTCAGCGCGGGTGCGAGGCGTGCTCTCAGTCACAGCCACGACATCAAGAGGCGGCTCGTTCCTTCGGGAACGGGCCGCCTTGTCGTTTCTCTGCGCTGAGCGCGTCAGGTGCACCCGCGGAGGCGGGGCGATCGAGGGGCAGGGTTACCTGCCGAGCGCGTGATAAGTGAACCCGGCGTCCTCGAGGGTCTCCCGGGGGAAGATGTTCCGCCCGTCGAAGATGATGGGTTGCTTCAGGCTGCTCTTGAGGGCGTCAAAGTCCGGCCGGCGGAATTCATTCCACTCGGTCACGATGACGAGGGCGTCCGCGCCCTCGGCGGCAGCCATCGGGCTCTGGGCGTACTCAATCTCGTCGCCGAGGTAGTGCTCCCTGGACTCCTCCATGGCCTCGGGATCGTGGGCGATGACGGTCGCGCCCGCCCCGCGGAGGGCTCTGGACAGGACGATGGCCGGCGCCTCCCGCATGTCGTCCGTGTTGGGCTTGAAGGCCAGGCCCCAGAAGGCGAAGCGAAGCCCGGTGAGGTCTTCACCGAAGTGCTTCACGATCTTCTCGAACATGAGGAGCTTCTGCGTGGCGTTCACCGCCTCGACCGCCTTCAGGATCCTGAAGTCGTAGTCGTTCTTGTCCGCCGTGTGGATGATCGCCTTGACGTCCTTGGGGAAGCAGGACCCGCCGTAGCCAATGCCTGCGAACAGAAAGCGGGAGCCGATGCGGTCGTCCGAGCCGATGCCCTTGCGGACATTGTCGACGTTGGCGCCGACGCGCTCGCACACGTTGGCGATCTCGTTCATGAACGAGATGCGCGTGGCGAGCATTGCGTTCGCCGCGTACTTGGTCAGCTCGGCCGATGCGACATCCATGGTGAAGATCGGGTTTCCCGTGCGGACGAAGGGCTCGTAGAGCTCGGTCATCGTGCGCGCGGCCCGGTCTGTGTCCGCGCCGACGACGACGCGGTCGGGCTTCAAGAAGTCGTCGATCGCCGCGCCCTCCTTGAGGAACTCCGGGTTCGAGACCACATCGAATTCGTGCTGGGCGTGGGGAGCCATCGCCGCCTCGACCTTGCGCGCCGTGCCGACGGGCACGGTGGACTTGTCCACCACGACCGTGTAGCCGGTCATGTGCTTGGCGATGCTCTCTGCCGCGGCCAGCACGTACTTCACGTCCGCTCCGCCGTCTTCCCCAGGCGGGGTGCCCACGGCGATGAACGCCACCTGGGCGTCCTTCATGCCCTCGGCATAGTCGGTGGTGAAGGCGAGACGCCCGTCGCGGACGTTGCGCTTGATGAGCTCCTCCAGCCCGGGCTCGAAGATGGGGACGACCCCATTGTTGAGGCCCTCGATCTTCTTCTCATCGATGTCGATGCAGGTGACCGTGTTGCCGCTCTCGGCGAAGCAGGTGCCTGCGACGAGTCCGACGTAGCCGGATCCGATGACTGCGATACGCATGGGGGTGCTTGGGTGCTGGGGACAGGGTGAGGCCCGCGGGAGAGCGCGGACCGACTCGGTGTCAGAGTTGATCGGATTTCGATCCTCCGCCTCTGAACACGCCGGGCAAGATGCGGCAGAATACTCAAGCCATGGTCCCTTTGGGGGCCAATAGCCTGCGTGGCGAGGGCGATTAACTCAGTTGGTAGAGTGCCTCGTTTACACCGAGGATGTCGGGGGTTCGAGTCCCTCATCGCCCACCAGGTGTCTCCTTTTGCGCCTCCCTGGTGGGACGTCTCAGGCTGGGGCGCAGGTCACTCCGCGAGCAGCATCGCGAGGGCGCGTCCGGCGACGCGGGTGACGGCTAGCAAACCTGTTTGGGTGCCCTCTCCCTGGAAGCGCTTCGCGAGAGCTTCGGCGGTCTCGGGGTGGTGGCGGGTCTTCACGGTGATCGGCCCCACTTGGTTTGAGCGGAGCATCGCCCGCACCCGTCGGCGGTCACCAGTCACGACCTCCGCGATCCTCCAGGTGCGCGCCATGGGGTGCTCGATGGACCTGTCGCAAACAAGAAAGCCCCCCGGTCCGGGAGCCTCAAGCGGCGTCGCGCCGAATTGATGGGCGAAGGTCCCGGCGAGCTCGGCGCGCCAGAGCGCGGGGTCCAGCTCGACGAGCCACAGCCCTTGTGTTGGCTCCCGCGTGGGGGCGGGCCCCGCCTCGGGGGCGCCCGAGAAGGAGCAGCTCTGACCGTTCGATCGGAGGGACACGGCCTCACGGGCGGGGGCGTCCGCGCCGAGGAGGCCGGTCCAGGCGCTGAGCTCCCTCATCTCCCCGTCCAGGGAGGTCCAGGTCAGCGCAACCGGTTGCCCGACCGTCGGCCCCGAGAGGACAGACTCATCCAGTGACGGGGGGAGCTTCACGCACGCACCGCCGAGCTGGTTCGCCGCGTGGAAGACCTCATTGAGCGAAGGGCTCCAGCGCTCTGTTCGGCGCTCTCGCGCCCCCGAAGGCCGTCTGTCGGGGTCGAAGAGCCCGAGGATCCGAGGCGCGAGGTGCTCCTGGAATGGAGCGCGTCCGGCGTCACCGACAGCGGCCAACCAGCTGCGGCCACCGGGAGGCGAGCCGGGGCGGGGAGCGGCGTGGGCCAGGTTGGCGGCTGCGCAGCGGAGGGTGTCCGCGTCCAGGTCTGTGGCCAGGACCCTGTCGAAGCGCTCCGCCAAGGCCACGAGGTCCGAGCCGACACCGCAGCAAGCGTCCCACGGGAGAAGGTCCGGCCCGGCGCTGGCGAAGCGCTCCGCCCGTTGACGGGCCACGACGCTGGCGGTGGCCTGCTCGGCGCCCTTCGAGGTCAGGAAGGGGAGGAGCGCCCCATCGAGGCGACCGTGGTGTCGACGGGCGAGCTCCGCCTGGAGGGACACGAAGCGAGCCACGGCGGGCCCCCGAGCGGCCCTGATTCGATCCAGCTCTCCGAGGGATGGCGCGGACTCGGAGAGGTCGCTCCATCGCTCTGCAATCCCCGGTGTGAGGGGGGCGAGTTCGTTCCAAACAGCGGCTTCCACGGGTTCATTCGAGCCGCCCCTGCATTCGCGCCGAAGCAGGAGCGGTCTGAGCCGACTCAGCGGAGCTCGTAGACGTATGGCGCCACCGCGTCTGAGGCGGGGGAGCTCGGGGAGAGGCGGTAGTGGATCAGCCGGACCTCAATACGCTGCGTACCCGGGGTGGCACGCAGCCGGTCGAGGGGGATTCGGGCGAGGGAGACCGCGTCCGGCCAACGGGGGTCGACAACGAACCCGTTCATCGTCGGAGAGACGTCTTGTCCGGGGGTCTGGGGCTTCGCCTCTCCCACCGGGTTGAGGACCCTCCGCGAGCCATCCGCGTGCACCGCGGTCACGATGGCATCGAAGACCTGGGGGAGTCCCTGGGCTGGCTGCTTTTCCTCGGGGCGACCGAAGCGGACGATGAACTCGAGCACGCGCCCCTTTCGCATGCGATGGCCGACGACCGGCTCCGGGGAGATGTCTGATCGGCGGAGGAGGAGGAGGGTCACGCCGCGGCGACCAGCGGTCACCATGGGCTCATAGGCCGCCATCAAGGTGCGGATCTCTGCGCGGTGGGATGGGCTGTCCTGGGGATCGAGGCCGAGGATGTTCAGCGGGAGCGCCTCCTGCCCCGCGCCGGACGCCATGGCGTCGAAGCCATTCAGCCACGGCAGGATGAAGTCCGGCTCCGTGCTGAGCGCCGCGGCCACGTTGGCGGCTGGCGGGACGGGCGCCCACGCGGTGGGCGATTGCTCGGGCAAGGCCTCGGTGCGACCGAACATGTCGATGACGTGGAAGTGGCTCAGGTAGCCGATCGCTCCAGGCCAAGGCGTGAGCAGGGTGGTGTTCTCAGGCAGGCGGTCGCGCAGGAAGCTCCCGATCCGTCTCAGGTGGTTGGTGTCCCGGACCTCTGCGTGGAGGCTGGGACGACCGAGCGCGCGGTCGGGTTCTGGCCAACGCTGCGCGGTCGGAGTCAGGAGCCGCTGGTAGACGGTCGGGGCCGCCTCGTCCAAGGGCGTCGCAGGGAAGCGGTTGAAGGCCAGTGAACCTGCGCTGGCGAGGAGCACGGAGGCCCAGGCGAGCCGCTCCATGCTCGGTCGATACGTGTCCAGTGCTCGGCTGAGGCCCTGCTGAATCGCGATGAAGGCGAAGGGGAGCGCCGGGACAAAGGCCAGGTCGAAGGTCGGCTGACCGCCACCCGCCAGGACCGTCGTCGCGCACCAGGTGGCGAGGAGGCCAAGGGAGCGCCGACCGACGGCCGAGAGTTCGCCGAGGAGGAAGGCGATGAGGGGATAGATGAGCAGGAGCGGAGAGACCGTCGGGACGCAGAAGTCTCTCAGCTGATTCAGGCCGCGGGCGGCGTCCTCGGCGTTGAAGGAGAAGATCCTCTTGAGCTCGCCAAGGAGTGAGGCGCCGGCCAATTCAGCCGCGATAACGGCGCCTAGCGCCGGGAGGAAGTACACGACCCGGCGCAGCTTGGAGGTGGACCCGAAGTGCTCCGGCTTGAGGATCGTCTGCAGGAACAGGACGAAGACAAGGGGAATCGCCGCCGCCGTTGAGATGGCAAGGAGCGCGAGTGCCAGGGACGCGGAGCGGGGGCGGCCCTTCTCGAGCGCCACGAAGGCCGTGGTGCCGAGGGCCATGACGATGGGCCACTCCGTGCCGCTCCCTCCGGCCGCGGCGACCGCGCCGCAGGAGACCATCAGGAGGGCGGAGACGACGCTGAGGATCCGCTTCGGGTCAAACCGCGTGCAGAGCCAGACCGTGGCGAGGACGGACATGATCCCCGTGACCTGGACCGCGCGGGTCACGGTCAGGTAGAGCCGCTCAAAGACGCTCGAGAGGAACACCAGCAAGGGGGAGGGGTGCGACCAGAGGCCGCCGAACGCCTCGCCGGAGACCGGGTCGCGCCACCAGATGAACTCGCCTTCCAGGACGAAGTTACGCGCGATCTGGAAGGCCACGTGAGCCGACTCGTAGGGGGGGCCGAAGGCGCCCCCGAGGTCGCGGTGCACCACGAGGACGTGGGTGAGCAACGCCGCGAAGGCGAGCAGGAGTGCGGTGATGCGGTTCATCGGGTCGTCTCGAAGGTGATGTCGACCATCTCTCGTGCGGGGACGACGATATCGGACTGGCGGCGCGCTCGTCCTGCGACGACGGTGACTCGGTACTTGCCGGGGCGTAGGTCGGAGAGCACGAAGCGCCCTTCGGGGTCGGTGCGCGTGGCTCGAAAGTCATCCGCCTTGACCACTGAGGCGGCGCCAGTGCGGTCCGGGCGGCCGCCTGCGAAGGGCTCGGCCTGAATGAGGGCTCCCCGCACGGGGCGGTCGACCGCGTCGGGTTGGGTCGCCGGGGCGGTCACGGTGCCGCGGATGGCGCCCGCCACCGAGGCGTATCGGACCTCGCCGGTGGCACCGTCGGCGCCGTGCTGCAGGGTGACGATGTCCCCGCTGTTGCTGGAGAGCAGGTCCGGTCCTCTCCCGCCGCGGTCTTGCGGCGCCAGCAGGACCACCCGGTAGTCACCTTCGTGGAGCAGCCGGGCCTCGAAGCGGCCCGAGGGGTCCAGGGCCACCCGCCTCGGGAACCCTCCTCCGAGCTCGGACGGAGGGAGGAGCGGCATGAAGAGGAGCTCGTACCCAGCCTCCGCGCCGGCGAGTGGGCCGAGGTCGACACGCCCGCTGAGGTCCTGGAGGAGGAGCCCCTCTTCCACCTCAGGCGCGACGATCTCGCGTTCGAGGTGGAGGACTACGGGGTCAACGGCGGCTGGATCAAGCTCCACGTCGAAGGCGGTGGCCTGGAGGCCAAGGGCCGTCACGAGCACACGCTTGGGCCCGGCATCGAGCTCGGCCAGGGAGAAAGACCCGTCCGCGGCGGTCCAGGTCCAGAAGGGCCTCGCGCCCTCCTTGAGGGAGACACCGGCCCCATCCACAGGTGCCCCGCTGGGGTCGACCACCTGGCCCACGAGCGTATGTTCGCCCATGGAGAGCTCGACCGCGGGGATCGGGGCGCCGCCGGGCGGCTCCGAGAAGGGGAAGTCCAGGGGCGGGTCGCTGAGGAACGCGACGGTCAGCACACCGAGGACGACGGTGAGGGCGGCGAAGGGCACCACGGTGAGCAGTCGGGGGCGCCTCAAGATTCACCCCGCCTTGAACTGATCAGGGCGTCATAGAGCTCGAGGCACGGCGCGAACGCCTCGAAGAGGCTGCGGTCCATGGTGGACCAGAACTCGTCGAGGCCTCGCCAGCCGGCGCGCTCGTACCCCAGCAGCTTGACGCCGAGCTGCAGTCGGTCGCAGGCCTTGATGAAGCGCGCCTCGGGGCTCTCCTGGGCCTGGTATTCCTCGAAGGCCGCGCGAGCCATGGGGGAGAGTGGGGCGAGGAGGTCGTCGGCCAAGCTGGCTTCGAGCGCCCGCTTCTGGCCAGGGGCGAGCCGCGCAGCAGCCGGGCCCGGGATGTCGCCGCTCCCCGCCTCTGGAGCGTCATGGAGCACTGCCATGGCCAACACTCGGCCGAGGTCGAGCGGCAAATCGACGCGGGGCGCGAGCGCGAGGGCCATGTGCGAGACCCCGACGAGGTGCCCCGCCACGGTCTCGGCGGGCTGGATGCCCCGGAGCAGCCACCCCGTACGAGGAAGTGCGTCCAGGGCCCCCAGGGCCAGGAGGGCCTGGAGGGTCTCTCCCGGCGTTGGAATGTGCTCGTCGTCAGCAGACATGTCTCGCAGCCGACTTTATGCCGGTCCTCCCCCCGAGCTTGCGGGGCCTTGCACTTATAATGGTGCGCTATTTCTCCCGGGCCAAACGCGCTTTCGCGCCTCGACCCGCGGCGACCTCCATCCGACCCAATGTTCCTCCATTTGCAGAGCACCATCGACAGCGCGCAGCGCGCTGAGGTCGAGGCGGCGGCCCGCGGGCTCGGCGTGGACCTGGTGCCCCAGGACAGCGGAGCGCACTTGATGGAGCTGGTCTCCGCTGGCGTCCCTGGTCCGGAGCGCGGTCAGGTGGTAGCGGCCTTCACGGCTCTCCCCGGCGTGGTGGAGGTGCTCGATCGACCGGGCGAGCAGCCGCTGTGGTCCGCGACCCGGCATGAGTCGACCATGGTCAAGGTGGGCGACGCCGTGTTCGGCGGCGGGAGCGCGGCCGTCATTGCCGGCCCCTGCGCCGTGGAGGACGGCGCGGAGCTGCTCGAGATCGCGCGGGCGGTTCAGAGCCGGGGGGCGACGCTGCTCCGCGGCGGGGCCTTCAAGCCCCGCTCCTCTCCGTACTCGTTTCAGGGCCTCGGAGCGCGCGGGCTACAGCACCTCAAGGACGTCCGGGAGGCCACAGGCCTCGGGATCGTGACCGAGGTCCTCGATCCGCGGGAGATCTCATCGGTGCTGGAGGTGGCGGACATGGTGCAGGTGGGCGCAAGGAACATGGCCAACTCCTCGCTGTTGAAGGAGCTGGGTACGGTGGATCGCCCGGTGCTGCTGAAGCGCGGATTCGGGGCGACGGTTGACGAGTTTCTGGGGGCGGCTGAGTATCTCCTCTGCGGCGGAAACTCGCGTGTCGTCCTCTGCGAGCGCGGTATCCGCAGCTTTGACCAGGTGACCCGCAACCTCCTCGATGTGGGCGCCATCGCCCACCTCCGTGAGGCCACCCACCTGCCGGTGATCGCCGACCCCTCCCACGCCGCTGGGCGCTCTGACCTCGTCCGTGCGATCGGCCGGGCGGGGATGGCGGCTGGCGCGGACGGCCTGATGGTCGAGGTGCACCTCGACCCATCGGCTGCGCTGTCCGATGGACAGCAGGCCATCGGGCCTGACGAATTCGAGGCGCTCGTGACGGACGCGGGCGTTCTCTGTGAACTGGACGGGAGGACCCTCCTGACAGGGAGCTTCCAGGTCCCCCAATCTTCTTCCCCAAAGACCCCGACCCACCTGCGAGGCACCGCGTGAGAACCCCCTACGTCGCTGGCAACTGGAAAATGAACCTGGACCGTCGCGCCGCCCGCGACCTGGCTGTCGCGGTGCGGGATCACGCTGTGAGCGGCGTCGATGTGGGGCTCTTCCCCGCGATCGTGCACCTCGATGAGGTGACGCGCGCCACGGCAGGCTCCCACGTCAAGGTCGGCGGCCAGAACTGCAGCGACGAGCAGGAGGGCGCCTTCACCGGAGAGGTCTCCGCCCGCATGCTGAAGGACGTTGGGGCCACCGTGGCCCTCCTGGGGCACTCGGAGCGGCGCCACGTGTACGGCGAGTCGGACGAATTCATCGCCCGAAAGGTGCGTCGCGCGCTCGAGGACGGCCTCGAGGTGATGTTCTGCGTGGGGGAGACCATCGAGGAGCGCCGTGATGGGCGCACAGAGCCCGTCTGCCAGGCCCAGCTGATGGCAGGCCTCGAGGGCCTGGATCAGGCCGCCCTGGCCCGCGTTTCCGTGGCTTACGAGCCCGTATGGGCGATCGGGACGGGCGAAACCGCCTCCCCCGAGCAGGCTGGAGCCGTCCATTCCTACCTCCGCGGGGTCCTCGGGGGGGGCTTCGGAGAGGAGGTCGCCGCCGCCATGAGGATCCTCTATGGCGGCAGCGTCAAGCCCGCCAACGCCGCCGAGCTCATGGCAGTTCCTGACATTGATGGCGCCCTTGTGGGCGGCGCCTCCTTGCGGCCCGAGCTCTTCCTCCCGATCATTGACGCCGCCAGCTGAAGCCCGGCGCCTCACCCTGCGGACGCCGCCAAGGCACGCCACCAAGAACGATGACTCTCGCGATCACCCTCCTCTACATTCTGTTCGTCGCTGCGGCGATCATCCTGACCGTCGTCATTCTCCTCCAAGAGGGCAAGGGCGGCGGCTTCGGAGATGCCCTCGGTACGGCCGGTCAGCAGGCCTTTGGTGTCAAGGCGTCCGGCGTCCAGCGCTTCACGGCATACGTGGCCATCGCGTTCCTCGTCTCGGCGGTGCTGATCCACGTCCTCAACGGCAAGCGCGCGGGTACGAGCTCGCTCAGCGAGCAGAGCGCGGCGCCGTTCACCTCGGTGGAGCAGATCAGCGGGCTGGAGCTCCGCTGATCCCGGACACGGCCGCTCGCCCCACATAGGGCGCAGGCATGACGCTCTATTCCATGACCGGTTTCGGCGCGGCGCGCGCCGAGCACTCGCTGGCGGACGGCGCGGAGCTGTCCATCTCGGTCGAGATTCGGACCGTCAACCACCGCCACCTGCAGGCGAAGGTCCGCCTCCCTCAGGGCTACGCCGCGCTGGAGGCCAGCGTGGACAAGGCGGTCCGGGCCCGCCTCTCCCGGGGCGCGGTCCAGGTGGGGATTGAGGTCGCCCGTACGGGGGGGAAGCCGACGTTCAGCGTCGACCCCTCGGCGGTCGAGCGGTATCTGGAGGTCCAGGCCACCCTCGCAGCGCGCTTCCCTGGCCTCCGCCCGATCGACTCGGTCACGGAGCTGCTGGGCCTGCCCGGCGTCGTCGTCCACGATCGCTCGACGGAGAGCCTCGACCTGGCGGGCGAAGAGGCCCGCGCGGTCCTCGCGGTGGTCCACGATGCCCTCAGCGCCTTGCTCGAGATGCGGGCGACCGAGGGCGATGCGATGGGAGCCGACGTGGCGAGTTCGGGCGAGGAGATCTCCTCGCTGGTCGCGCGGATCTCTGAGCGGATGGCGGCCGCCGCGACCGGCCACCGCGCTCGTCTCGTGGAGCGCATCAGCGAGCTCGCCGGCGACAAGAGCCTGGCCGAGGCCGACCTCGCGCGCGAGGTCGCGCTGCTCGCTGATCGGCTCGACATCTCGGAGGAGGTCACCCGCCTCGAGAGTCACCTCGTCCAGCTCCGCGGGGTCCTCTCCGGCGGCGGCTCCGTGGGGCGGCAACTCGACTTCCTCGCCCAGGAGTTCTTCCGGGAGGCCAATACCGTGGGCTCGAAGTGCAATGACGCCGACGTGGCCCACCTTGTCGTGGACTTGAAGACCCACGTGGAGCGCCTGCGAGAGCAGGTCCAGAACATCGAATGACCACAACGGACGACCAGGGATCCGTGCTGCTCATCTCCGGGCCCTCAGGCTGCGGAAAGAGCACCATCTGCAAGCAGCTGCTTGAGGACGAGCGTGTGGTCTTCAGCGTCTCGGCGACGACCCGCGCGCCTCGGCCGGGTGAGGTGGACGGGACCCACTACCACTTCCTCTCCACGGATCAGTTCAAGGACCGGATCGAGGCGGGTGAGTTTGTGGAGCACGCCGAGGTCCACGGGAACATGTACGGCACCCTCCGCGCGCCCATGCGCGAGGCCATTGCGGCAGGGATGACTTACCTGGTCGAGATTGACGTCCAAGGCGCGCTCCAACTCAAGGCGCTCCAGGTGGATGGCATCTACGTCTTCGTGGCGCCGCCGAGCTTCGAGGTCCTCCGCCAGCGCCTCTCGGGGCGCGGGACTGAGACGCCTGAGGTCCTGGAGCGGCGCCTGAAGAAGGCTGAGGACGAATACCGCGAGCGGGTCAAGTACGATCACATCGTGGTCAATGACGACCTCGATCGCGCCGTCACGGAGATCCGGAAGATCGTCGGGCTCCCGACGCCCACCCGCGCCTGAGCCTCACTTGCACGGCCGACCGTCCTGGTCTGGCTGCCTCACCTCGAACCCAAGAGCGAGAACCTGATGGCCAACATCCTGCTGTGCTGCTCGGCCTCGGTGTCGGTCTACAAGGCCTGTGATCTTGCGAGCAAGCTCTCACAAGAGGGCCACCAGGTCCGGACCGTGCTGACCGAGAACGCCGCCCGTCTCGTGTCGCCCCAGCTCTTTCAGGCGGTCACCGGCGAGCCCGCGCAGGTCTCGGAGTGGGGGGAGCGTCGCGAGGGCGCCATGGACCACATCAACCTCTCCCGTGCGGTGGACCTGGTCGTCGTGGCGCCGTGCTCGGCGGACCTCGCCGCGCGGCTCGCCCAGGGCATGGCGAACGACCTCGTCACGACAGCCTTGCTCGCCGTGCCGAGCGGCATCCCGCGGATCCTCTGCCCCGCGATGAACCCCCACATGCTCGGCAACCCCGCGGTGCAGCGGAACCTCGAGGTGCTCCGGGGGGACGGCTGGTCCTTCGTGGAGGCCGAGGAGGGCCACATGGCCTGCGGAGACCATGGGACGGGGCGACTCGCAGAGCCCCTGACGATCCTCGATGTCGTGAAGCGAACCCTCGATCAGCGGGCCTGAGCTTGGTGTCACGTCCGCTGAAGGTGCTCGTGACCGCGGGGCCGACTCGTGAGCACATCGATCCGGTGCGCTACCTGTCGAACGAGTCCAGCGGGCGCATGGGCTTCGAAATCGCGAGGGCGGCGGCCGCCGCCGGGCACCGCGTGACCCTGATCGCGGGTCCGGTTCACCTGGAGACTCCGGCGGGCGTGGAGCGCGTCGACGTGGTGAGTGCCCTCGAAATGCTGGCGGCTCTCGAGGCGCACTTCCCCTCTTCCGACGCTCTCTACATGGCCGCTGCTGTGGGGGACTTTCGGCCCAAGGAGCGGTTCGAGGGCAAGTGGAAGAAGAAGGAGGAGGGCGGAGGCGCCCCGGTCCTTGAGCTCGTGGAAAACCCCGACCTCCTGCGGACCGTCGCCCGGGGCAAGGGCGACCGCAAGGTCATCGCGTTCGCGCTCGAGACCTCGGACGGCCCGCAGCGGGCTGCGGCCAAGCTCGTGCGCAAGAACGCGGACTGGATCGTCCTGAACGGGGCGAGCGCTCTCAACGCCCCAGACTCGAGCGTCACGTTGCTCGATGCGAGCGGTGCCTTGTGGTCCGCGGAGGGGCGCCCGAAGGCGGAGACCGCCGCGCGGCTCGTGGAGCTCCTGGGTCCGGCGCAGTCACCGCGGAGCTGAGCGCCCCTTTGGCCGGAAGGGCTGGCGCGGCTCCGCCAGAGCGGAGCGCGCGCCGGACCCGGAATCAGAAGCGGAAGGCGAGCTGGACGTAGGTGTAGAGGGAGTCGTTGCCGTCCCCGAGGTTCTCGGCGAACTCCTTCATGGCCAGGTAGGCGCTCCCGACCTCGAAGCGGGCGCCGCCGTCGAGGAGGGGCTTGCGCACCCGCAGCTCCGTCACATCGGCGACGTGCCGGCCCGACAAGCCGTCGTCATCACGAAACCCGGTGGTCGTCCACGAGTCGGTCTTGGACTCGAGGTAGTAGGGCCGCTGGGTGAGCTGGACCTGCCAGTCGCCCGCGACCTTCCCCGTCAGGCGCAGGCCGGGGGAGATGATGTTCGCGCGGGTGAAGGACCGGAAGATCCCCGTGGGGCCGAACTCGAAGCGGGGGACGCCGAAGAGGGAGTCGAAGCGGTTGTTCCGCCCGTCGTTGGGGTTGCTATCCCCGGTCGCGATGTCGAACAGGCCCTCGACCTTCAGCTGGGAGCTGTGGTCGAACATGTAGCCGCCAGAGACGTGGAGGAGGTAAGCGCTGTGGTCGAGGTCCTCCGTCGCGGACTTGTTGGTGCGCGACTGGCCGAACTGGTAGGCGTACTCGATCTCCCAGAACGGCTCTCCGGCCGCGGTGGGCCGATACCAGCGGCTCCCGAAGGTGTGGAGTTCACGATCCGCCACCGCGAGGTTGAAGACGTCCGCCCGGTCGAGCCCGTAGTAGTAGAGCTCGGCGTTGACGTTCTCGACGACCTCCTCGTGGGAGCCGAAGAGCCCCCAGAACTTGTTCTCCGCGTACTCCTTGTCGAACTGGATCTCGTTGCTCCGCAGGGCCGCTTGATCACCAAAGCCGGGCAAGCGGACCGTCGGGTGGGTGAAGAACGCTTCCACGGCGCTGCCGGTGTTGCTCTCCCAGCGGGCGTTGGCTCCCAGGAACGTGTTGATCGTGTTCCGGTAGCGGTTTCGGGCCACGAAGCGGCGGCTCCCCATGTCCATGGTCTGGCGTCCCACCTTGACGCGCATCTCGTCGTCGCCGGTGAAGGTGTCGGTGAAGTTGGCCGCCACGTAGGCCTGAAGGAGCTCCACGGCGTTGACCTGGCCGGTCGAGAGGAGCTCGTCGTCGGGGTAGCCGTAGGCCCTGGAGTCCTCGAGCTCGGTGGTGAGCGAGAGGAATTCATCCTTGAGCGTCATGGCGAGGAGGGTCCGGAGGACGAAGATCTGGCCGCTCCCGTCGTCCTGGATGGACTTGAAGCGCTCGCTCAGGCTCTCGAAGCGGGCGCGGAACTGCCCGCTGACTTCGAACCAGTCTGGTGCGCCGACCGCGTCCTGGAGCGTCCAGGGCCCCTCCTTTGCGGGGGCCTCGAGGGCGAGCTTCAGGTCCTCGCTGGATTGGACGACGAGGTCCTCCTCCGGGGCCTGGGGCGCCGGGGCCTCCTGGGAAGAGGCAATCGCGGGGAGGAGGAGCGAGGCAGGAATCAGCAGGGCCAGAAGCATAGACGGCAAGCGGGTCGCGGTGGTGGTCGACAGAAGGATGGGCCGGAAGACCCATTCACAGGGGCCTATCGTTGAACCCTGTTCCCGCGAACGCAACGATGGAGGGTAGTTCGTCTCCTTGAGGGGGGAGACGCCTGAAGGAGCCGAGTTGGCGCGAAAGAAGACCAAGAAGAAGGCGGCCCGCGGGGCCGATCGAGGCCGCTGGCGTCAGCTTGCGGCGAGCCTTGTCATGGGCGAGCCGCTGGACGACGAGTCCTCGGCGCGGATCCGTGAGTTGGGGGGCCTGGCCCTGGTGGGGACGTCTATCTGGCTGCTCCTCTCCATGGTCACCTTCAGCACGCCGCTCGCTGCGGCGCCTGATGGGGCGAACCTGGGCGGACGGCTGGGGCACTACCTCGCGAACGGCGCGTTCTGTGCCATCGGGCTGTCGGGCTATCTCCTGGCGATCCTGGGGATGCTCTGGGGGGCGATCGTGGTCGCACGCCGGGAGATCCGCATGCCGATGCTGCGCTTCCTGGGCGTGGTCTGCTTCGTGCTTTCGACGGCCTTCGTGCTCGACCTGGGCTTCGGGACCGACCTGGACTCGCGGGAGGCCTTCTTCGCGGCGCAGGACGCAGGGAGCCGGGCCGGCGGAGACGCCGTGATGTCCACCCTCTCGTCCGATCTCCCCTACGGCCCGGGCGGCTGGCTTGCGATGGTCTCGAACGGGGGCCTGGTGGACCGCTTCGGCGCGCTCGGCCTCTGGGTCGTGCTGCTGACGATGTCGGTGATCTCGGCGCTCCTTGCGACGGAGATGGCGTTCTACACGGCCCTCAGCGCCTTCGCGGAGTGGCTCGAGGACCGCCGTGAGCGCATGGGCGAGCACACGGTTCCGGCGGTCCTGGGGTGGGGCAAGCGCCTCCTCCTGGGGATCTGGGACTTCCTGCGGGGCGCCGACCTGTCGCCGGGATCGGGCAAGGGTCGAAAGAAGGGCAAGTCGGCCTCGAGTCGCGGGAAGCGCAAGTCGCCCGCGAAGGCCCGGAAGACCCCCCTCCCCGACCTCGATGTTCTCGACGATGTGGAAGACATCGAAGAGGAAGAAGAGGAAGAAGAAGAGGAGTACGAGTACGAGTACGTCGACGAGGACGGCAACCCGATCGATCCCGAGGACCTCGAGGATGGCGACTGGGAAGAGGAAGAGATCGAGGAGGAGCCGGAGGTCCTCAAGCCCGCCGCCAAGAAGAGCCGGTCTCGCTCCAAGAAGAAGGCGGCGGCCGAGCCCGAGCTCGATCTCGAGCCGGAGCTCGACTTCGAGGAGGCGGAGGTGTCCGCGAAGGCCAAGCGCGCCGCTGCTGCCGCAGCGAAGCGGGCCTCGACGATCAGTCAGCCCATTTACGAGCCTCCGACCCCGCCCCCGGGGCCCTGGGAGCTGCCCTCATTCGAGCTGCTGGAGGCCCCCAGCGGCGGCGCTCGCGTGGACAAGGACTTCCTCGAGACCAGCGCTCAGAACCTCGAGAACGCGCTTCGGAGCTTCCGGGTCGATGCCGAGGTGGTGGGGGCTCAGGTGGGCCCCGCGGTGACCATGTTCGAGCTCACGGTCACCCAGGGCACGCGGATGAACAAGGTCACCGCCCTCTCCCAGGAGATCGCCGCGACGCTCCGGGCCCGCAGCGTGCGGATCATCGCGCCGATTCCTGGCAAGAGCACGATCGGCGTGGAGGTCCCCAACAAGGACCGCCGAACCGTCCGCATCTCCGAGCTGGTCACCCAGGAGGCGTACGACAATGACGTGATGGCGCTGCCGCTCTTCCTCGGCATGGACGCGGAGGGCAAGTCGATCGTGGAGGACCTCGCCCGCGCGCCTCACATGCTGATCGCTGGTACCACGGGGTCTGGTAAGTCCGTCTGCATCAACACGATCATCGCGAGCATCATGCTGACGCGGTCGCCCCACGACGTGAAGCTGATCCTGATCGACCCGAAGATGGTCGAGCTGTCGATCTTCCAGGACATCCCGCACCTCGAGCTGCCCGTCGTCACGGACATGAAGCAGGCGACGAACGTCCTGATGTGGGCGGTCGAGAAGATGGAGAGCCGCTATGAGCTCTTCAACAATGCCTCCTTCTTCGATTGCATCATCAGGTCCGCCATCTCATCGATGACGAACACGATGTAGGGGACGTGCCGCGGGGTGTACTCCTCGTTGAACGAATCCCCA
>JAQWJQ010000116.1 GCA_029248265.1 Planctomycetota bacterium
GATGGACCCGGACCCCACCACGTTCAAGGCGGGGGGGCCGTTCTTCGTGAAGCTCAAGGCCTGCTTCTGGCTGTCTCTCCTCATCGGCGGCCCGTTCCTCCTCTGGGAGATCTGGATGTTCATCGCAGCCGGGCTCTACAAGGCGGAGAAGAAGGTGGTCTACACCTACTTCCCGGCGAGCCTGGTGCTGTTCGTGCTCGGCGTGAGCTTCGGGTACGTCTCGCTGGTTCCCATGGCGCTCTACGCCCTGCAGGGACAGGACCTCGGTCTGGACAACATCAACCGCACAATGGAGCTGGACCAGTACATGCAGTTCCTCAAGGGCCTCGCCCTGGCCCTCGGGTTGGTGTTCCAGTTGCCGATCTTCCAGTTCGCCCTGAGCCGGATGGGGATCGTTCGTCCGGAGACGTACGCGAAGCTCCGCGGGCACATGGTCGTGGTCACCCTCATCGTCGCCGCGATCCTGACGCCGCCGGACCCGGTGACCCAGGTCATGCTGGCCGGTCCAGCGGTCCTCCTCTGGGAGATCGGGTACTGGATCTCACGCCTCTCCTGGAAGGAGCCGGAGTCCGCGGATCTCGACCTCCCTGACGGGGGAGTCGCGACTTGAGCGCGGCGTCCTCGCCCGCGGCGGTCGGCGTCGTCTCGGTGGGCGACGAGCTGCTCGCCGGGGCACACCCCGACCTCAACGGGCCTTATCTCGCGGCCCGGATGCCCGACTTTGGTCGCCGGGTGGAGCGGGTGATCGTCGTGGGGGACGATGAGCGGCACATCGCGGATGCGGTGGACGCCTTGGCCTCGACGTGCGGGCTGATCCTCGTGAGCGGAGGGTTAGGCCCCACGCTGGACGACGTCACCCGGCACGGCGTCGCGCGCTCTGTCGGCGCGCCCCTCGTGGAGTGCCCCGACGCGATCGAAGAGATCCAGGGGTGGTTCACCCGAGCGGGACGAGTGATGCTGGAGAACAACAGGCGCCAGGCCCTCATGCCAGAGGGGGCGACGCGCATTCCCAACGCCTTCGGAACCGCGCCTGGGTTCCAGTGTGAGCACCCCCGCGGCGCGAGGGTCATGACGCTCCCCGGGCCACCGCGAGAGTTGCAGGGGGTCTTCGACGCTGAGATCGACGGTTGGCTGTCCGAGAACCGTCCGGACGCGCTCCATCGGGCGAGGGCGTCTGCAGCCTTCGTCGATCTCCCGGAGAGCACCTTCGCAGAGGCTGCTGGGGCGTGGCTGGAGCGCGGCGCAAACCCGCTCGTGGGCGTGACGGTCAAGGACGGAATCCTGACGACCCGGGCTGTGGCGACGGCTGAGGCTCCCGACGTGGCGGCTCAGATGGCCCAGGAGCGCATCGACGGCCTGCGGGCGCTGTTCCCCGAGCGCTACCTCGCGGAGCGCGTGGACGACCTTGGGGCCTTCGTCGGGGGAGAGCTACGGCGCCTTGGGGTCAGCTTCAGCTTGGCGGAGTCCTGTACGGGGGGGCTCGTGGCTGCGTCTCTGACCGGGGCTCCAGGAGTCAGTGAGGTCTTCGGCCGCTCCTTCGTCACCTATGCCAACGGGGCCAAGGAGGCTGAGCTCGGGGTCCCGGCGGGGGTCCTCGAGGACCACGGGGCGGTGTCCGAGGCCTGCGCGAGGGCCATGGCCCTCGGCGCGCTGGAGCGCTCTGGGGCCGAGATTGCGGTCTCCGTGACGGGGGTCGCGGGCCCCGGGGGGGGGAGCGATGAGAAGCCCGTCGGCCTCGTCTGGTTCGGAACCGCGAGCCGGGGCGTTGCAGGCCGCGCGCCCCAGGTCGACGCCGAGGAGCGGCGCTGGCCGCCCCTTGGGAGGGCCCGGGTTCGGCGCTGGGCGGCCAACCGGGCCCTCGCGCACCTGCTGCGGATGGCCCGCGCCCGGGGGGCCTCGGGCGCCGACGGACCTCAAGCGCGCGGAATCTCGCCATGCGCGGACTAGCATCGCGGCGCAACGCTGCTATTCTCTTCGCCGCCAACCGGTCGAGCGCCCCCGGGCCTCGCTGGTGACCCGTTACCCCATGGTGTAATTGGCAACACATCTGTTTTTGGTACAGACGTTCCAGGTTCGAGTCCTGGTGGGGTAACCACTTCCTCCCTCGGCGGGGGGGCTGGGTGGTCCGAGGCAGGTGAGCGCGACCAGCGCAGCGTCCTCCAACGTGGCGAGCGGGCCCCATGGGCCCCGGCGGGGTGGGGCGGATTTCCCCACTGCCTGGAAGATCGAGGCGGCCTGCGGCGTCCGACCCCACGTGAGGTCCTTCCTCGGACCTGTCCCTCCCACGGAGTCGAGCCATGAGCCTTCGAGCGCTTCCCTGCTACCTCATTTCTGTCCTTTGGTTGGTCGTCCCGGTGGCGGCGGAAGGCCTGCTGCAGGTGCGCTTCTCGGGCGCGGTAGACGGCCTCTCGGAGCCGCCGACCTCGGGGGTCTCCGGGCAGCTGGTCGAGTTTGAGCTGGGCGCCTTGGTGAACGGTGAGGCTCGGGACCTGGTCCTCCACATTCACCTCGCGCCGGGGACCACCGGGGTCGAGCTCGCGGGGCTGGTGGAGCGCCGCCTCCAGGCCCTGGGCATCCGGGGGGTCGCGACCGCGAGGAGCGGCAACCTCTGGATCGAGGACGCGACCTACCTCAACCTCCGTCTGGGCGGAGGGCTGAGCGCCTGGGTGGCCTGCGCCGAGGGCGCGCCCACCTCGCTCGCGGTTCGGCCGCCGACCCGCCGGTCGGCTGCGCAGAGCTTTCAGGTCGACGTGACGACCGTCATTCGTCCGTCAGGAGGGCTCCCCATTCGCGGGGCGGCGTCGCTCACTATCCCCCTGGACGAGGCGTCCAGCGCGGCCTCCATCTCCGCGGCGCTCGCGCGCGCTGGCCAGTCGAAGTGGATCTCTGACCGGCCCAAAGGAGACACCTGGCGACCTGTGAAGATGAGCAGCGGCGCGGCCATCACGGGGTGCTCCTTCACGGTCCAAGGGGCGAAGGCCGACTGGCGCGTGGACCTGGTCCTGTGATGCCCGTGGGGCGCCGCGCGCGCGCTCAGCGGCGAGGGCGTGGCTCCCGGTGGACGAAGCCCGGGTCGGAGTAGCGCGCCGCCATTTGCTGCGCGCTGGCGAGGAGGTCGGCATCGGGAGCGGTCGGCATCAACTCCACGTCGAACTCGCGGGCGAAGGCGGCTCGCAGGGCGGCGCCCGCTGCCTGCGCGTCGATGGACACGGCGCTGTCCGCAGCAGTCGCGACCTCCGCCTCCAGCGGGGAGGGGCCGAGCTTGATGGAGCCGTGATGGAGAATCCTGCCGGCGGTCCGCCGCTGCGCGGTCCCCACGCCCTTGGCGAGAGCCCCCGCGGGTCCGGTCCAGCAGATGTCCTGGGGGGTCGACTCGTGGAAGCACATCCCTGTACCCGCCAGGTCTGAGCCCACCGGCTCCTCACGGCGCATGCGCGGTGACGCCACGCCGAGCGTCGCGAGCGCGTGGATCACGGCCTCATGGGCGCGCTCGTAGGAGTCCGGGACGGACCCGCGGTAGGCGGGGTCGTCTGCGTCCAAGGTGACGGAGAAGGTCAGCTCTTGCGCGTGGTGGTGGATGGCTCCACCGCCGGTCAGGCGCCGCACGACGTTGGGGTGAGCTGCGGCGGCAGGGACGTCATCGAAGCGCTGGAAGTAACCCAGCGAGAGGGCGTCCGGCGCCCATGAATACAGCCGGAGCGTCGGCGCACGGCCGACGCTCCGGAGGAGGGCCTCATCGAGGCCCATGGCGAACCCAGGGGCGGCGCCCCAGGTCTCGATCAGGTGCCAGGCCGCCAAGGAGACGGATCCCCTGAGGGATCAGTGGTCGGCGGTGATGTGCTGCTCGTAGGCCTCCGCCGCGAGCAGGTGATCCATGCTCGCGTCGGTGGGCTTGATCTTGATGAGCCACCCCTTCTTCCAGGGGTCGTCGGCGAGGGTCTCCAGGTGCTCCATCATGTCCGAGTTGACCTCGACGATCTCTCCGCCGACGGGGGCGTTGAGGTCGGAGACGGCCTTGACGGACTCGATCTCCCCGAAGGTCTCCCCTTGCTCGACCTCGCGGCCGATGTCGGGGAGGTCGCAGTACACGAGGTCTCCCTCGTTGCCGTTGGAGAGTTCTTCCACGGCGAAGTCGGTGATGCCGACAACAATGAGGTCGCCCTCGAGCTTGGCCCATTCATGGGAGTCGAGGTACTTGCGGTCGTCAGGGCGCATGGTCACTTACGGGTTCGTGAGTAGAAGGGGAGGTCGCAGACGACGCACTGCTGGCGCTTTCCGCGGATGTCCATATCGATGGTTTGACCGGCGACGGCGAGCTCCACGGGGAGGTAGGCCGAGCCGATGTTGGTGTTGATCGTGGGGGAGACTGCGCCGGAGCAGATATGCCCAACCTCGCGGTCGCCGTCAAAGAGCAGGTAGCCCTCGCGGGGGACGCGCTTGCCCTCGGTGGTGATGCCCACGAGCTTACGCTTGGGGGCCTCCTTCACCGCGGCGAGCGCCGCGCGGCCGATCCAGTCGCCCTTCTCCTCCTTGAAGGAGATGCCGAAGTTGAGGCCGGCCTCGACGGGGTTGTGCTCCCGGTCGATCTCATGGCCGTACAGGGGCATGCCCGCCTCAAGCCGCAGGGTGTCGCGGGCGCCCAGCCCGATGGGGGCCAGGCCGTGCTCGGCACCAGCTTCGATCAGCGCATTCCAGACCCGCACAGACTCAGCGCAGGGGAAGTACAGCTCGAAGCCGTCCTCGCCGGTGTATCCCGTCCGGCTGATGCGGACGTCAGGGATCCCGCAGACCGTAGCGAAGGTGAACTTGTAGTAGCCGACGTCGCTCAGGTCCTTGCCCTCGACGAGGGGCTGGAGCGCGTCCTGGGACTTGGGGCCCTGCAGCGCGAGCATGGCGAGCTCCGCGGAGCGGTCGGTGATCGTCACGTCGTGCGCGCCGATGTGGTCGTTGAGCCAGGCCAGGACCGTCGCGCAGTTCGAGGCGTTGGCGACGACGAAGACGTTCTCGTCACTGGACTTGTAGAGCAGGAGGTCGTCGAGGGGGCCGCCGTCCTCAGCGCAAAGCAGCCCGTAGCGAATCGCGCCAACCGGAATCTTGCCCACGAAGCTGGTGACCACCGAGTCCAGGAAGCGCGTGGCGTCCGGCCCGGTGACCTCGAGTCGGCCCATGTGCCCGAGGTCGAAGAGCCCCACGTGCTCGCGAACCCGCCGAGCCTCGTCGAGAATCGACGCGTACTGCACCGGCATGCTCCAGCCGCCGAAGGGGACCATCTTGGCGCCGCTCGAGACGTGGACCTCGTGTAGGTCGGTTTGCTTCAGGTCGGCGTCGCTCATGGTCTGGGTGCTCCTGTCGGGTTGTGCGGCCCCCCGGCTGGGGACCCGTGCTCGGCTGAGCGGCTGGAGAGTGTAGGGATTCGGGACGGGCTGGGCAGGAGTCTCTGCCCCGCAACAGGTGCAGGTCCCATGGAGGAGCCAGGCGACGGCCGGCTGCCCAGGAGCGGGGTAGCCTTCTCGTGGAGGCCGCAGGGGGCGGTCTCATTCCCTCTCGAACATCCGCACATGTCTCGACTCCACCTCACTCCGCTCCTCCTGGCCGCTTTCTTTCCCGGGCTCGCTGAGGCTCAGGATCCCTTTACAGCCTCTCAGCGGTGGTTAACCGCGCCCTCGGCTGCGGATTGGGCGCCCGAGCAGGTGGCCTTCGCCGGCGATGAGGCCTTCGTTTGGTGCTCGGTGCGCGGGGCCGAAGACTCCCTGCTGCTCATGGACTCGGTCTCCACGGGAGACGGGGTGATCCGCGGCACAGTGCCGCCCCTCGCGGACCAGTTTCGAGCCGCTGCGATCGCGGCCGGGTCCCGGGCGGATCGGGTCTTTGCCATGCGGCAGGTCTCGCTGCCCTCGCTCTTTCGGCGCACCCCTCTGGTCTCTGGCTTCAACGCCCTGGCAGCGTCCGGTGGGGCACCGATGGACGAGGTGTGGACCCATGACCTCGGCATCCGGATCAACAGCTCCGTGAAGCTGGTGACGGACGCGCGGGGTGATGTCGTCGCCGCCGCGGCCTTCAATGACGCCACCGCGGAGGTCCGCCTCGACCTCCTCGACGGCACCACTGGCGCCCTCCTCGGGCGAGCCGACGTCCCCGGGGTGGGCTTGAACGCGCTCTCGATCTCCGCCGACGGGCGGCGCGTCATCCTCTCGGCCGGCATGAACCTGTTCGTCCTCGACGCCGCGGGCCGGACCCTCCACGTGGAGCCCCTCGCCCTGGCGACCCAGGCGGTGAGCGCCTCTGCCGACGGCGGCACCGTCGCCTACGGCGCCTTCGGCGCGGTGCGGTTGCTGACGGAGTTCCCCGGCTTAGGCTACATGGCCACCGGGAGCGTCTGGGGGGGCGCGACAGAGCTCCCGACCCGCCTCGACCTGTCCAGGGACGGCACGATCGCAGCCATCGGCTGGTGGGAATACACCAGCGGGCGCTCGGTACGCCTCGAGATCTTCGACCTGCTGTTCCAGTTCCCCATGGCGAGCCACGATGTGCCGGGCTCAACCGGTGCCAGCCAGAACCTCGTCTCGGACGTCGAGTTCTCGGGGGATGACCGCCGCGCGGCGTTCGCGACCTGGGGCAACGGCTCGGCCCCTGAGGTCTACCTGCTTGAGATGGGGGCCTTCGGTCCGGTCCTCCGCGTGGACACGGGGGGGAGCGTCCGGGACCTGGACCTGGACACCAGCGGGACCCGCCTCGCGCTGGCCTCCAAGTCTGTCCACGCCTCCGCCCCCAGCGCACGCGGCGACCTGCGGCTCCTCGACAGCGGCGAACGCCAGATTCAACTCCTCGAGACGCCCAGGCTCGGAGGTGAGCTTCGAGCTGCAGCGCGCCGACCCGGGGCGACCATCGGGTGGTTCCTGATCGGGCCACGGGCGGCGCAGCCCACGCAGCTCCCCGGTGTCGATGGGCCGCTGCTCCTTCGTCGCGACCGACTTCAGTTTCAGGTCGCCGTCCCCGACGCCAGCGGTCGCATGGACCTCGTGCTCCCGGTCCCGGGCAGCAGCACCCTGCGAGGCACCCAGATGCACCTCCAGGGGGCGTTCCGGGTCCCAGGCGGCGTGGCGCTCACACGCAATCTCGTCAGCCCCTACCTGCTGGATTGAGGGGGCCAACAGGGCGGGCTGCCTACTCGAGCCCGAGGCTCTTGAGGAAGGCCGCGGAGTTCGGCTCACGGTCGAGGAAGTCCCGGACCATGTCCAGGGCGTCCCTTGTTCCGCCGGGCTCGAGGACCGCGCGGCGATAGTCGCGGGCCACCTCACGATCCATCGGTGCGGCCTCGAAGCGGCTCCACATGTCCTGGGCATAGACCAGGGACCACAGGTAGCCGTAGTACCCGGCCTCATAGCCGACGAGGTGCCCGAAGGAGGCCTGGCGTACGAGGTTCGCGGCGGGGGAGAAGAGCCGGGTGTCCCGATAGGTCTCCTCGCAGACGGCGGTGGTGTCGACCTCGCCGTCCGCGTCGGTGTGGAAGCGCATGTCCATCATGCCCAGGTAGACCTGCCCCTCGGTGCTGATGCCGGAGCCCAGGTTCTTGGCCGCGATCATGCCGGCGATGATGGCAGCGGGCAGGGGCTCGCCAGTCTCGTAGTGCCGGGCGAAGCGAGTCAGGACGGCGGGTTGCCACGTCCAATTCTCGAGCATCTGGGAGGGGGCCTCCACGAAGTCGCGGGCCACGTTGGTCCCCGAGAAGCTCGCGAGCTCAGCGCGGGTGAGGATGCTGTGCAGGCAGTGACCGAACTCATGGAAGAAGGTCTCCACCTCGCCGTGGGAGAGCAGCGACGGGCGGCCGTCCATGGGCTTGGTGAAGTTACACACGAGGGCCACGATCGGCGAGGAGACCGAGCCGTCGGCCCAGACCTTCCGCAGGCGCAGCGGGAACTGGGCCGCGTGGCTGTACTTCCCATCCCGGGGGAAGAGGTCGAGGTAGAACTCCCCGAGCGTCTCGTTCGTCTCGTTGTCCACGACCGCGTACATCTCGACGTCCTCGTGCCAGACCGGCCGGCCCTCTTCACGGGCCGCTGCGGTGATCTCCTTGAAGGTGATGTCGAACAGGTCCTGGTAGACGCCGAACATGCCCGCCTTCACGTTCCCCATGGAGAAGTAGGCGCGCAGCGCCTCGGTGTCGACCGCGTACTTCTCCCGCTTCAGCCAGTTGGAGTAGAAGGCGATGTCGATGGCCTCGAGGGTGGCCTCCGGATCCCCGGTGTGCTCGCGCTTGGCTGCTTGGTACTCGGCGAAGTCTTGCTCGGCCTTCACCCGGAGCCGGGGCTGCAGGTCCTCGTAGAACTCGAAGACCGTCTCGGGGTCCAGGGCCATCTTGGTCTCGACCACATACGCTGCGGTCGTGGGGTACCCGAGCAGCTGGGCGCGCTCGTGACGCAACGCGATGATCTTCTCCAGCACCCGTACGTTGCGCTGACCACCGCGTAGCCCCGCGGCGCAGCCCATCTTCTTGCGCGTGGTGGGGTCCTCGCAGTAGCCGAGGACGTACCCGAGGTTCGGGCCCTTCATGTTCACCATGCACAGCCCGCCGGAGCGCGGGAGGCTGGCCACGAATGACTCGGGGACCCCGACGAGCTCTTCCTCCGAGAGGAGCACCACGGTCTCGTCGTCCGCGATGTTCCTTCGGAAGTCCGAGCCGAGCTCGTTCAGCTCCTCATCGATCTCGTCGAGCCGGGCGCGCTGGCCCGCGGGCAGGTCGAGGCCGGACCGGCGGTAGTCTCGGATCGACTCGTCGAAGAAGCGCCGCTGCTCGGGGGTGAACTCGGGGGCGAGGCCCTCGAGCTCCTCCAGCGCCGCGAAGAGGCGCTCGTCCTTGCCCATCCGGTTGAACCAGTTGGAGAGATCGTTCTGGGCCAGCCGTCCGGCCTCTCGCTCCGCGGGGGCGGTGGAGACGTCGGCCATGAAGCCGGGCATCCGGGCGGCCTCGAAGAAGCGCGCGACGGTGTCGTCGAGGGCGACCAGCGTGTTGGCCACCGTTCGCTCTCCGGCGGGGATCGCGAGGATGGCCTCGATCGCCGCATCGGCCGCGGCCACCTGGGGCGCGATGGGGGAGCCGTCCAGCTGGGCGGGCGCGGCGGTGAGGGTGAGCGTCAGCAGCGGAGCGAGTGCAATCATGATCGGGTCCCATGCAGGGGGTCCGCTCACTCTAGGGCCGCCCACCGGCCAGCGCCCGTCACGATCGGTCAGTCCGCCTCGGGCGACCCCGGCTTGCGGGGCAGCCGGCCGCGGAATGACTCGAGCCGCCGGACGTCGTCGTCGGAGAAGCCGTCCCCTTGGGGCTCAGGGCCCTCACCCGCTTCGTCGCCGAGGCCGCCAGGGAGCGGCCCATCCGTGGGGAAGGGACTGGCACCTGCGGCGCCCTCCGGCGGCCCGCCGGCCCCCTGGAACGCCCCGGCCCGCTGGCGAAGAAGGCTCTCCCAGCCCGCGAAGCGTCCTGCGCCGCCGCCCATCTGCTCGGCTTGATGCCGGAGCCGAACCGTCCAGCGTTCCTTCAGTCCGGCGAACAGGATGAAGAAGCCAAGGAGCGACAGGAGCCACTCTCCCCGGAGGATGAACATGATGATCATCGACCAGGCGATGACGCTGCCCACGGAGGTTGCCCGGTCCGTCGCGGCCACCCAATCGCGCCCGCCGCGCGCCAGGAAGGACCTGAGCAGGCGGCCGCCGTCCATGGGGAAGGCGGGGAGCAGGTTGATCAACCCGAAGGCGAGGTTGATCAGGACGAACAGCGAGAGGACGCCGCCTCCATCTGGGCTCACGCCGATGCCGATGCCCGCGCTGAACTCGAAGGCGACGCCGTCGGTGAAGAGCAGCAGCGGCGCGACCAAGGCGGCGAGGGTGAGGTTCACGAGGGGGCCCGCGGCGGCGACCCAGGCTTCCACCCGCGCGTCCGCAGGGAAGTCACTGATGCGCGCCATCCCGCCGAGGGGCCAAAGGACGATGTCCACGACCTGCAGGCCGAGGCGGCGGGCCATGAGCGCGTGCCCGAGCTCATGGAGGAGGAGGAGCCCCATGGACAGTCCGATCAAGGTGAGCGTGAGCTCTGCCCGCCCGCTTGATGCGCCCATGATGGCCCAGAAGGCGAGCAGGTAGCCGAGCAGCAGGTTGGCGCGGACGGGGATGCCCGCGATGCGTGCGATGGTGACGTGTTCAAGCAAGGTGAAGCTCCGGCCGGTCCCCCGACGGTCCCGGGAGATTAGGCCAGTGTGACGATCTTTCCCACCTCACGTCCTGGCTGAGGCTCGGCGAGCTTCGATCTGCGCCGGGCAGGTATCCTCTGCACTGGATGAATGGACCCCCCGCAGAGTCACCGCGCGCCGCGGGCGACGCGCTCCTCGGCGAGCTGGCCGGGCGGCGGCTGATGGTCGTGGGCCTGGATCCGGCGGCGTCGGCGGGAGCTGCCGGTTGGCTCGACCGCCTCCGGGTGGAGCTCTCCGAAGCCACAGACCTGGCGGCCGCGGCGTCGCGCTCGGGCCCAGCGCTGGCCGCGGCGATCTTCGTCGCGGCGAGCCGAGCGGCCCGGTCGGGGGCCTCGCGGGGCGACGGTGGGCAAGGGCTCGCCGAGCCAGCCTTCGTGGTGTCGGTGGGGGATGCCGTTCGGAGGGCCGTGCCGACGGCTGCTCGCGCCACCCTCTCGGCCCGAGCGCCGCTCCGTGGGGGCCTGACGGAGGCGCAGGTCGGCGGCCCCTTCGGACGGGCCTTCGCGGGGCACGCCGACGCGCTGGTGCTCCTCGGGGGGGCGCCTGAGCCCAGCGTCGTCGAGATCCAAGGCTGCGGCGCAGTCCGCGTGCTGCCGGCGCCCGCGCGCCTGCTCGCCTCCGGAGCTTCAGAGCGGGCGCGTGCCCTGAGCCGCCCCGGGGGCGGCGTTCACGTGATGGCCACCGGCCCGGGAGCCCAGGTCGGGCTTCCCTTCGCCAACCTCGCGAGCTTCGATGGCGACGAGCCCGGCGTCGCGCCGAGCGTTGTGGGGCGGGGCGGGCTGGGCGCAAGCCTGGCGCGGGCGGCCGTGGTGGCGCTCACGGTGGAGGAGGCCGGGGACCCAGGGGGGCGCGCTGCGCCGGCCGGGGCCCCGGATGGGGACCTCGAGGCTGCTCTCGTCCGATCCCCGAGGCTGCTGACCCGCGCCGCGGGCGGGACCCTCGAACTCGCTGCCAGTCGAGGGTCGTCCGTGGACGTGGCGGGTCCTCGTCGCAAGCACGGCTGCGCTGGGTGTCCGACGCCCTGCGGGTGGAGCTTCGATGTGGACGTCCGAGGCGGGGCCAAGGTGGGCGGACGCTTCTCCGCGCTCCAGGGGTTCGCGGGGCGAGGCGACCCCCTCGCGCTCCTGGAGCGCTGCAACCACATCGGGGTCGACGCGCGCACCGCGGCGTCCCTGATGGGCCGCTTCCCTGGCACCGGTGTGGATCAGTTCTTCACGTCGTTGCTGGAGCCCGGGAGTGAGGTTCACGCGGCTGCAATGGGGGCGGTCGGGCTCCCCGGTGTGGGCGCGACCTTCGCTGCAGGGGACCTCGCGGCGGAGGTGGGCCAGGCCCTCGGGGTGCGCGGGCCGGAGCCGGTTCGAACCCTGAGCATCCTGGGGCTGGAGGGCGATCGAGCGGGCCAGGTGGTCTGGCCCCTGCCGTGGTCTGGGGATCCAGAGCGGGACGCCGGAACCCTCGCCTTCTGGCATGAGTGCATCTCCGCGGCGGTGGACGTCAGCGGCTTCTGCTCGTTCTCGGCTGCCGGCCTCCTGGCAGACCGGGTCATGGGCGTCCGGGAGTTGGCCGCGGCCCTGGGCGTGGCGCCGGAGGGCAGCGTGCGCTCCGGTGAGCGGGGCGAGGACCCGGACCTCGGCCCGGCGTTCATTCGCTCGGGCGCCTCGCACCTCGCCCTGCATCGGGAGCTTCAGGAGGGCGGCGACGACTTTCCTGCCGAGTTCGTGGAGCGCCACCCCGCAGCCGTCGAGGCGTACCTCGTGGCGCGAGCGATGGGGGGGCGCGAGGGGACGTCCTCGGGAGCCCCCGCTGTTCCGCCTCGCCAGGCGCCTGACCTCGGCCGGGCCGCCACGGAGGCGGCGGCTGGAGGACCTCTGACTGTGCTGGCGCGGGGCCCCCTGGGAGCGCGGCTGGCCGGGCACCCGGGACGAGTGGAGCGGACCGGGGGAGAGGGGGTCGTCCTCGAGGTGCTCGCGCCGGCAGGGGGGCTCTCGGGACAGGACCTCATGCTCCGGTTGGCGGTGGACTGCCCGGCCGCCGCGCAGTGGCTGCTGGACGCCGAGGGGCGCCCGCTGCCGGCCGTCCTCGAGGTCGAGTCGGGTTCCCGATCAGGGACACACCCCGCGCAGGACGGCCGCTACCGGCCGGGGGCCGTGGTCGAGCTGATGCTCGCCATCCCGGGAGGTTGAGCGGATCTCCCGTTGAAAACTCGCCAGGAAACCCGGGCCGGGCTTGAGCGAGGGGGCGACGGGCGGCGAAGTGAGACCTATCGTGACCTCGGTTCTCCTCATCAAGACGGGCTCGCTCGGAGATGTGCTCCGGACGACCTCGGTGCTCCCGGGCCTGAAGCTCCGCTTCCCTGGCCTGGAGCTCACGTGGTTGGTCTCGCGAGCGGCCGCCCCGCTGGTGGAGCGTCACCGCCTCGTCTCGCGTGTGGTCACCTGCGAGCCTGGGGAGGCCTCCTCGCTGGACGCTGCGCGCCTCGAACTCCCCAGCGATCGCTGGGATTGGGTGCTCTCTCTCGACGACGAGGCGTCGCTCTGCGAATTCGCAGCCTCCCTCGACGCCGCGCGCCTCTCTGGGGCCACCCTCGACGAGCAGGGCCAGCCGACGTACACCGACGACGTGGAACCCTGGTTCGGCATGGGGCTGCTGTCCAAGGGGGGGAAGCTCGAAGCGGACCGCCGCAAGGTCGAGAACCAGCGGAGTCACGCTGAGATCTTCGCCTCCATGCTCGGCGTGGAGGGGGGCCGGCCCGAGCTCCCGCTGCCGGCGCAGGCTCACGCCGACGCGGCCAAGTTTGCCCGCGACGCCGGGCTGGATGACTCGACGCTGGTGTGTGGCCTGAACACGGGTGCGGGGGGGCGCTGGCGCAGCAAGGAGCTCCCCGTGGAGCGGGTCGTGGCCTATGCGGGGGCCCTCGCGACAGCCATGGGCCGCGAGGTCTCCTTCCTCGTGCTGGGCGGCGCCGCCGAGCGGAGCCGCAATGATGAGATCCTGGCCGGCCTCCGCTTGCTCGACGCGCCGATTCGAGTGATCGACGCGGGGACGCACCATGACCTCTGCACCTTCGCGGCGCTCCTGGGCCTGAGCGACCTGCTCCTCACGAGCGACTCGCTCGCACTCCACCTCGGGCTCGCCATGGAGGTCCCGGTCGTCAGCTTCTTCGCGCCGACCTCCGCCGCTGAGATCGATCTCTTCGGGCTCGGTGAGAAGGTGGCCAGCTCCGCGCAAGACTATTGCAGCTACCGCCCCGAGGTGGACCGTTCGACGATCACCGTCGAGCGGCTCGTGGCGGCTTCCTTGAAGGTATTGGCGGACCATCGTGGTCGCCGGCGCCTCGTGGCTCGTTCGTGACGGCGCTCTGCGCCTGTGGAGCCCGGTGAATCCGCAGGCAGCGCTCCCTCGTGGGGGCACCGTGGGCACCTCGCCCGTTCGAACTGTGCATTCTGCCCCGGGAGCACTGGAGAAAAGCGGTCGCCGGCCCCATCCTCCAGCCCCCGGGGCCTGGCCGCCCGGCCCTCGACGACCTGGTGACCGGCCCCCCCCTCGAAGCAACCTCCGACATGATGAACACCCTCGCGGCCCTCGCTCTGAGCAGCCTCGCCGTCCTCTCGACTCCTGCGCATGAGGACCAGACCTGGTTCGACGACTACGACGCTGCGGCTGCCGCGGCGAAGGAGCAGGGTAAGGACCTCCTGGTCGACTTCACCGGGTCTGACTGGTGCGGCTGGTGCATCAAGCTCCACGAGGAGGTCTTCCAGCACGACGTCTGGATGGAGGCCGCCCAGAAGGACTACATCCTGGTCGCCCTCGACTTCCCGCGCGCAGAGGAGATCAAGGCGAAGGTCCCCAACCCGGAGCGCAACGAAGAGCTCCAGAGCAAGTACGGCGTCCGAGGGTTCCCGACGATCCTGATGATGACCGCCGACGGTGAGGTCTATGGACGCACCGGGTACCAGGCTGGCGGCCCCGAGAAGTACCTCGAGCACATGGCCGAGCTTCGCAAGGGGCGCGAACAGCTGATGGCGGCCAAGTCGGTCGCGGACGACTTCGCCGCGGCCAAGGACGACGCCAGCCGTTGGAAGCTCTGGCTCGCCGCGATCACGATCTATGAAGAGGCCGCTTCGGGCGCCCCCTTCCTGCCCTCCCTGGACGGCCCGGTTCGCTTCGCCCTGACCGCTGACGCGGACAACAAGAAGGGCTCGAAGGGGCGCACGGTGCTGGCGCTGCTGAAGAGAGGCCTCGCCACCGAGGAGGACTTCGCCATGGCAGCGGAGCTCGATCCGAAGAACGCCCTCGGCATGATGGACTACGTCGCGGATGCCAAGTTCTCGGTCGTGAATGACGACGCCTCGGCCAAGGCCGCGCTCGCCGCGCTTGACCAGGTCAACGAGCTTGGCTTCAAGGACAACACGCTCGCCTTCCGCCTCAACTTCACGGCGGCGCGCTGGTGCGCGGGGCCCCTCGCGGACGAAGAGGCGAAGGTCCAGTACGCGACCCGTGCCAAGGCCCTCGGGTCCGAGGACAAGGACCAGATGCTGCTCCTCGACGAGTGGATCGGCTGATCGAAGCCGATGCGTCCGGCAAGTGGCCGCGCCCGGTGAGGGGCGCGGCCACTTTTCTTTGGCATCGGATCCTGAAGGCCGAGACTTCTGGCCGTGGGGCATCCGGTCGCGGCTCTTTGCCGAACAGCGCCCTGTCCACCGAACCCTGACCACCAAAAAGGACCCCCTCCATGCGTACTGCACACCTCCTCAGCGTTTCGCTCCTCTCCGCCCTCGCGGCCTGCGGTAGCACCACCGACGCCGCGTCCGGCAGCCAGGAGATCGCGACGGCCCCGGCGGGCGTGACCCCTGCTATGACCCCTACCGTGACCCCTGCCGCGGCACCGGCCGAAGAGCCTGCCGAAGCCTCAGCGCCCGCCGGCCTGTACGCCCTCGACGCCCTCACCCTGGGCGGCGAGGCCATGCCGCTCGCCTCCTTGCAGGGCAAGGTCACCGTGTTCGTGAACGTCGCGAGCAAGTGCGGCTTCACGGGTCAGTACGCGGGCCTCCAGGAGCTCCAGGAGGAGCTCGGCGGAGCAGACTTCACCGTCGTCGGGATCCCCAGCAACGACTTTGGTCGGCAGGAGCCCGGCTCGGCGGCGGAGATCCAGGCCTTCTGCCAGGAGAACTACGGCGTCACCTTCCCGATGCTGGCGAAGACCGGCACCAAGGAAGGGAACAGCCCGATCTTTGACGGCCTCGCGGGGATGACCGGGTCGCGGCCCGGATGGAACTTCTGCAAGTTCGTCGTCTCGAAGGACGGCAGCCAGGCGCAGTTCTTCAAGTCCGGCGTGGGCCCCGATAGCCAGGAGCTTCGCGGCGCCATCGCCGAGTACCGCGCCCTCTGATCCCTCGGGCGAAGCCCGCCAGTGATTCTCGCCCCGAGAGCCCCGAGAGCCGCAGTGCTCCCGGGGCTCTCTCCGTTGCGGGTCAGGCGGCGGGCTCCTCGAACTGGAGCGCGTGGAGCTTGGCGTACAGGCCGCCGCGCGCGAGCAACTCCTCGTGGGTGCCGCGCTCGCGGATCTCGCCGCGGGCCATCACGAGGATCTCATCCGCGTCGCGGATGGTGGAGAGGCGGTGGGCGATGACCAGCGCGCTCCGCCCCTGGAGGAGGGCCCGCGTCGCCCGCTCGATCCGGTGCTCGGTGCCGCTGTCCACGGCGGCGGTCGCCTCGTCGAGCACGACGATGTCGGGCCGAGCGGCGAGGGCGCGGGTGATCGCCAGGAGCTGGCGTTCGCCGGTCGAGAAGGTCGCCCCGCGCTCGGCCACCTCCGCGTCCAGCCCGCCGTCGAGGCGCTGGACGAGGTCGCGGGCCTGGGAGGCCTCGAGGGCCTCGGCGAGGGACGCCTCGGTGACCCCCTCCCGCTCCATGATCAGGTTGTCTCGGACGGTGCCTGCGAAGAGGAAGTCCTCCTGGAGCACCAGCCCGAAGCGGCTCCGCAGGGTCTCCAGGTGAAGTGCCCGGAGGTCCTCGCCGCCCAGGGTCACCCGCCCGGCCTGGGGGTCGTAGAAGCGCAGCAGCAGGTTGACGAGGGTGGACTTGCCCGCGCCCGTCGCGCCGACCACGGCCACCGTCTTGCCCCGCGGGACCTCGAATGAGATGTCCCTGAGGATGGGCGAACCCTCGACGTACTCGAACTCGACGTTCTCGAAGCGGATGGCCGGGGGATGACCATCGGACTCGGGCAGCGCCTCGGGGGCCGCGGCGCTCGCCACGGAGGGGGCGGTGTCGAGGACCTGAAAGATCCGCTCGGCGGAGGCGAACGCGCTCTGGAGGACGTTGTACCGCTCGCCCAGCTCCCGGATGGGGCGGACGAGCATGTTCAACAGGAGCCAGAACTGGATGAAGGCCCCGTAGGAGAGCGCCTCGCCCGTGATCGCGACGACCCCGGCCCACAGCGCGGCGCCCTGGATGATGTAGACCGCCAGGGACATGGCGGGGTAGAAGAGC